>NZ_JASJOU010000001.1:325304-650609 GCF_030068605.1 Xanthocytophaga agilis
TACCTACTGGGCTCCAGATATAGCCTACTTTGGAGGTAAATACTATCTCTACTATTCCTGTTCCACATTTGGATCGCCTGTGTCTGCTATTGGGGTAGCTACCGCTTCTACTCCGGCTGGTCCATGGACTGATCAGGGGATGGTTGTTCAGTCACAAACTACTTCGAACTTTAATGCCATTGACCCTTCTATTTTAGTAGATGGCAGTAATGTATTCATGGCTTACGGTTCCTGGTCGGCAGGTATTGCTGTAGTACAGATTGATTCTTCTACAGGAAAGGTAAAATCAGGCTCTACCCCGACCCGCGTGGCCGGTGGCAATGGAGCAGACTGGGAAGGCGCTTGCCTGGTCAAAGAAGGAAGTTATTATTACCTGTTTGTAAATAGAGGTTCCTGTTGCAATGGTACCAGTAGTACCTATTATATTATTGTAGGAAGATCTACCAGTCCTACCGGACCGTTTGTTGACAAAAATGGTACAGATCTAAAAAGTGGGGGAGGCTCAATATTACTCGGTTCTTCAGGCCGTTTTATTGGACCTGGACATGTTGGGTTATTACGGCAGGCAGGTTCCAACTTTGTTTCCATTCATTTTTATGATGGAAATGATAATGGTGCACCTAAGCTAGATATTATCAATATGGGCTTTAGCAGCAATTGGCCTTTTCTGACCCGTGACTGGATTGCAGCCGGAACCTATACCATTAAAAACGTCAATAGCGGAATGAACTGGGATGCCTGGGGATGCACAGGAGTGATAGGGCAGGCCGTAGCTCAGGGAACAGCTTCCTCATTAACTTGTCAGAAATGGATATTTACTACAACAGGAAATGGGTCCTATCAGATCAAGACAGCTATGTCTACTGGCAATGTAGTGGATATAATCAATTGTGGAAGTGCAAACGGAACCAAACTTCAGCTCTATAGTGCTCTGAATAATGATTGCCAAAAGTTTAGAGTCTTTCGGACTGCAGATGGAAGCCACATTTTCAATCCGGTTAATTCCGAGAAAGTAGTAGAGGTACCTGGTGCATCTACAATAGCAGGAACACAACTGGGATTATGGGATTACAATGGCTGTACTTGTCAGAAGTGGACTATTACTACTGCATCCAGTTCACGACTGGCTTTTGAGGAGGTGAATTCTGATGATGATATTTCTGTATATCCAAATCCAACTGCCAGAAACAAGGGTTTTAGTGTAGTTTTGGGCGAGAAAGAGGTAGGAATGTATACCCGGCTAAACCTTATTGATTCAAAAGGAAGTATTGCCAGAAGTAAAAAAATAGAAGGAGGTGTTATTACATTTTCAGAGTTAAATCTGGCTTCAGGACTTTATATTATTCAACTGGTAAGCGAGAATAAAGTGGTAACCCGAAAAGTAATACTGGAGTGAAATAATTTTCTTTATAAAATGAGTAGTTTGTAAATATAAAATACTCATTATAATCAGATACCTGTTAGGATCTTTCTATAAGATTATCCTGAAAGGTATCTGATCATTTGGTGAGCGGATAAATAATCTTACGAGTATACTTAGAGATCTTTGGATTGGAGATATTAAATCATATTATTTCTGAGTAGATATCAATTGTTATTTGTATTCCTTTATTTTTTATATCGATTGTTAGTTTAACCATTGTACACAAAATGAAAAAATGCCTGTTCTCTGTTTGGGCTCTTATTGTAACGGGAACGCAACTATTTGCGCAATCGCCAACCGTATTAACTGTAAAAGCTGATAAACCTACTGCAACCATACAACCTACCATGTGGGGGATATTTTTTGAGGATATAAACCTGGGTGCTGATGGGGGGATTTATGCTGAACTTGTCAAAAACCGTTCGTTTGAGTTTAATGCACCGATGATGGGGTGGAAAGAACAAAAAGAAGGAGAGGCTTTTGGCAGTACGTTGGTAGAGAATCGATTGGAGAAGGGGGCAACCAATCCCCGGTATATCCATGTCACTGCCAATTCTGATAAAGGCAAATATGGTTTGATTAACGAAGGGTTTCGCGGAATGGGTATTAAACAAGGAGAAACGTATGACTTTTCTGTATGGACACGGAAAACGGACGCTAGTAGCCTTACTTTGCATATTGAACTAATCAATACAAAAGGAGAGGTAATCGGTAAAGCAGACCTGACTCCTACGGATAAGGACTGGAAAAAACAATCAGTGAGCCTGACCGCTACAGCTACAGAGCCTAAGGCCAAGCTGGCTGTATGGTTTGTTGGGACTGGAAATCTGGATCTGGATATGATCTCCCTGTTTCCAAAAAATACCTGGAAGCAACGCCCCAATGGCTTACGTGCGGATCTGGTGCAGCTACTAGCTGATATGAAACCTGGTTTCCTGCGTTTCCCTGGAGGGTGTATTGTAGAAGGGCGTGAATTATCTACTCGTTACCAATGGAAAAAGACAGTTGGAGAAGTACAGAGTCGGGAGATGGTTATCAATCGCTGGAATACAGAGTTTAAACATCGTCCCACACCTGATTATTTCCAGACATTTGGATTAGGCTTTTATGAGTATTTCCTGCTAGCCGAAGACATTGGAGCAGAACCTTTGCCTATTCTAAATTGTGGTATGGCTTGTCAATTCAACTCTGCAGAGGTAGTACCTATGAGTGAAATTGATCCGTTCATTCAGGATGCACTGGATCTGATAGAATTTGCCAATGGTTCTACAGATACCAAATGGGGCAAGCTGAGAGCTGATATGGGACATCCCAAACCCTTTAATCTGAAGCTTCTGGGTGTTGGCAATGAGCAGTGGGGACCTCAGTATCTGGAACGCCTTCCTCTGTTTACCAAAGCAATCAAAGAAAAATATCCTACTATCAAACTGGTTAATAGTTCAGGTACAGACCCGAATGGGGAACGTTTTGACTACCTGAACAAAAACCTGCGTAGCATGAACGTTGATATTATTGACGAACACTACTATCGTGCTCCTGATTGGTTTTTACAAAATGCTCATCGATATGATAACTATGACCGTAACGGGCCAAAGATTTTTGCAGGAGAATATGCTGCCCAAAGCGTTGCAACAGTAAGTCCTGACAATAAAAATAACTGGAAATGTGCTTTGGCTGAAGCTGCTTTTATGACAGGTCTGGAACGCAATGCGGATGTAGTACATATGGCATCTTATGCACCATTATTTGCCCATGCAGAAGGTTGGCAGTGGACTCCTGATTTGATCTGGTTTGACAATCTACGTTCGTATGGGACACCTAACTATTATGTACAGAAGCTATATTCTGTTCATAAAGGAACACAGGTAGTACCATTGGTACAGAAAAACGAAGCTGTTGCTGGGCAGAATGATCTATATGCTTCTTCTGTCTTGGATAAAAATACACAGGAATTGGTTGTGAAGATTGTAAACACTTCTGACAAATCTCAAACAACCAACGTGGTTATTGAGAGTGCTAAAAAGGTAGGGAAAACCGGAAAACTTTGGATACTAAAAAGTGAAAATCTGGAAAGTGTTAACTCATTTGAAGACCCAACGCTGGTAAGTCCTGCCGAACAATCTGTGACATTGAAAGGAAAACAGATAAGCCTGACACTGGCACCAAATTCATTCTCTGTAGTAAGAGTGAAATTGAGTTAAATAGTAATGTGTTGGCTATGTGGTAGTTGTATCCTTATTGGTAGTAGTTGTTATACAGTACAAGCTAGTAACCGATGCTGAGAAACATCCGATGAAAAAAAATGTCATTTAATATTAGAAAAGTAACAAAATAATGTTGTAATATTGTGTCAACTAAACACAATTCATGTTTTAGTAAATATGAATCATTTGTTTAGGGGTTATAATACTGAAGTAGGTAGAGCCTTTGGCTCTTCCCCACTTCAGTATTAACCGCCCGACCTGACACCACATACCCTGAAACAAGATATCTATGACAAGATACAACCACCCTACACGCATACTGGTAGCTCTTGATTGTATCATTTTTGGTTTTGATGGTGAGTTTCTCAAGTTATTGCTCATCAAAAGAAATTTTGAGCCGGAGAAAGGAAAATGGTCGCTGATGGGTGGATTTTTGAACGAAGAAGAAGATCTGGAAGTAGCAGCTGCCCGTATTTTATATGAACTAACAGGGTTACGGGATATTTATGTGGAGCAACTACAAACTTTTGGAAAGGTAGACAGAGACCCTGTAGAACGGACTGTTTCGGTAGGTTTCTTTGCACTGATTAATATTGATGATCATGACCCCGAAGCAGTAAAAGCACACAATGCATACTGGATTAGTTTAAATGATATACCTGAACTTATCTTTGATCATGCCAAAATGGTTGAGCTTGCCCGAGAACGTTTACGATACAAAGCTGCTTTGCATCCTCTGGGCTTTGAACTCATGCCAGAAAAATTTACAATTCCTCAGTTACAAAAACTTTACGAAGCTATTTATGGAATGACATTGGATCGGCGCAATTTTAGCCGTAAACTTTTGTCAACAGGTTTATTGATCGATACAGGAGAGAAAAACGAAAATTCTGCTACAAAAAAAGCAACACTCTATAAATTAAACAGAGAGAAATACCAGGATAAGTTTCATGAGTTCTGGAATTTCATGCCAGATACTTTTCTGATTTGAAAGGTTAATTATCAGGTTTGTGCACACACAAACTTTTCTTTTGCATAGAATTGTGTCATACTAACACAAAAGTAGAATAAATACTTTTTTTAACACCTGAACATTTTTAAACTAATGAAAGACGTATATGTTATAGGCCTGGACTATGGTACTGATTCCGTTCGGGCACTGGTTGTACATGCGGGAACGGGAGAGGTGGCTGGTACGGCAGTACATGAGTACAAACGTTGGAAACAGGGAGCATACTGTGATCCAACTATCTCTCAGTTTCGTCAGCACCCATTGGACTACATCGAAGGTTTAGAGGAAACCATTAAAGGGGCTTTGGCTAAGACTTCTGAAGAGGTTCGCAAGAACGTGGTAGGCATCTCTGTCGATACTACAGGATCTACACCTGTAGCCGTAGATGAAAATGGCACTCCGTTGGCTCTATTACCCGAGTTTGCTGAAAATCCCAATGGTATGTTCATTCTATGGAAAGATCATACAGCCAATGCAGAAGCGGAAGAGATAAATCAACTGGCTTATCACTGGGCAACTGATTTTACCAAATATGTAGGTGGTATTTATTCTTCTGAATGGTTCTGGGCAAAGATTCTACGCACATTACGGGTAGATGCAAGTATTCGCTCCAAAGCTTATTCCTGGGTAGAGCATTGTGACTGGATTTCTGCTGTGTTAACAGGAAATACAAATCCTCGTACGTTGAAGCGTTCACGTTGTGCCGCGGGTCACAAAGCTATGTGGAATGACGAATTTGAAGGGTTGCCATCGGATGAATTTTTGGTAAAGCTAGATCCATTGTTGGGAGGACTAAGAGATCGTCTTTTTGATGAATCTTATACTTCAGATGTGGCTATGGGCAAGATATCTCCTGAGTGGGCCGAAAAGCTGGGATTGTCTTCTGATGTTATTATTGGTGTTGGGGCCTTTGATGCTCATATGGGCGCTGTTGGTGCTTGTATTGAACCTTATTCATTGTGTAAAGTAATAGGTACTTCTACGTGTGATATTCTTACTGCTCCTTCGGAAGAAGTAGGCCATTTGTTAATCCGCGGTATCTGTGGGCAGGTAGATGGATCTGTGGTACCAGGTATGCTTGGGATGGAAGCAGGACAATCTGCGTTTGGTGATATTTATGCATGGTTTCAGCGAATCATCACAAAACCTGTTCGTGAGTTATTGGGTGAGGAAGTAGCTGAGAAACTGAGCCAGCAATTGATTCCCTATTTGGCAGAACAGGCTGCTAAATTACCTGTAAAAGAAACAGATGTGGTTTCCCTTGACTGGCTGAATGGACGTCGTACACCCGATGCTAATCATACACTGAAAGGGGCTATGGCTGGCCTGAATCTAGGTACAGATACCGTGCGTATTTTTAAATCTCTTGTAGAATCTACTGCATTTGGGTCAAAAGCTATCGTAGAGAGGTTCCTGCAAGAAGGCGTGGCTATCAAACAGGTAATTGCCATTGGTGGTGTTGCCAAAAAGTCTCCTTTTGTCATGCAGACATTGGCTGATGTGCTGAATATGCCTATTAAGGTTGCTAAATCCGAACAAACCTGTGCATTGGGAGCGGCTATGTGTGCGGCTGTAGCTGCAGGAGTTTATGCAACTATGGAAGAGGCGCAGGAGGCTATGTCGTCGGGTTTTGATGCTGTGTATGAACCTCGTCCGGATGTTTCTGCTGTGTATCAGAAACTATATGCCAAATATCTTCAGTTTGGCCACTTTATTGAGCATTCTTATCTGAAAAAGCAAGCAGAAGCTTCATTGACTGCCTGATATACAAATACATATTTATTATCCCGACCTATATTTAACCACATATATTTCAATGATTGATTTAAAACAATATGAAGTCTGGTTTGTAACCGGAAGTCAGCACTTGTATGGAGAAGAAACTCTTCGTCAGGTAGATGAGCATTCTAAAATTATTGCAGATTCTCTGAATTCAGCAAGCCAGATACCTGTTCGGGTTGTTTTTAAACCTGTGGTAAAAACACCTGATGAAATCTACAAAATATGTCAGGATGCCAATGTTGCTTCGAATTGTGTGGGCATCATTGCCTGGATGCATACATTCTCACCTGCTAAAATGTGGATTGGTGGCTTGAAAGCTTTACAAAAGCCATTGTTGCACTTACATACACAGTTTAACCGGGATATTCCATGGAGTGATATTGACATGGATTTCATGAACCTGAATCAGTCTGCCCATGGTGACAGAGAGTTTGGGTTCATTATGTCTCGTATGCGACTGAACCGTAAGGTGGTAGTTGGTCACTGGCAGCAGCAGGATGTATTGGAGAAAATCAATAGCTGGAGTCGTGTGGCTACTGCAAAGTACAGAATGCAAACCATGAAAGTGGTACGCTTTGGCGATAACATGCGTCAGGTAGCTGTAACAGAAGGTGATAAAGTAGAAGCTGAACTGAAGTTTGGCTTTTCAGTAAATACGCATGGAGTAGGTGATCTGGTGAAAGTAATCAATCAGGTTACAGATGCTGAGATTAATACACTGATCAAAGAATACGAAGATACCTATCAGTTAATGGCTTCCTTGGCCAATGGTGGAGCTATGCGTGCATCTCTGGTAGAAGCAGCACGTATTGAATTAGGCTTGACCGCATTTTTGAAGGATGGTGGTTTCTCTGCTTACACCAATACATTTGAAGACCTGCATGGCATGCGTCAGTTGCCCGGTATCGCTTCTCAGCGATTAATGGCTGCCGGATATGGATATGGAGGAGAAGGAGACTGGAAAACGTCTGCTATGGTACATATCATGAAGGTGATGGCAAGTGGATTGAAAGGTGGAAACTCTTTTATGGAAGATTATACTTACCACTTTGATCCTGCTAACCAGATGGTATTAGGAGCTCACATGCTGGAAATTTGTCCTTCTATTGCCAGTGGTACAGTAAAATGTGAAGTACACCCACTAGGTATCGGTGGCAAAGAAGATCCTGTGCGGCTGGTATTTAATGGAGCCAGTGGCCCTGCGTTAAATGTCTCTCTGATTGATATGGGCAATCGCTTCCGTTTATTGGTTAATGAAGTAGAAGCTGTTGAAGTACAACAAGAACTACCTAAGTTACCTGTTGCACGAGTATTGTGGAAACCTCAACCCGATATGCAAACAGGTTGTGCTGCCTGGATTTATGCTGGAGGAGCTCACCATACTGTATACAGCCAGAACCTGACCACCGAATACATTGCTGACTTTGCTGAAATGGTCGGAGTAGAACTGGTGGTTATTGATAAGAACACCGAATTGCGCCAACTGAAGAATGAATTACGTTGGAGCGAATTATATTATGGAAAGCTGTAAGTGAGTATATGGGAGGCAAGGAGTATCCTTATTTCTTGCCTGTTCTTTGCCTTTTTGCGGTATCGTAATAATCTATTCTACCCATCAATCTCTTATGAAAAAAATCTTTTTAACACTTGTTTTAAGCATAACTGGATACTGGACTTTTGCTCAGAATCAGGTTATCATTAATGGGGACTTAGGCAAAACGACTATCAATAAACATATTTATGGTCACTTTGCTGAGCATCTGGGACGTTGCGTCTATGGCGGGTTTTATGTAGGCGAAAACAATACAAAAATCCCGAACAAAAACGGTGTCCGTACAGATGTAATTGAGGCGCTGAAAAAAATGAAAATCCCAAACCTACGTTGGCCGGGAGGTTGTTTTGCAGATACATACCACTGGAAAGATGGTATCGGACCTAAAAAACAGCGTCCTTCTATGGTGAATGCCTGGTGGGGTGGGGTTACAGAAGACAACAGCTTTGGTACACATGATTTCCTGGATATGTGTGAGCAGTTAGGTACAGAGCCTTATCTGGCTGGTAATGTAGGAAGTGGAACTGTAAAAGAACTTTCTGACTGGGTTCAGTATGTAAACCATGAAGGCGTAAGTCCTATGGCTAACCTACGTAAAGAGAATGGTCGTGACAAACCTTGGAATGTGCACTTCTGGGGAGTGGGCAATGAAGCCTGGGGATGTGGTGGTAATATGAAAGCTGAATATTATGCTAATATCTATCGCCAGTATGCTACATTCATGAGCGATTGGTCTAATACCAGCAAATTGTTCCGGATTGCTTCTGGTGCTAACTCGGCTGACTTCAACTGGACAGAAATACTGATGCGTGATATTCCACATAACATGCTGGATGGGTTGGCTTTGCACCATTACTCTGTTATTGACTGGAATAAAAAAGGGCCTGCAGTAAATTATGATGAAGATCTATATTTCAAAACCATGAAACAAGCTTTGCTTATGGATGAACTGATTCATAAGCACGCTACCATCATGGATAAGTATGATCCTAAAAAGAAAGTAGCCTTGGTAGTAGATGAATGGGGGGGATGGTATGAAGTAGAGCCGGGAACCAATCCTGGATTTCTATACCAACAGAATACCATGCGTGACGCTATGATTGCAGGTACTACACTGAATATTTTCCACAAATACAGTGATCGGGTACGTATGGCAAACCTGGCGCAAACCATTAATGTGCTTCAGGCTGTCATTCTGACCAATGAAGAAAAAATGTTGCTGACGCCTACATATCATGTATTAGAAATGTACAATGTGCACCAGGACGCAACCATGCTGCCTGTTGATGTACAAACAGCAGATTATACATTCGGAAATGAAAAATTGCCTGCGTTGTCTGTATCTGCTTCCAGAGACAAAAATGGTGTGACCCATATTTCTCTGGTAAATATCGATCCTTCTAAATCGCAGGAAATATCACTGAACTTGCGTGGGATGAAAGCATCAGGTGTAACAGGTCGTATCCTTACTTCTGCGAAGGTGCAGGATCATAACACATTTGAAAGTCCTGATAAAGTAAAACCTGCAGCCTTTAAAGGTGCGTCTATCAAAGGTGATAACCTGAAAGTGACATTGCCTCCGATTTCTGTGGTGGTACTGGAACTGAAATAATTCCAAAAGGAAGAGGCTTTCTTTGGTCTCTTCCTTTTACAATATTTTTATAGTTGATCTGTATTTAACTTTTGCCTACATGTCTATTTATCAATCTTTAAAAGAGCAGGTATATGAGGCCAATATGGAGATTCCCAGACAAAAGCTGGCAATCTATACATTTGGCAATGTGAGCGGTATTGATCGCAAAGCAGGTGTAGTTGGTATCAAACCCAGTGGAGTGCCCTATGATAATCTGAAGCCCAGCGATATTGTAATTGTAGATTTGGATAATCAACTGGTAGAAGGAAATATGCGTCCTTCTTCAGATACCAAAACGCATACACTGCTTTACAAACATTTTGAACATATTGGTGGAGTATGTCATACTCATTCAACTTATGCTGTGGCTTGGGCTCAGGCTATGCGTCCTATCCCCAACATGGGAACTACGCATGCTGACCATCTGGTGGCAGCCGTACCAGTGACAGATGTAATGACTGATGAGATGATAACCGGAGATTACGAACTGGAAACAGGTAATCAGATTCTGAATATTTTCAAAGAGTTAAATTTATCTCCAGAAGAAGTAGAAATGGTGTTAGTTGCCTGTCATGGTCCGTTTACCTGGGGAAAAGATCCTGCAAAAGCTGTATATAACGCTACTGTATTGGAAGAGCTGGCTAAGATGGCCCATCTGACACTTACTATCAACCCCAATACACCCACTATCAAACAAACTCTGATCGACAAGCACTACTTCCGTAAACATGGCAAAAACGCCTATTATGGACAAGGTTGTTGATCTGTTTTTATTTCATGTTTTTTTCTGAAAAATAAACAAAAAGGTACAAAGAAAGTAAAGTAGACTTCAATCGCGATAGGTAGTATAGGTGCGTGAGGATAAAAATTCCACGGGTCTAGCGTTGGCCTTGTGGGGCGAAGTTTTGGAATTTTTTGTCCTTTTTTGCGGCTGGCCCACATCCTGGCCCAACAAATTCTCATTTGTTGTTCTTTTTTGGGCAAGCAAAAAATGAAGAAGCTGGTGGAAGAATGGTGAGCGGAAATCTGAGATAACTTTAGTTGAAGATAACCACATTGCCACAAAATTAGAATAGAAAATATACTGACACTTTTGCTCTCTAAACTGAAGTGTCAGTGTTCCTGAACATATATCCCTCTGTTTTGGTTTTTTTGCTCTGTTGTCTGTGGATACATATGGTCAGTTTGAAATAGGAATAAAAAAATAATTTGTTGTGAAAATAAAATAACATCTGACAGAAAATAATTAGCTAAATCACTTTGAACCCTGTATTTCTATGAAACTCGGACTAGAGACCACCGATTACATTATTTTCCTTATTTATTTCATCATTGTGGCTGCCTATGGTTATTGGGTATATAAACACAAAGGCAAGCAAACAGCTGATTCCAAAGATTTCTTCCTTGCAGAAGGTTCTCTTACTTGGTGGGCAATAGGTGCTTCTATTATCGCTTCCAATATTTCTGCTGAGCAGTTTATTGGTATGAGTGGACAGGCGTTTCAATTGGGGTTGGCTATTTCTGTCTATGAGGTAGTGGGTGGTTTTTCTCTGATCATCATTGCCATTTATTTCCTGCCTATGTATATCCGAAACAAGATATACACCATGCCGCAGTTTCTACAAATGCGGTATGATAATCGTCTGGCTACCATCATGGCAGTATTCTGGTTGTTCTTGTATATCCTTGTAAACCTGACTTCTATCATCTATCTCGGAGCCCTGAGTCTGGAGAAAATGACTGGATTTGGGTTTATGCCTTGTGCTATCTTTCTGACCGTATTTGCTGTATTTATCACACTAGGCGGGATGAAAGTAATCGGATACACAGATGTAATTCAGGTAGTTTGTCTGGTGATAGGCGGGTTAGCAACTACCTATCTGGCCCTGCAGTTGTTGTCTGATAAGGTTGGTACAGGAAGTGGAGTTTTTGAAGGACTGAGCCTGATCAAACAAAAAGCAGATAGCCATATGCATATGATTTTTAGTCCGGGACAATATCAGGTACACAACGGCAAAGGGGGAATGATAGATGCATACAATCAATTGCCTGGCTTACTTATGTTTATTGTAGGAGGACAATGGATTGTAAACTTTAACTATTTTGGTTGTAACCAATATATTACTCAACGGGCATTGGGTGCTGATCTGACTACTGCTCGTAGTGGATTATTATTTGCCGCTTTCCTGAAGCTGATGATGCCTTTTATCGTGGTGCTACCAGGTTTGGCTGCTTACGTGTTGTTCCAGGAACAAGCCGACCCTGCTATTATCAAAGGTATTACAGAAAGTGGAGTAGTAAAGCCTGACAATGCCTATCCAGTGTTGCTGAACCTGTTACCTGTAGGTTTAAAAGGCTTGGCTTTTGCTGCGTTGACTGCTGCGATTGTGGCTTCTTTGGCTGGCAAGGCTAATAGTATTTCTACTATTTATATGCTGGATATTCACAAGAAGTTTATCAATCCGAATCTGGATGAGAAAAAAACTGTCTGGCTGGGAAGGGTAGCTATTGTAGTTTCGTTTATTATTGCATTGGCAATTAGCCCACTGTTGAAAAACTTTGGACAAGGATTTGAATACATACAGGAATATACAGGCTTTATTTCACCAGGCATCTTGGCTATCTTCCTGTTAGGATTCTTCTGGAGGAAGGCTACGGCAAATGCTGCATTGGTAGCCGCTGTACTAAGTATTCCTCTATCAACCTTTTTCAAATATCAGTTTCCGGAAATACCTTTCCTGAATCGGATGGGAATCGTGTTCTGGATCTGTGTAGCTGTTCATGTTACCATTAGCCTGATCGAATCCAAAGGAAAAGACAACAAAAATGCACTGGAGGTAAATAAAGACTGGTTCAAAACCACTTCTTCGTTTCGTTTGGGTGCAGCGGGTATTTTCGCATTAATTATATTGATATATACTTTATTTTGGTAATGACAGAAAAGAAATTCGGACTTATTTTTGATATGGACGGTACAATGGTGGACAATATGATGGTCCACCATCATGCCTGGCAAAAGAAACTGGCAGAAGTGGGATTGGAACTCACGCTGGATGAAGTAGTGGCAAACTGCCACGGCAAAAACGATGATATTCTGGTGCGTTTATTCGGAGATAAATATACCTTTGAAGAACGAGATCAGATATCATCTGATAAAGAAGCCCGCTATAGGGAAATCTTTTTGTCTCAGTTGAAACTGGTAGAGGGATTACCTGAACTGTTGGAAGAAGCATATCAGGCAGGTATACCGATGGGAGTTGGCACAGCTGCCCGTTTTGAAAATGTAGACTATGTGCTGGATAATCTGAATATACGTCATTATTTCAAAGCTGTTGTCGTTGACCGGGATGTAACAAATGGCAAACCTGACCCGGAAGTATTTTTTAAAGTAGCAGACGTGCTGGAGGTACCCTATGCCAATTGTCTGGTATTTGAAGATTCTCCTACAGGTGCTAAAACAGCCCGAAATGCAGGTATGAAGGCTATTATTCTTACTACAACCCATAAAGCTGAGGAATTTTCATCTATCAGTAGTGTGATGAAGTGTGTAGACAATTATAAGTCTATCAATCTAAAAGAAGAACTGGCTAAGCTGTAATTACTATCAATACAAATCCAACAACTAAAGTCCAATACAAAGAAGTGGTTGTTCTAATGATACAATAATAAGTGTAGTTAGCTAAAACCACTTCGCTATAAAATGTAGTTCTATTTTTTACCAAAACCCTAATACCAATTTACCAATGAAGTTTTTTATTGACACAGCAAATCTGAAAGAGATTCAGGAAGCTCAGGATCTGGGCGTGTTGGATGGCGTAACCACAAACCCCTCTCTGATGGCCAAAGAGGGTATTACCGGAAAAGAAAATATTCTGAATCACTACCGGGCTATCTGCAATATTGTAGATGGAGATGTAAGTGCGGAAGTAATCTCAACAGAGTTTAAAGGAATGGTGGAAGAAGGCGAATTGCTGGCAGCTCTGGACCCAAAGATCGTTGTGAAAGTGCCGATGATCAAAGATGGCATCAAAGCCATTAAATATTTTTCACAAAAAGGGATCAAAACCAATTGTACACTGGTATTCTCTGCCGGACAAGCTTTACTGGCAGCCAAAGCAGGAGCTACCTATGTATCTCCGTTTGTAGGCCGTTTGGATGATGTATCTACAGATGGGTTAAAACTGATCGAACAGATTCGTCTCATTTATGATAACTACGGATATGCCACTCAGATTCTGGCCGCTTCTGTACGTCACCCTATGCATATTATCAAGTGTGCAGAACTGGGATCTGACGTAATGACCGGACCTCTGAGTGCTATTACTGCATTGATGAAACACCCATTGACAGATTCTGGGTTGGAGAAATTCCTGAAGGATATGGCTGGCAAATGGTAAAAATACGCCTGTAGTGGATGAAAGATAGACATCCACTACAGATTTTTAATCACTTATACACCTTTACACCTGTTACACCTGCATGAAAACGTTCTCTCAGATATTTTTTGCTACCCTCTTGCTGGGTAGTATGGCACTGGTATCCTGTGACCAGAAAAGCAAAACTTCAGAAAATCAAGACTCCGTAAATGTAATGGAACAAACCCCGAAAGCCGGAATTCAAAAAGATGCTCCTTTTGGCACATTGCCTGATGGCAAAACTGCCGATCTGTATACCCTCCGCAATGCTTCTGGTATGGAAGTGAAAATTACCAACTATGGTGGTACTATCGTTTCCTGGACTGCTCCTGACAAGGATGGTAAATATGAAGATATAGTATTGGGATGTGACTCTCTGGGTGGCTATCTGAAAGGTGTACCGTACTTTGGTGCATTGATTGGACGATATGGCAACCGTATCGGAAAAGGTAAATTTACGTTGGATGGAAAAACCTACACACTCGCTACTAACAATGGCCCCAATGCATTGCATGGTGGTAAAGTAGGATTCGATAAAGTGTTGTGGGATGCAACTCCAGTAGAAGGAGAGGAGCCATCATTGAAACTGACCTATGTGAGCAAAGATGGCGAAGAAGGATATCCCGGTACATTGACTACCGAAGTAACCTACCAACTAAAGAATGATAACTCTCTTCAAATCAGTTACAAAGCTACTACCGATAAACCTACAGTTGTCAACCTGACTAACCATACGTACTTCAACCTGACAGGTGGAGTAAAACGTGATATTCTGGATCATGAGGTAACGTTGTATGCCGATAAACTGGTACCTGTAGATAAAGGCCTGATTCCTACTGGTGAGTTAAAACCTGTAGCCGGAACTCCTTTTGATTTCAATACGTCTACCAAAATCGGAGCACGTATCAATGATTCTTCGGATGTGCAGATTAAATATGGTTTAGGATACGACCACTGCTGGGTATTGAAAGAGTCCAAAGATTCTCTGAAACATGTAGCGACTGTTTACGAACCAACTAGCGGACGTGTACTGGATACATACACTACCGAACCTGCTGTGCAGTTCTACACTGGTAACTTCCTGGATGGTACCATTACTGGTAAAAATGGTATAGTATACAAACACCGCTATGGTTTCTGTCTCGAAACAGAACACTATCCGGATGCTCCAAACAAGCCTTCTTTCCCAAGTACAGTGCTTCGTCCCGGAGAAACGTATGCAACTACAACTGTATACAAGTTTTCTACTAAGAAATAAACTTTGGCAGAGTTTAAACATTCTGCTTTACTAAGGAAATACGCGTAGTTTGGTATATAATCTATATACCAAACTACGCGTATTTTTTATTTATATTTCTCCTACCAATAGTTGCTTCTATTCCAAAAAATTCTTTCCCTATTGAGGAATTTCTGTCTTCATGAAACTATTTAAAGTCTGGTTTGTTGGTGTACCACATACCTTGTTACTTTTTTGTCATATTACTAGCTGCTAAAATTAATGCAAAGTGGGAATGGCCTAAACATACATGTAGAAAGTATTGCTGGAAGATGGTAAAAATTATTTTATTGAAATTGAAGAGTCACTTTATTTGAAAATATTTTAACGAAGAGAAATAACTTTTATTGTTTTTTGCAAGTGTATATAAACTACAGAAGTTTCTTGAGTTGCTTCTGGTTTCACCACTCTAATTTAGTATGATTGCATCATTTCCTTCGCTGGCAGCTGCTTTTGCTGCATACCCCAATTGTATTGGGATTCAACTCCATGAATATATTTATCATTCCCTTGTTATTGAGTATAGGCTGGCTTTAGCTGGCCCGGACAACATTTATTTTCAGGATATTACTATTCTATCAACTGATCAGGATTTGCTGGAACAAGAGATAATGAGTCAGAAACATTGGCAGGTACTGGTTTTGTTAATGAGGGGTTCAGTAGGATATCTGACAAGAAGAATAGCCCCTCAGATTGGTGTATTTAAAAATTTAAAGGAACTGACAATTGAATTTGGCTGTCCGGAATATCCGACCTTTCCTGTGTGTTTGAATGGATTACCTATGCTGGAAAAATTATCTGTTCAGGAGGTAACCGTAGAGCTTAGTGAACAACTAACTCAAGTAAAGAGCTTTTCCCTAAAAAAGGGTAAGCTATCGCAACTGGAAGAACTCCTGTCTTTCCTCAACCCGGATGTTCTGACCTATCTGGCTATACAAGAAACAACGCTGACTGAGTTGCCTGAAAGTATTGTCCGGTTTACACAATTGGAAGTGCTGAATCTTGGTGAAAACAAAATAAAAGTGCTACCGGAAGGAATTATGCAGATGGAAAAGTTGAAAAAGCTTTCCTTGTATAATTCTCCTCTTCAAAATGTAGGTGGGGTGAGTGGTGCTGCTGTGCTCAAGTTGATTCAGGAATGTAGCAAACGAAAACTTTCACAGTCTGTAAGGGCAGTGTATCTGAATCTTTTCCAGAATAATCTGACCAGTGCGGATAGTATGTCAACAGAGGATTTGCTACATGCACTCAGTTTTGGCTTACTAAATGAAAGGGCAATGCCACTGTTGGAAAAGCGGATAACATCACCATTCCAGAAGGGAACAGATCTTTCCAGACAGCAGGTGTCTGTACTCGGAAAAATGAAAGGATATTCTTCAGAAGAAATCATAGAGCAATTCAAAAGAAACAACATCCAAGCTACCGATAGACTTACCCCACAAACTACCCTGGTGTGTATAGGAGAACAGCTCACACAAAAGCAGACTGAAGAGATTTGTAAACGAAAACTGCCTATTGCGTTGCCTATTCATGTACGTGATTTTTTACAGAAGCTTGAAGTTCCCTATTTGGTTAAATCAGAGGATTCTGTTCATGAAAACCTGTTACGGCTGATTAGCTCCCTGGATGAAGACAATACTAAACTAGCTGCTCAGATCATGTTGGCAGGTGGGATTCCGGAGCCATTGTTGTATCCGGTTTTGTTGCTGAATGCACTGAGAGGAAAGGGGTATAGTATCCATTTTAAAAAAGTGCTGGAAAAATATCTTCCCCGTGAGCACTATGAGGTGATTAAGAAACAACAGAAAGCTGGTTTTTATAAGACTGTAGATGAGTTGTTTAAAAATCCTCTTTTTAGTGCCATAGAAACAGCCAAGGCAGGATTGTCTTTGTTTGCACTGGATGAGCGGACCCGAAAGGTGGGTAACAATAATCAAAACTTCTACCGGCAATTTCATTATATCGTTAAACGTTGTTTTGTAGCAGGTGGCGATCCTGCCCGACTGGCTTATCAGGCACAACTGGAAGGTACTACACTCAATGTCTTGTTTTCAGATGACAGCTTCTTTGGCAAATTTAAACTGCCTGTTGAAATTCTGGAGTTTAAGCAGATTGAAAAAATCATCTGTGCACAGAGTGTGATAAATGAGGTGGCAACAAATCAGAAAACACTGAAGAAAATGAAAAATCTGAAAGAGCTAACTCTGTTTCATTTTACTGGCAATAGTAGTAACTACTCAGATGTGGCGTATCTTAAAAAGCTAGAGGAAGATGTGGTTTTGCTCAAACAAAACTTTCCACATGTACAGATAACCCTACAGACTTATTAATAAAAGTATACTGACAGAGGGATAGATAACAAGTCTGGAATTTTATCTCATGCGCATAGTTCTATGGAATTTTTTGTTTTGACCTGAACTATGCGCATAATATTTTTTGCGGTGAATTCTGATCAAACACCACTCATGCGGTGAATTAAACGCATTGACAGTTTTGCGGTTTATTGATGGCAAAAACTTTTTTGATTCGGATGACTTGAATCTCCTCTTCTAATTGTCTTGTGCTTATAACTATGCACAAGTCTTCTTCATGCTACTAACTATGCGCAATAAATCTACTATCAAAGAAAAAAGCTGGCTTACCATCTACAAAATGCTGTCAATATAAAGCCAAATACCTCTGAAAAGCCACTTACTGCCCTCTTACCACTCGAAATCCTGTATCTCTACTGTGGTAGGATTACGCTTGATAACCCTGATTTTTTGATTGAATACATCAATTCTCCATTCTGTATCTTTTCCGAATTCAGTGATTAGGCGTTTTCCCTCTCCATTTTTCCGGAAACTCCATAATTTGTTAATTTCTTTGGTCTTATTAAACTGACAAACCAATAGTCTATCCAAAGTTTCACGTTGATCTATGGATGAGTTGTTCTGTATCTTACTGCTACTATAATTAAACTCAATTCGTTTTCCCTCCTCCACATACGACGATTCAAACAGGAAATGGGTAATTTCTTCTTCCTCATGTACTGTGTCAAATAAATACCTGGTTTTGCCGGTGTTGATTTCGTAGACAGCAATATTACTCAATAAGGAGCGGTCATATTCCTCCTCTTTTTTGCCGCCCATTAAGCCTTTGCTTTTTTTGAGAGGGTTAAGTGAGAAATAAAAAATATTAAGTTTTCGATCGTATTCTTCTATACTGCGAAAATCGGTATATCCCATTTTAAAACTCATGATTTTTGTACAAGTAGCTAGTTGATTTTTGACAAACTAAACAGTTTTCCTGTTACTAGGCATATTGCCTGGTTATAAACCTTTATTGATAATAGCCTTATCAATAAAGGTGTTTCTATTTTGAATTTATATCTTCATCAATCGTTCTACTGCCCGTTCCAGTGTTTCTTCTTTCTTGGCGTAGCAAAAGCGTAAGAGTTTGTTATCAGTTTTGTTATTATAAAAAACAGATAGAGGAATAGTGGCTACGCCAATTTCTTTGGTCAGACGAATGGCATAATCGGTGTCAGACTCATCCGTAATATGTCCGTATGATGCCAATACAAAGTAACTGCCTCGGCTAGGCAGTAAAGAGAAGCGGGTTTGTTGCATCAGGTTCACAAAGAAATCCCGTTTCTGCTGATAGAATTGAGGCAAAGACTCATAGGGCTCTGGATTCCTGAGGTATTCGGCCAGAGCAATCTGAAGAGGGGTGAAGGACGAAAACGTCAGGTACTGGTGCACTTTCCGAAACTCGGTTGACAGTTCGCGAGGGGCTATACAATAGCCTAACTTCCATCCGGTAACATGATAGGTCTTGCCGAAAGAAGAGATTACAAAGCTTCGTTCCCGTAATTCTGCATGTCGTAACACACTCTGATGTTGTTGCCCATCAAAGATAATATGCTCATATACTTCATCACTGATCAGATAAATGTTCCTATCTCTCAACAGAATTGCCAGGAATTGCAAATCCTTTTGTGTCAGTGTGGTGCCGGTTGGGTTGTGTGGTGTATTGATAATAATGGCTCGGGTACGGCTGGTAATGGCATTTTGCAGTTGGGAAAAGTTGATTGAAAAATCATCGGATGACAAGGACACAAATACCGGAATCCCTCCGTTAAGTTCAATAGCAGGTACATAACTGTCGTAGCAAGGCTCCAATACAATCACTTCATCGCCCGGACTGACAATGGCACTGATAGCAGCATACAAGGCTTCTGTACCTCCGGAAGTAACTGTAATTTCGGTATCAGGATTAGGAGCATACCCATACATACGTTCTGTTTTGATGGCAATTTGTTCCCGTAACTCAATGGTACCCGGCATAGGAGCATATTGATTGTATCCATCCTGCATTGCTTTGGTTACTAGCTGAATAATATCCTGAGAAGCGTTAAAGTCCGGAAAGCCTTGACCCAGGTTAATGGCCTTATGCTCCTGAGCCAGTTTGGACATAACAGTAAAGATGGTGGTGCCTACATTGGGTAGTTTGGAAGAGAGTATGTTGGATTGTGTATGGTTCATCAGAAATGAAAAGTTAGTACACAAAAATAATGGTATTTAGCAGATTGTATATAGGCTTATGTTTTCTATAATTGAATAAGTGGAACGCATCAAATGACCTTCTTTTTATAGATTTGGTAAAAGCTTTCATCTTTGCCTCCTGTAAGTACAAGAATCCATAAAAAGCAATATACTTCAACATTCCTCTATATTTCTCCCGAAGGTGTAAAAGTTGTTTTTTAATCTCACTCCATTCTGTTTTAAGTTTTTTATATATTTTCACAAGTTTTAGTAATGTGGGGATAGTTTTACCGTTTTGTAAACTTATCAATCCAGTATTTTGCTCTCGCAGTATCCAGTAATCCATGAGGTTCTGGGTAATTTTCCTCAAGAATACTGATAACAGTATTTCCACAGGGATCAGTTTTTATTCCAGGATACTTTTTTTCTAATGAATCTAATCGTTCTCGATTGATCTGCTTTAATTTTTCAGTAGGTAGAGAATCTGTTCTAACATAAAATAATGGATCTATATAATTATTGATAAGCACCAGTTTTACATCCACTAATTCATTCACATTTTTGGAATAAATATCTTCTTCTTGGGCTAAAATTAATTTTTGAGGGATTTCTTTAAAAAAGAGAACCTTTCGTCTAGTAACGCCATTTCTAGGTAAATGATATGAATAATAACATATCAGGTAAGAATATGAGTTTTTTTTATTAGAGTGTTGCCAGAATTCATTGACGAGTAGCTGCGCCTCAAATGAATCCTTGGATTTTCTAACGGTAGAGTCCAGATTCAATTCATCCACAGACATAAAATGTAGACTTTTGCGAGAAGAGTCTGTTTCTGCAATGATTTTATCCAGACTATTGGAGGAAGTACAAGATGAGAATATTAGTAGAATTATACTTACTGATAGGAATGGTTTCATTGATGCAAAAGAATAATCTGATCAGATAGACGTTGTGTTAGATATATACGATTCAGAGTTATAAAATTTTCCATAAATTTTTTTGGGAGTTTTAAATCTCAAGAATCAATGTTGATATCTGCTTTCATTGTATCTGATTATCCTATAGGTATTTATAGAACAGAATAAGTTATCTGTTTAAACCAACAAAAATCAGTTTGAGCAAATATATTTCTGACAGAAGCCAGACATGTTGTTTCTACGTTTGTCTGGCTTCTTCTCTTTCTTAACGAAATTGACAGGATGGCATTCGTTCTTTTAGGATATCAAGATTTTCAACCCTATTTGTTTTTAATTCCAGAGATTCCAATGGGAGGGTTGAGAGGCTTAATGGAAGCTTGTGTAAATTATATTGAAAAATTACCAAATGTTTCAGATTTTTCAATTGGGCAATGGATTCTGGAATTTCAAGTATCTTACTATGGTAGATAGTCAGGTTTGTCAGGGATGTTATATGAAGCATCTCTTCAGGAAATGAAGTCAGGTGATTGCCTTTAAATGTGATTTTCCGGATGGTCGGTTGTACCTGCTGGAGTAAAGTATTGGCTTCCTCAGTTGTGAGAGCAGCTTTTAGCTCTAGTTCATTCGTTTTTGCAAGCCATTCAGGAGTGGTTTGTTCAATATAGAGCTGGCGACGGGGATCATTCGCATCTGAGTGTTCCATAAAGTAGTCGCCTGCAAAACAGTTTTTTATCACCTTTTCCTTTTTGAGCCAAACCAGAAAGGCCATAGACGCTGTATCCAGACCTGGAAATTCTTGTTGGTATTTGTAGATCTGAAAACGATTGTAACTATACCTGGATGTATCATCAATTATCTTTGCCTTGTGAGCAAGTGCCTGAAGAATTACTCCATCTGTTGTATTTTTCTTGATAAGCTGTCTAGCTTTGGCGCGAGTATCTGGATTATCTGAGGTTTTGGCAATGACCAGTAGATCTATAATCAGTTCAGCTGGTACACCTGTCGATTCAAGTAATTGTACTCCTAGTGCTTCATTGAGCGACTCCGGACTACGCAAAAGCTTCAGTACAGATTCGGTTGAATTATCTGCCCGCCCTTCTTCGGATAAGAGATACGGTTGTTCAACCTGATTCAGAAAGTCAGTCAGTTCTTTTTCGCTAAATAGAAAATAATTCTTTTGGGTATTTCCATTCTCCGGAAACTTAGGCGAGCTTCCGACCAGTATATGAGTGACTTTATCAGTTAATGAACTGCTGTACCCAATATTGGCTGCAGTCAGTTTGTTTTTGATATCTGTCTTTTTATAAGAAGTATTGCCCAGAATGGCTACTATATCTCCTGGTTTTAATGGTTTGTCTGACAGAGACTGGTACTTTTCATTAAACACAAATATGTTTTCAATTAGTGCCTGATGCATAGGGGCATAATTGATCGAAAAACCTTCAAAAAATACCTGTTGAGGCCGATTTTCCAGCCGTTCCTGATGGAAGTTATTTAGATACACATGCAGGTAAATTTTGCGCTTTTCCTCGTCCATATCCGAATGCTGGTTTTCTGCCAGATGTCTAAATGGATAAAACCAGTTAAAAATCTCAGGCTCCAGTTGTCTGGGTGCAAATTGTGTATCTGTGGCATGTGTGCTTACTTTCCATAATCGGGTAAGTTTGTACAAGTCGATTGATAAACGTTGAATGCCAGTTCTTGAAATTTCTATTGAGCCTAATTGGGTACACTGGCTAATAGTAGAGGGCAGACTTACAAGTTGTGGACTATCGGGTAGTTCTAAATTTGTCAGATTTTGCAGATTGCCGATGCTTTCCGGAAGTTGAGAAAATATACCGCTAAGAGTCAGAGACTGTAGTTTACTTAGTCTACCAATACTTTCTGGAATACGTTGAAGTGATTTTGGGGTTATCACTTTTAGCATTTCAAGGTTTTCACAGTCACCTATTGTATCAGGAAGGTCAATAAGTGTTTCATTTATATCAATTGTTTTCAGGTGTTTAAGTTTTCCTATTTCCGATGGTAAAGTGGTAAGTTTATTCTTATCGGTACTGAAACCGTGTATATAAAGTAATTCCAGGGAGTCGAGTCCGCCTATTTCAGAAGGTAGTTCGGTCAAATCACCAAGGTTAATATAGAGAGTTTTCAGCTTTTTGAGATTACCTATAGAAGAAGGTAGCGTTTCAATTGGATACCAATCTAGTTTCAGTTCTTCCAGATTGGCTAAGTTTCCTATTGATTCCGGAAAGGGCAGGACTTCTTTCGTTCCAGGCTTCAGCTTCAGTTTTCTTAACTTCTGTAGCTTGCCAATAGCAGGGGATATACCAAAAGGATCAGATTCCTCACTAGCCCACGAACCGGAACGTACTTCTATACTCTCAAGTTCGGTGAGTTCACCTATTACGTCAGGGATTGATTGAATAGGTAGGCGATTATTTATCTCTAATTCCTGTAATTTTTTTGAAAATGAAAGCTGGGCCGGAAAAGAAGGAAGTTTCGGATTTTCGTACAAAGAGAGTTTTGTAAGCTTGGGTAAACTTTTCAGAATCAACAGATCCTGAAGTTCGTCACATCCACCGATTTTAAGTTCTTGCAGAGAGGAAAGATCAGATACCAGTGACGGCAGCGAAGTAGCTTGAAAGGATATAATCCACAGTTTTCTCAATGAAGTGAGCCTTGGGAGTATTTCCGACAAATGTCCGTCATCCTTGAAACTCCTAAGGGTAAGTTCTTCGAGATTGGAGAGGTTGCCAAAAGATAACGGAAGTATACAGACAGCTCTGGATTCGATCTGAAGTTTTTTGAGATTTTTTAACTGTCCAATATCCTCTGGTAATGTAAGTAATTGCTCCGCACGATTAATTTCCAGTTCTTCCAGATTGACCAGTTGACCAATAGGAGGCATCTGCTTGCCTGTGTAACCAGAAATAGCCAGCTTGGTAAAATGAGTAATTTCCGGATAGATACTCTCCAGGTCCTGAGAAGAAGCTTTGGTAATAAGTCCTTTGTCATATTCATGAAGTAACTTATCCCGATCTTCCGTATAATAGGGTTTAATAGAATACATTGTATAGATGTCGTTACGTGCCTAAAATTTTAACCGAGGTATAGTCAATATCCTTGTGCTTACAAGTAACTAAAGTGTGAGATAAAATAAAGAGTAAGATGGTAGAAAATATAAGGAGGTAATATTGAGGCAAAAAATAGAGTTAGTTTACCAAAAGAGGGGAATTGGTGAAAATAAAAAAACAATAAAACCCAGCCTTCTACTGACTGGGTTTTGAAAAATAAAAAAGCAAATACCTTTAGGCTTTTTTCCATTTTATGCTACATCCGATGGCTTTGGCAGATGGAGTAGTAACAGCTTTGCCTTGAAGCAATTCATCCACTGCTTCTTCTACATATTTCTTGGTGGCTTGTGAGGCATCCTGGGAGTTATTGTCAATAGCTCCGATATAGGCCACTTTAAATTTATCGCCTTCTTTTTTTACCACAAAAACATGTGGGGTATTGGTAGCACCAAAGGTTTGGGCTATAGCCTGTGTTTCATCAACCAGGTAAGGGAATGCATATTTCTTGTCTTTAGCGCGTTTCTGCATTAGATCATAAGAATCTCCGGGAGAGATGCCTTGATCGTTGGGTTGGATAGCCAGTACAGGATAGCCTTTGGACGCATATTTCTGATTCAGTGCAATAATCCGTTCTTCATATAGCTTGGCTACCGGACAGGTATTGCAGGTAAAAGTGATGATATAACCCTTAACCTGAGAATTGCTTGCCAGAGAGATCATTTTGCCATCTACATTCTTTAGCGAAAAATCTTGTACTGTGTCACCTACTTTATAGCCAGCAGGAGCAAAGCGAGCACTGACAAGGCCTACTGCCAGGAGTAGCAGTAAGGCTAACTGAGTTTTGAAAATTGTTTTCATACAAAGTTGTTAGTTAGTGTGTTATAGATGAAATGATTGAATAATGGTTTCAAGTTCTCCGGCTTTCACTTCTTTTTCCATGAACTTCCGGACATTTCGGGATGTCTTGATAAATAATGTAGCTGGGATAGAACCAGACCATTCCGGAGAGATTTTATCAATCCAGGTATTGTAGTCTGTTTCGTTTAACAGATAGACAGAAGATTGTAACTTTCGTTTTTGGACAAAAGGGATTACTTTGGTCTGGAGGTCTCTTTTGAAGTCAAGGCTCACCAGCAAAACTTTCACTTTCTGATTGGCAAACTTTTTATGCACAGATTCTAATAGGGGCAACTCAGTCACACAAGGGCCACACCAGGTAGCCCAGAAATTAACTACATAGAGGGTGTCATTGTTCTGATGTATTCGTTTGTTTAACTGATCAAACTGAATTACGGGGACATGCTGACTCATAGCGGGTATCATCCATGCCAGAAAGAGCACCGTTAGCCAGAATGATTTGGGTTTATTGGTAATGGTCATAAGACAATTGTTTGCTAACCAATATACTAAGTACGTGAGAAATTGCAAATTGTTTACCGTTTTTGTGTAATTTATCAGGAGAGTCTGTACTCTGAGAAACGAATGACTTATCTTTGGGGTATTCATTTGTAGAAATATATTTGCTGCCTGGAGGTATGCATTTCAGAAATAGATAGTTTGACAGAACAAACCCCTGATACCATGAGACTAAAGAAGCCCTATATACTAATGCTGGAAGATGATCCGGATGACCGGATGATTACAGATTCTATTGCTTCACAACTGGAGGTTGACATACAGTTTCTCTACCTGACTTATAGTAACGAGTTGTTTTCTGCATTGGAATCTGGTGAGCAGCCTGCATTGATTATGCTTGATTACAATTCAAAACCACAGAATGGATTAGAAATATTGAAAAAGCTGAAGTCAAACCCAGCGTACCGATCCATCCCTGTGATTGTGCTGGGTGAAAGTGCCTCAGATCCACACATAGATGAATGCTATCAGTTAGGAGCCAATTCATTTATTCTCAAGCCAGGCACTTATGACCTTACAGTACACAAGATCCGCACATTTTTAGAATATTGGTTCCAGGTTGCAGAACTGTAAGCTTTGTTGATTCATCTTGAGGTTCTGCAAATGAATCTTATCAATACAAATGGTCTATCAATTGTCATCAATTCTCGGACAGTTCGGACAGATCAGACAGATCTAAAAAACATTTTATGAAACGATAAATTGTAAATTTTTTATATGTATTTGATTAAGGGTTAGTTATGGTAGCTTGATTTTTTAGTCAGTATTTCTATTATGGGTATGATGTCCTGTCTATGATTTGGTTATTTAAGTAATTTGTTGATTTTCAGTCTATTAGTGCGTTTTTTGTGCTCTACCTCTCCATAAAATGTTTTTTAGATCTATCTGATCTGTCTGAGAATGTTTGAGGGGTGATTTCTGCGAATAGAAAACAGAGGTTGTAGCATTGTATTATTATCAACAAAAAATCCGAAGCCTTTGGTGACTTCGGATTTTTATAATCTACTAATCTAGTTGATAGAATTAGATCTGAGTTGTTGGATCTTCTGGTTTTTGACTGCCATTGTGATGGTTGCCATTACCGTTCTGTTGTTTCTGAACTTGTTCCAGTAGTTGTAAACCCAGCAAACCACTGATTGGCCCACCACCCGAACCTTCTGCACCTCCATTGATCAGTACATCTGGAATGATCTTGATTCGGTCTCTGCCTATGGCTTCGGTTACCTTCAGTTTGGTGAAATTGTCACCACCCATCGCTTCAACGGCCAGTTTATACGCTTCCGCAGATGATTTACCAATAGCCAGGATCTTGGCTGCTTCTGCATCACCTGTTACACTGATCTTTTCTGCTTCTGCATTAGCCAGCATCTTCACTTTTTCTGCCTCTGCTTCCGCCAGTACTTTGGTCTTTTGAGCATCTGCATTGGCAATGGTTTTTAGTCGTTCGGCTTCCGCACCTGCCTGTATTTTAACACTGGTAGCTTCCCCTTCGGCTTTCTTTACAGATGCATCTGCAATACGTTGGGCAATCAATACACCCTGGTCGGCTTTTACAATTTCACGTTGCATATCCGCAATAGAGGTTTCTTTTTCCAGCTTCTGACGAGTTTCCTGAGCCAGTCGCTGAGTTTCAAAGGTCATCTTTTGTTCTTCTGCCAGCTTTCTGTCTGTCAAGGTTTTCATCAGGGAATCAGGTGGCACAATGTCACCAATCAGGGTGTCGACTCCAAACACGTTGTATTCAGCTAATACCTTTCCAATGTGTTGTTTGGCTGAATCCTGCCGTTCTTTCCGTGAAGTTAAGAAGTTGATTACATCAGCATCCTGAGCCGAGTTACGGAAGTAGTTACCAATGGTTGGTTCCAGCACCTGGCTTACCAGGTTATTCATGTTTCCGAAACGGGCAATTACCTTAGGTGCTTCATTGGTAGGAATATGAATGATCTGAGAAACGTCCAAGTTGAATGGGAAACCGTCTTTACTACGAACAGTGATGGTACTCAGGTTTTTATCCAATTGGTGTGACTCACTACGTGCTGACGCCCAGTTCAATACCAGGTTAGTAGTAGGTACTAGTTCAACACGCATGGTGTATTTGTTGATAGGGTACTTACCGGGTCCAAGTGGCTCAGCCCAAACACCTTTAAAGCCTTTGCCTACAATATTACCATGTTTGAATTCTGCTCCACTAAGGTCAGCGCCATCTTCACCATAATAAGAGATAACAACACCCACGTTACCGATAGGAATTTCGGTCATAAAGGTTTCTTCTATTTGGACAAACCAGGGGTTCAGGTTATAGGAACCTGCCAGAATTACCTGAGGCTGCAAACCGCGATTACCCCCATTTTGCAAAAAGGCATCTGCATCCTGAAAGTTGTTGTGGCCGTGTACATTTGATCCTGCAATTTGCCCGTCTCTCAGTGGCATACCATCCTGAGTAGTCACAATACCTACCTTGTTTTCATTAATGTGGGTGATGTCTGCCAGTTCCACTTCAAACAAAAATGCATTGATTCTATACGAACCTGCTGTAATATAAGCTGTCTGTCGACCTTTTTGACCATGATTGCGGATAAATTTTTCTGCATCCTGAAAAGAATCACAGTCTACACGGCGTGCCAGAATAGCACCTGTCGGAAGCTCGTTTCCATCTTTGGCGATAAGCAGACCAATCTTTCCGGGAGGAATAACTGTGAGTGGTTGTAACTTTACTTCATATTGCCATATCCATTTCCATAAGTGTAAACCTGGTGCCAGGGTTTGAGCCTGAAAGCCAGCTTCGCCGTTTACTGCAATGATACGTCCATCGGGTAAGGCTCGATTCTCGCCTGTCAATACAAATTTTTTGGTAACAAGACCAATACGGTCTTCAGGAACAATAACAACACCGAAAATTCTGAAGAAAAAACGGTAAAAGATCAGCAAAACGATAGGTATAAGCACCCACCAGAAAGCTAGTAAAAGGTTCATGAAATAATTGATTTAGTTAAAAATAGAGTGTGTAGATTCAATTGTGGAGAGTGTAGATTCAATAGAAATTGAATGTGGTGAAGGTTTTTAATTTTTGATGTAAATCTTCTAAAAAAGTAACCCAATTACAGGTTTTTATTTTTCAGAAACTGACATCGTAACTATAGACATAAAATTGTATATTCTGCTTCAGGTATACTATGTTGTTAATTAGTTATTTAAAGATGGAATAGGTAAGCAATTGGATAGGAATTAAGTATATTTTGGATGTGGAAGGTTTGAATGCAATAGTTTAATTGCTTTTTGGCTAAATGCAGAAGATCATCAGTACTGAAAAGATACTGTCTGGTGATAGATATTTTACTGTCAAACTGCTATACTTGCAGAAAAATAATGTTTATTAACTTACAGCTAAGTTTATGTCTCTCAAATCACAGATTGATAATGATATAAAGCAGGCTATGCTTGCCAAAGATAAAGATGCGCTTACAGCATTACGTTCTATTAAATCCCTGATCTTACTGGAAGAGACCAAAGAAGGCACTGTTGGAGGAGATCTTAAAGCAGAAGAAGAATTAAAGTTATTGACAAAGGCTGCTAAACAACGCCGGGAGTCTGCCGATATTTTCAAAACACAGGGACGTGAGGATCTATCCAGTAAAGAATTAGCCGAACTGGCTATTATCGAAAGATATTTGCCAAAACAGTTATCTGCAGAAGAACTGGAAGCTAAGGTAAAAGATATCCTGACTCGTGTGGGGGCCAAAGGACCTGCCGATATGGGCAAGGTAATGGGAGTAGCTACCAAGGAATTGGCTGGTCAGGCTGATGGTAAAGTGGTTTCTGAAACAGTGAAGCGATTGCTGGTACAATAGCGGAAAGAGATTACAGAACCTACGCTTTTTAAAGTGGAGGTTCTGTAATTTTGAAATAGCTCTATTTTCTCACATTTTGATTTATTTTTCTGCTTGTAGCTTCTTCATTTTTTGCTTGTCTATAGAGTTTATTTTTCCAAAGATCACTCTTCCTAAGCTTCTGCTTTTCTTTTGTCACACCATGGGTGATAACCCAAAAAGAGCACTTTTTTCCGATCCTTCCGCCACAGGCCAAAGGCTAACCCTTATTCTATCCCATATCTTTTCTAGAAATGACTTCTGTAAATAAAGTAAGAACATCTTCATAGAAGAAGAAACCCCTTTTTGTCCTTCTGAAAGAAACTTGTGACAAATAGAGCGACGTTTCCGACTGGAGAATAATTTTTTCTCTCAGAAAGTAAGCATGACACTATTTGTCACAAGTTTCTTTCAGAAGGACAGCGAGGAGGGTTTTAGGAGAAAAGAGAATTTTCCCTAAAACTCTCAAAAATGAAAAATTTATGAGACATGATAAGGATAAGAGGCTAACCTCGCATCAGAAAGAAGGCCAACGCACCTACATTCCCACACACAATTGAAGTTATCTTTGCTCTCTTTCTAATTGATCAATTTGGGTTTTGAGGGCTTGATAAAAATTTCCTGGGGCGTCGGGATGATAGGCCAGATATAAGAAAGGTTCGACTAGCTCTAACTCCATTAGCATAAATTGTCCGTCAACCATTAATCCATCGACTCGGGCATAAAGTGTTTTTGGGGCAAAGGCTGATAGGTAAGAGGCAGCTTTATCAATGTATGCTTGCTCCGGGTCAATTCGTTCAATGGTTCCACCAAAGAATTGTTGTACTCTGAAATCTCCAGCTTTGGGCTTTTTGAGTATGGTGTGACTATAAGATCCATTGAAGAATGTAAATGACCATTCTCCCTCATTGATCTCTTTCATAAATGGCTGAGCCAGGTAAGCCCCATTAGCAAGGAGTTCTCTAATTGTTGTTGCATCTTCCTGTGCGGATTCTTTTTGCAGTTTTATTGTGTTTCGTGACCCTCCACTGACACAAGGCTTAACAATAATCTGCCCGGAGTTTAACATATCAAATAATGAGGAAAGTTCGCCATTCCAATCCTTTTCCAAAAACACAGAAGAGATGATATTATAGCCAGCATCTGCTATCTGCTGGAGATAATGTTTGTCTATGTTCCATCGTACAATCTGATAATCATTGAGCAGCTTTATTCCCAGGCTTTCTATTCTGTCAAGCCAGGATTTGAATTCGTCAAACTTCTGATGATAATCCCATGGCATTCGAAGCAATGCAACATCATATACTGTCCAGTCTACCTCAGGATTGTCCCATATTTCATACTTAATGTCAAGACCTTTGCTCTGCAGAAATGGTAGCAAATCCTGAATCTCATCAAAGCCATTCGCAGCAGTATATTTAACTGAACCTTCGTAAGTAATAAATGCAATTTTCATTTATGAACAGAATGTAATTTAATGCTGGCACAAAGCTAATTCAAATTAGTTGCAAAAAATTGATATTTTCAGGCGATAAACACATTCTTATTCCAGCATCATGCTAGTTGATTCTATCAGTGAACCTTTGGATAATTTTGATTATCAAATCCTGAAAGTTTGCAAATGCTGTCTATTTCACTTTTTATACTTATATGAGCACCAAAAAAGAAGGCAATCAATATGATAAGATATTCAAAGAAAATCTGGAGTCTGTTACTCTGGCCCTGATTGAGAAAGTATTTCAGATTCAGGTAGCTTCCTATGAGATGATGTCACAGGAATTGCAACGTACACTTGAGCGAAAGCCTGACCAACTAATGAAAGTTACAGATAAACAAGGGGAAATCTTTTTATTACAGATCGAGTTTCAGCTTGCAGACGAACCGGATATGGTGTATCGGATGCTGGAGTATATGGGTATTCTGTCCCGAAAATACAAGCTGCCAGTTAAACAATATGTGGTTTTTCTCTCCGAACAGAAACCAACTATGGAAACGCATATTGAACAGGAAAATCTTACATTTTCATTTTATCTGGTCCAATTTTCTACCATTGACTATGAGCTCTTTCTCTCCTCAGATAAAGGTGATGAAGTGGTCTTTGCTGTATTAGGGAATTTTGGCAATACTACTCCTGAAACTGCGGCTAGTTTGATTGTACAACGATTAAACGAGACTTCAACTAGTAAAGTAGAACGGGATAAACACTTGCAACAATTAAGAGTATTGGCTAACTTGCGTAAACTAACACCCTTTGTAGAAATCATGATAGAATCTATATCCCAATATATCAAAGAAGAAGATGATATTCTCTTCAAAAGAGGTGAACAAAAAGGCGAAGAAAGAGGTCGTTTGGAAGGCCGTCTAGAAGGCCGTCTAGAAGGCCGTCTGGAGGGAAAACTGGAAGAGAAGACGGTTACTATTCTCAAATTTCTAAAAGATGGTATGCTGACTACTCAGCAACTGGCTTCTTATTTTGATGTAACAGAAGAATTTGTCGAAAGTCTACGACAAACTTTGGATAAGTAATGGTCAGATTCAAAGATTACTCAGATTCCATGCAGAATGATACTGAGGAATTGATGATAGGATTAAAAAAGGGGGCGAAAGTAACTTCGCCCCTTCGTTTTTAGAAAATATACTTGGTTGACAGAAACTTCGATTTATTGCTTTCTATGATGTCATTCAGAATAGCTTTGTTTTCGGTAGTTTCTTTGGTTGCCACCAATGTTCGGATTGAGAATGAACGCAAGGCATCTTCGACAGATAAAGTGCCCTCTGCCGAATCTTTGCGGCCTGTGAATGGAAATACATCCGGTCCACGCTGACACTGGGCATTGATATTAACCCGAGAGACCTGGTTAACCAATGGGTCAATCAGATTGGCAATCTGATCGGTGTTGGTTCCAAAGATACTTACCTGCTGACCATGATCTGACTCAATAATATAGTCGATAGGCTCTTCAATATCATCGAATGGTATAACCGGAATAATAGGTCCAAACTGTTCTTCCCGATACAGTTTCATATTTCTATTTACAGGGTACACTACTGCTGGATAGAAGAATGAACCTGCCTGTGCCCCTCCGTGTTCGTTGACTACCGATGCTCCATGCGCTTTGGCATCTTCAATACATTCAGTCAGATAGGCTGGTTTGTTTGGCTCTGGCAAAGGCGTAAGGTTGACTCCTTTTTCCCAAGGCATACCATATTTCATTTTGCTGATCGCATCGGACAGACGTTCCAGAAATACAGGCGCAATAGAACGGTGAACAAAAATCATCTTAATCGCTGTACAACGTTGTCCATTAAAAGACAAAGTGCCCAGAATACATTCTTTCACTGTCAGATCCAGGTCTGCATTTTTTAGAACAATCGCTGCATTTTTAGCATCCAAACCTAACACTGCCCGTAACCGGTTTACCTTTGGGTGCATTTTTTTGAGGTCATTGGCTACACGGCTGGAACCAATCAGTGTTAACACATTGATTCTTCCTGATTCCATTAGAGCAGGTACTACACTGCTACCACGGCCATAGATGGTATTTACCACACCTTTCGGGAAGCAGTCGCGGAAAGCTTCCAGCATTGGATAGTGCAACAATGAACCATGCTTTGGGGGTTTGAATAGGATAGTATTACCCATCAGAATAGCAGGAATCAGTGTGGTATAGGTTTCATTCAATGGATAATTGAATGGCCCCATACATAGAACTACTCCCAATGGAGAGCGACGAATCTGACCGATAATGCCTTGTTCGATTTTAAAACGGGAAGAGGCTCTGTCAATATCTTTGAGGCAGTCAATGGTATCGTAGATATATTCCACTGTCCGGTCAAATTCCTTGATAGAATCAGCCTGAGATTTTCCGATTTCCCACATCAGTAAGCTTACAACCTCCTGTTTTTTCTCAATCATACGGGCTGTAAACTTTTCCATACAGGCAATGCGTTCAGCTACTGACATGGTAGGCCATTCACCCCGACCATGGTTAAAGGCTTGTTCGGCTGCTTCCAGAGCCTCCAGTGCTTCTTTTTCAGTAGCAATTGGATAACTGCCTATCAGTGTACGTTTTAAACCCTCTGCTGAACGAATACAAACAGGAGAGTATACCTCACTGGTAGGGCCATCCCAACGACGTAATTCCCCATTAACCAGGTACTCTTTCTGGTTTACGAGGCTTTTCAATCGGAATTCTTCAGGGATTTGGTCTTCTTCGGGAAAAATGCTGGTGATTTGTGTTACAAAATCATTCATTGTTGTAAGATTGGATAAAAATAAACTGAATGAAAAGGTAGAATAAAAATTAACTTTTAAAATGAGAAAAAACAGGTGTTAAGGTGTCATATGATTTCAGAAAAAAATAAATTTAGAAATTATATTACTTCAATAATTCTGAAACCTTCTGACAGATTTTGGTTTCGATAGTGATTTTTCTACCTTTCAGAGACATTCTGGTAAGCGAATGTAATAAAAGTGCTTTTTCCTGTAACATATTTTTTCTTAAAATAATTTAATCGTTTATTAATCTCTCTCAATTTTTTCCAATGAAAAAAATATTAATTCCTACAGACTTTTCTGAACAGGCCAATAATGCACTGAAAGTGGCTATTCAGATTGCTAAAAAATGCGGTGCAGAGATTCATTTGCTGCACATTGAAGAATATGTCGGCAATGTAGGGTTCAGTGCTTTGGGGGATGTAGAAGCAGATTCTTCTGCAATGGATAAACTATTTATGTTGAAACTGTTGGAGGTAAACAAAAAACGAATGCTGGAATTGATTGATACCATTGATGATGAAGTTACCGTTTTTCACATGGTTGAGATTGGACAGATGTTTCGGTTAGTACGGGAATATGTAACAGGACAAGGTATTGATCTGGTAGTAATGGGAACAAACGGTGCCAGCGGATTCTCGGGTGCATTGATTGGTTCGAATACAGAAAAGGTAGTACGTCAGGTAGGATGCCCGGTACTGAGCGTACGTAATCTGCCAGAGGTGTTCGATATGAAAAAGATTGTATTTGCCACTAACTTTGATGGTGATCAGACAGTAGTGACTGAACAACTGAAACAATTCCAGACTATCTTTGGCGCACACTTATATTTGTTGTATGTAAACACCATTTTCTCTTTCTCGTCCAGCCGTACTATCCGGGAAAGGGTAACTCAGTTTGTTACTAAACACGGGCTGACAAACTATGAGTTTCATTCATATAATGATGAAACTGAAGAACGTGGTATCATTCACTTTGCAGATGAGGTAGATGCTGACGTGATTGCAGTAGCTACGCATGGTCGCACCGGATTTTCTCATCTGTTGTTGGGAAGTATTGCGGAAGATATCGTAAACCATGCTTTGCGTCCGGTTCTAACATTCCACCTAGGATAAGTTTTTTTATAAATTATCCTATAATATTACAGGCGTATTGCCAGAGAAACTTCCTGAAATATTGACTCAGGAAGTTTTTTTATTTTGGGGAAGCTAATTTATTTTCCCATGATAGGTATAATTGTTTGTATTATTCTCTTTGTATGTATTTCTCTGCCATTTCTTATGGATTATTTATCTGGAGTGAATACTACACCAGATAATAGAGAACTTGTCAAGAATTGTTTTATAGGCCTTTTGACCATTGTAAGTGTAGTAACACTAAATGACAATGCACTGGTATTTAGTTTTGTGTGGCTTTGTTGGATAATAGGCAGTGCTGATGCTGTTGAGACAGTTCATTTTCTAAAGAGATAAAATATGGAATATTGGATTTTGATTGCTTTTTTATGCCTCATTCTGAGTTCGTATATTTATGATTTTGTGAAAGGAAAATCCGCTATATATGTACAGGATTTAAAAGATATTTTATCTGTGAGTATACTTCTGGCAGGAATACTGATTTGGAGTATATTGGATAATGCAGCGCCTGGGACATATATACATGTATTACTTTCGTTTATGGTCTTAAGTGTATTAAGTGGGTATGAGTTTTCAGGAAGTTTATGGGAATTTAAGAAATAGTTATAAGTAGCTAGAAAGTTAAACAGGAAACCCTTGAAAAAGAATATTGTTTTTGTCGTCAATCCGCGGGCAGGTACCCGATCCAAAGCCAGGATTGAAGACCTTATCAATCTATATATTGATAAGCGGGCGATTGAGTATGATATAATCTATACCAAAGCCAAAAGCCATGCAACCGAGATTGCAGCTCAGGCTGCGAATGATGGTGCACATTGTGTAGTAGCAGTAGGAGGGGATGGAACAATGAATGAGACTGCTGCTGCATTAGTTGGTACACAGACTGCGTTAAGTATTATTCCTTTGGGATCAGGAAATGGATTAGCCCGACACCTGGGAATCCCGCTGAAAACGGAAAAGGCTATTCAGATGCTGAATACAGCCCGCGAAAAAATAATCGACAGTTGTACCTTAAACGGCCGTCCGTTTTTCTGTGTAGCAGGAACAGGATTTGACGCTTATATCGGATTAAAGTTTGATCAGCAAACACGTCGAGGGTTTCAAACCTATATAAAGACTACTCTATCAGAGTTTTTTAACTATCGCCCAGATCGCTATCTCATTACACTAAACGGATCAACATTTGATTCTGAATCCTTTCTGGTAAGTTTTGCCAATGCAGGGCAGTATGGCAACAATGCCTATATTTCTCCTGAAGCAGATATTACAGATGGACTAGTGGATGTATGCCTTATGCGTCCATTTCCGTCACCTATGGCCGTGCCACTGGGAGTGCAGTTGTTTGGCAAGACATTGCATACTTCTTCATATTTAAAAGTGATGCCAACTGCAAAAGCTATTATCGAACGTCCGGCAGATGCGCCTGTCCATATTGATGGTGAACCTATGATGATGGATGCTCGTTTGGAAGTGCATATCAAGCCTGGTAGTTTACGGGTATGGTTACCTGATCTGAGTAAGAGAGGATTCTGATTTTTAAGAAATTAGTGATTCTAATGTCTGTTCAATAAGTTCAACTGAAGAAAACTTCTGGTAGCCCTCTCTATCTACCCTTGGGATCTCGTGACAAGACCGGCAATCTCTGGCTTTGAGTGTATTTTTCACTCAGAAGGCAAGCATGGCTCTATTTGTCACGAGATTTTTTCAGAAGGACAAAAAGAAATAAGAAAGAAAGAGAAAACATTTCCAACGTTTGCGATGGCTAGTATAGGTTTAGCTGGGTCTAATGAAGTTGCTCTATTGCAAGATGATCGCCTATATAGGTGCCATAATGCACAATCTGTAATCTTCCTTTTTCATCAATAAGGAAGTCTGCCGGAATAGTATTGGTGTGACCGTCTTGTGAGATTTTTTCTTTATACAATTTCTGGCCTTTCATGGTTTTTCCCAGTATACCATTGAATATACTTTTCAATACTTTACCTGTTGACCGTTCTACACTATATAAGTGATACAACTTGTTTTCAGGATCTGCAATAAAGGTGAATGGATAACTTTGCTGAGAAAGATATTCTTTCATTTTAGCTTGAGTAGATTCATATACCAACCAGACCTTTATGTTATGTTTTGCAAAATGATCTGCTTTCTGAAGTAGCTCATGGACTCGCAGGTTACAAACCGGACATCCGGCATTACGCATAAAGGCAAGATATATTTTATATCCCTGCTGATGTTGCAGACTAACAGTATTTTGCCATATGTCAAGGGTGTTAAACAAGGGAGCTGACTGATTTTGAGAGAGTTTCATAAATAGTACTGATTAGTTTTGGAAAATAGAGAGCCTGCACAACTTTTGCAGATGCGTTCAGGAAATAATTATGAATATTGTATTAGTTTTTTAGTGCTCTGACAGCTTTATATAGGGCATAACTTATACTGGCAGTAATGCAGATAGGGCAGAGCCCAAAACGGAAAAAGAATAAAAGGAACTCCCGAATGTAGTGCTTCCTGCCGGACTGGTGAATACTTTGTACCGAAGGCGGTAAAGGACATGTTGTTTGTGTAGTCATTGTACTTTCTGGTATTTGAAAGTTAATACCAGTGTTCCATTTACAATCACCTCTTACAAACTATTTTCTTTTGAATATTTGCGGGCTTGTTGTAGACATTTGTATTTCTGGTTATCAAAAGAATGTGTGTTTTTATATCCCAACTGACGCATTAAGATCTCCCGTTTGAGTTCACTCAGGAAGATGCTGGACAGCATCTTGATGCAAGGTTTGGTAATCCGCATAAATATGCGTTTGATCAGATTTGCTTGAATATAGGAATCTTCCTGCTGTTCCAGCTCAGATAAATAGTCATCAGTTAGTGGAGCAGTTAGAGAGGATGCAGTTCGATGTGCTTCCCGTAACCGCTTGAGCCAGATATTGGAGGAAATGGAAAAAATATATGTTTTTAAAGAGCTGGTCAATTCGAATTCTTCTTTGGGGATCTTATCTAATAACACTAGAATAGCTTCCTGAAAAACATCTCTTGCATCATCAGAAGTCCCACTGTTCTTTTTCACAAAGTGCTCTACCATTGGATAGTAGAATGTATAGACAATATTAAAGGCAGCATTGTCACGTTCTTTAATTGCTGCAATGATTTCAATGTCCTGCATGGTGTGTTTTTTAGGGTTAATACCATTGAGTAAATGGCAATCACCCTGTCTGGCAAAAAATATTTTATTTTCTTTCCCAATATGTGCTCTGAAGCACATATTGGGAAAAAGGCTATTAATAGTAGCGGCCAATGAGATGATTATCAACAATGAGTCGTTTCAATTCCTGAGGATTGATTGGACCTTGTTTGGCATAGACAATTTTACCACCTGGCTCAACCAGTAATGTATAAGGTAAAGCTCCCTGCCACTTTGGATCAATGATATCAATCATCTTATATACATCTCCGGACTCAAAGATATAGTTAGTATTGGAAGCTTGTGTCTTTTTCAGGAAAGCCAGTGCTTTTTCTTTCTTATCTGGTTTATCCGCACTAATGGAAACAAACTCAAAATCCCGTCCCCGATACATACGATTTATCGAAATGAAGTCAGGGAACTCAGTAACACAGGGACCACACCAGGTAGCCCATACATTGATAAGACGTAACTTGTCAGAATCGTTCTTTACTAAAGCTTTTAAACCATCTTCTGTAATGGTTGCCAGTTTTACTTCTTCTTTGGCCCAGTCTTCAAATCCTTTGGTTACACCATCCCGTTTGTCCATCCATTTGACAGAACAACCAAATGTTTTGGTTTTTGCTACAGGTACGGGTTTCCCTGCCAGCATGGCTTCCAATGCATTCCGGGCGTCATCATTTTTGGGGGTACTCCCAGGTTTTTCGGAGTCATCTATGCGACCAGTATACTGCAGCTTGCGGGCTTTGTCAAAGATAAACACATGAGGTGTCGCTACTGCTCCATATGCCAGTGAGGTTTTCTGTGTATCACCATCGTAGAGATAGGGGAAGTTATAGCCTTTTTCTTTGGCACGTATTTTCATTTCTTCAAACGTATCACTCATGTCTGTATAGCCTAGCTCATCCAATCGGACGGATTTAGGATCATTTGGCGAAATAGCTATCAGTGCTACTCCTTTGCTTTTGTAATCAGCAGCCAGTTTTTTCACCCGGTCTTCATATGCTTGTGCAGTTGGACAATGATTACAGGTAAATACAACCACCAGAATAGGGGCATTAGCAAAGCTCTTAAGTGTATACGTTTTTCCATCTGTACCTGGCAGACTAAAATCTGGGGCTGATGCACCAATTTCCAGTGTATGCGGATCTGTAGCCAGTAAGGTGCCAGGTAGTAGTAATAATGCCAGAAGAAAGGTATAAAGTGACTTTTTCATATGATATCAGGTTGAGTTAGGGCTGTTTAAAGTACAAAACTTACTCTAAAATATTATAAAAAAGCTAGAGTTATAAGTTTTTTCCGGAAAAATGATAGCAGTTATTATTTTTGTGTCTGCTAGTTTTACAAACAGTTATTCTTTTGACCATGTCGAACAAACACAAAGGACGCGAAGGCGTTGTATATTCAACCAATGAGGATTTTGAATATACGTACAATCAGGATGAAGAAGCAGAAACTCTGGCTCCGGCTCAACAGAATTTAAAAGTATTGCTAGATAAAAAGGGACGTGCCGGGAAGCAGGTAACACTGGTTACAGGCTTTGTCGGAAAAGCGGATGATCTGGAGGTGTTAGCTAAGAAGCTAAAAACCAAATGTGGAGTAGGAGGATCTGTGAAAGATGGTGAGATCATGATTCAGGGAGACTTCAGAGATAAGATTGTGCAGGAATTACAGAAAGAAGGATATAAGGCAAAAAAACAATAAGGCACCTGTACCAAACGCATGCAATACGAACACCTCAAGGCTATTCATATTATTTTTGTGGTCAGCTGGTTTGCTGGCTTGTTTTATTTGCCTCGTCTTTTTGTATATCATACCGAGGCTAATCAGAAACCAGATCTGGAACGAGATATCATTCAGGCTCAGTTTCAGAAAATGGAACGGGTACTGTTTAATGCGATTATGGTACCTGCTATGTGGCTTACTGTATTATCGGGAGCAGGGTTAGTTTATTGGACCTGGTGGGATAGCTTTGCTGCACATGGCTGGTTGCATCTAAAACTGGCCTTTGTGGTAGGATTACTCGTTTATCATTTCTTTTGCCGCAAGCTGATCTACGAATTGCGTTCAGGCAAATTCCGGTTCTCCTCCCTACAACTACGACTTTACAATGAAGTTGCAACTATTTTTCTGTTTGCTATTGTATTTCTCGTTGTTTTGAAAAATACACTGGATTGGGTATGGGGAGTAGTAGGGCTTATTGCCTTTGCTGTATTGATTATGATGGCAGTACGAATTGTAAAAACAATCCGCGAAAAGAAGCAGTAATACTACTTCTTTTCACTACAACTTCTTAAAATCTTCCCGAACAGGATTGAACACATCAATCACATAACAAGGTGTAAGTGCTTTGCCAGAATGAACTACATTACTTGGTATAACCCCTACCTGACCTTCTTTTAATACCTGAGTTTTATCTCCTACAGTCATTTCCAGTTCACCAGATATTACTGTAGTAATCTGTTCCTGTGGATGGGAGTGAGGTGGCAGATGTTTGCCTTCTTCAATGCGAACGTAGGCAATGGTTATTTGGTCAGTGTGAATAAATTTAGCAAAGAAGCCATCAAAGATTGTTTTTTCAGATTGTGCGGAAAGGTCAATAAAGGACATAAAGCAATAAGTTAAAATAGTTTGTGATAGTTTTACAATGAAAATACCAACTGTAAAGTGGACCCCTAAAAAAAGAACTTACCATAAGCCGAAACTTACAATAAGTTCATAGAGTTAATGAAATGATTTATATTTCAATGCTTTCGCCAATTCCAGGCAGATGTAATTTTATGTTTGCTGAGGTGAATTGTTCTTTTGCATTAGCTGCATCAAGTTTGATAAAACCCCAGGTATCGTAGTGAACACCCACCACAGTAGTTGTCTCTACAAATTGAGCTGCTTGTATAGCATCTTCTATACCCATTGTCAGCACATCTCCGATGGGAAGGACAGCAAAATCCAGTTTTGCCCATTTAGCTACTAATGTCATATCTAGTGTAAGACCTGTATCACCACTATAGTAGAAGTTACCATCAGAAGTTTTTAGGGCAAATCCGCTGGCTACACCAGCATAGTTACCATCCTGAAAACTGCTGGAATGTTGTGCTCCAAACGCTTTTACGGTTCCAAAGTCGAAACTTACTTTCCCTCCTGGATTCAGGGGATGTACATTCTTTACACCTTGCTGACCAAAATAGGTGTAGAGTTCCCAGCTACCTACTATCGTTGCACCTGTACGATTGGCAATACTGACAGCATCCAGCATATGATCAAAGTGTCCATGGGATACAAATATATAATCAGCCTGTATCTGGTCCACCTGAATGTTTTTGGCCAGTTCATTGCCTGAAATGAAGGGATCAAATAAAATGTGTTTGCCACCTGCTACTACCGAGAAACAGGAATGACCATAATAGGTAAGTTTCATTTTAACAATTAGTTTGTTTTCTGGTTTCTAAAAAAGATTGTTCTTCTGCTTCAAAGAAAGAAAACTTTTTCTGGCTTACCATATTTGTGTTTTGTTTTTCTCTTACCTATTTCTATTTTCCCTGAATGTCAAGACCAAATACATCAGTTGATTTTTTTCAGTGAGGTTGGTTTCTGATTTGTTTCCTCATATACAACAGACATTTTTCCTGTTTCTTCTTTGAATGTGAATGTACCTTTCTGATTTTCATACATAAAAAATCCATTTTTGGTATAGGGAACAAGTTGTGTTGGGCTCTGACCTGATTTAAAATACAGCTTCTCATTTTGAACGAATACAGTATACTTTTCATTCGGTTCGCTTTCGAGGATATACGTTCCTGCATATTTTTGCAGTGTTTTGGCCGGTACTGCTATAGGTTTATATTTCTTACAATAAGCAAAGGCAATAGCATTTTGCATAACCTGAGCCAAGGCTGCACCATGCCCGGCATTGGGTGTAATGGCAGTTTCCAGGTCCAGTTGTTTACAGTTTTGTTTCAACAGGTATGCTTTGAATTTTTCGATATTAGCAGTAGTTTCATGTTCATAGGAACCAACTCCTACAAATACTTTACTTTTCAGGTCTGTATGACTGGCAAAGTATTTCTGAGCTGGTGCAAGTAATTCATTTCCGTTATTACCAGGTGCACCTATAAAGATCATATTAAACAATTCCGGATAGGTGAAAAGTACATAGGTAGTAAACATGCCTCCCAGCGAATAGCCATACAAAGCTTTGTTATCTGTTATACGATAGGTACTCTTTACAAAAGGCATTACTTCATCTGTAATAAATTTCAGAAATGCAGGTCCACCTGTAGAAGGGTTTAAGTCGCGAGACCGTTTGTTTGGACGATTACCATACCCAATTCCCACAATAAGAGGTTCTGTTGTGGTATAATCTTGCCGCAACATATTAAAGCAATTCATTGCAACGGTCATATTCCAATCCCCATCTGTCATATACAGGACTGGATAACTGATCTTAGAGGTATCATATCCTGGTGGAAAATGTATATAGATTGTAAAATCATCATTCACTTGTTTGGAATGATAATCCCAGTTGACAATTTCCTTTTCAATAAAGGGAGACGGTTTTTCGCTTACTAGTTGTGCAAATGCTGGTTGAGAAAGCAGTAGATACACTACTAGTATACCCATGAAAAAACTGAGTGAATATTTTGGTTGTTTTCTGGAGTGGTTCATAAAATCTGGTAAAATGAAATGGTTGGATGAAGAAAGGTAAGCAAAAAATAATCTATCTGGTTTACAGGATGTGATACCTGGTTACAAGAGTGTATGAATGTACTACTATCTGTTGGTACAAGTTTTGTATCTGTATTACTTTGAGTATAAGAGAGTAAAAGAGATTCTTTATAGCTTTTCGGTAACTAATTAACAAGAAATCAGAATGACTATGAAAACGACATATGTACAACCAGGAAAAGTAGTAAGGCACGTTCCGGAGCTTCAGTGGATTGAAACGACTGCTCACATCATGGATAATGCTTTCCGTATTCCGGGTACTACTATTCGCTTTGGCCTTGATCCTATTATCGGTCTTATTCCTGGGATAGGGGAGTTGATCACCTTTGGTATTTCCGGAATGATGGTATTGATGATGGCACGTCATGGGGTGAGCCGGAAAGTGGTACTGATGATGGCAGGAAATGTAATGCTGGATTCTATCTTGGGTAGTATTCCATTACTGGGTGACTTGTTTGATATTGGTTTTAAATCCAATCAACGTAACCTGAATTTGCTTAGAAAGCATTACCAAGAAGGAAAGTATCAGGGTAACGGTACGGGTATAATCATTATTGTCGCATGTATATTGCTAGCCTTTCTGTCATTTTTGATCTGGGCATTATGGAATCTGGGTGAATATATTTTCGGTCACTAATGATTGTAGGCTATCTGCGTTTTAAAACAGGCAAGTTTGCCAGTGAACGGAATTTTGTTCGTAAATGAAAAATAGCAATGGCGTTCCGTAATCTACTTTCAAATCATTTTTGACTGGAGTTCGAATCGATTTTGTGTTTGACCGGAATACCGATCACTTTCCAGAAATATTCGAATAATGGTCAATTTTGCGTTTGACCTGAATTTAGTTCAAACTTTTGTTTGACTGGAGTTCCGATTATTATTTTAGTTGCGCATACTTCACGTCAGGAATAAAAATGACGTTAAGTATGCGCATTGCTTTTTTAAGACATAAACCTCTCGAAAACCTTTTTATATAATTCCACATTAGAATAGGGAAGTGGCATTTATTTTTATGTAATCATACTGCTTCTTTCGTACCAGAAGTAACGTATATTCGTTTTTTAGTATAAACTGTAGAATGTATTTTAGTTGTATGATTCCTGTTGGACTTTGTTTAGGAGTATTGATGTCTATTGCTGTTGTAACAGAATGTCTGGAACATTCCACTGAAGCCTGTTCCGGATACATAGCTAATGTGGTAAAACCACTACCTATTTCTGATACAGAATCAGGTTGGAACCTGGAAAAAGATGCTAATCAGGTACAGATCTATGTGAAAGCTGCTTCAGGAGGTTCGTATAGACAGGTTAAGGCTGTTACAACTATCTCTACTACACTCAGTGGTATGGTGGCGCTGATCAAAGATGCTTCTGCTTCTCCTCGCTGGATGGATCGTGTGGTTAAATATGAAACGCTACAAAACATAAATGATAAGGATTGGTATACTTATGCCGAAATAGGCATTCCCTGGCCTTTTAAGAATGCGGATGTAATTACACACAATGTACTGACGCAGAGTACAGATGGAAAGGTGACTATAGACATTAAAAATGCCCCCTCCTATATAAAAAAATACAAAGACAAAGCACGTGTATTGCAGGCTGGAGGGAGCTGGGTGTTAACACCCGAAGAAAATGGTGTAAAGGTGGAGTATATTTTTCATGCAAAGCCAGAAGGTCTTTCCTTACCTGCCTGGTTGGTCAATTCCATCACTGTACAGAGCTTTCATCGGTCTATAGAACGTATGCGACACCTGGCTGAAATGCAGAAGTATAAAACAGCTAAACTGGAGTATATCAAACAACCTGTATAGGTCTATTGTACCGTAGTTTTAATGGTTGTGTAGGGTTTAAGTGTAATTCCTTTTCGACTTTTCAAGGGTGTCCGAACTTTCCATGCATAGTTTAGAATAAGCCGATTCTGATAACCTTTTACTAGTGGCAGAGTAAAATGTAGTTCAGTGTTCTGGGCTTTCCAACGTAGTGAATTTTTCTGCTGTGTTATTTCGAACTTCTGTTGCCGCGACTTACCATCTTGTTCAATGACTCTGATAATATCAAATGAAACCAGATTTTGCATAGATTCGGAAAATTGTATCTTGTAAGCTACTAAAGTATCTGAGATAGTTTGATTATCGAGATTGCAGTATGTTATGAGGGGTTTATTTATCGTACGCTGGAGTTTACCAAGACGTTTGAGTAATGCTGGATACAGATCTTTGATCCTTTGGCCAGATTTGCGATGTTCATACAGATTAATTAATTCCTGAGTAAACAAGGTGCTGGCATAAAATCCTCTTGTTTCATTCTGTAACGTCCAGTTGGTGCATACTTGTTTGGCTACTTCCGGGAAAAACTTCCGAATATAGATATCATATACAGCCCATGTCATGTATTCATTAAACGTGGCCAGACTATCTGTTTCATATCCACTTCCTGCATCCCAGACAGCATTATTGAAATTTTCTTTGAGTAATTGACGGTGATGATAGGTAACCGGATTTACAAATGCATGATCCAGTTCGGTAAACAACATATGAATTCCTGTAGCAATATCCTCTTTTGAGGCATTGTTTGCTGATTTTCCATTCAGAATAAAAGCTGGTAAGGTAATAAAGTCTGTTTGTACTCCATTGACAACCCGATGGCAATTCATACGCCCCACCAATGGTGACATTACAATGGCATAGTGTGCTGTGTTTTGTTCCTGACCAAATTCCTGTTCAAGGAAATGAAATATCTGTGTGTACTGTTGGGATTCCAGATATGTAGTAGCAAGTGTCTGATAATAGGGGAGATGTTTGGCATAGAACTCACGAAAATTCGTAACCTGGACAAAGTCGTTGATCAGATCCTTATTTTCCTCAAAAGCATTGTGTTCCTCAATGGTGCGAAAAACTACATTCCTGATCAGACGATTATTTTTATCTAGTGAAAATGCATAGGAGTCTGTCCGGAAACTTAGGTAGCTGTCCCATTTCTCGCGGGAATAGTTGGCTTTGACAAGTAAGGGATGACTGGCAAATGGTGCAAAATAGGCTCTGACTTCTTTGTAATAGTCTGAATGCTGTTCTACTTCCCAGGGATCTGTTTTGCCATATTCTGTCAGTGCCAGAATGATATTGGCTAGTTCGTAGGTTTCGGATAGCCTCACCAATTGATTATCTGTTGACTGGGCTTTGAGTACGATACTCTGTACGAAAAAAAAGAGCATAGGGATAGCTGCTGATAAAGTTTTCATCAGAATTTTGGTTTAGTATGATGTATAATAGTGGCTAATGCTTGCTTTGAGGATATGTAGTTCGCATTAGATTCGGAGATTTATTTAGTTAGATACTAGTATAGCTAGAACTGTAAGGCTTTTTTTACTTCTTCTTTTTTGCCTCGGGATACAGGGATCTCTTTGCCGTTTGTCAATAGCAGAAAATCACCATATTCTTTCTTCCAGCTTCGGATGTATTTTTTGTTGACCAGATGTGACTGATGACAACGAATAAAGCCATACTCCTTTAGAATGTCTTCGTACTCATAAATGGGCTTACAAACCAATAATTCTTCCTCATCTGTCAGAGAAAAGGTGGTGTAGTTGTTTGACGATTCACAACAAATGATGTCACTCACCCTGACAAAGCGCGTCTCTTTGGTGGTTGCCAAGGCTATACGCTGATCTTCCTTAACTTGTTGGGTTTTGAGCAGGTGCATCAGATTCTCCAGCTGCTGATTATGAACTTTTAGCTGACGTTGTTTCATAGCCCGTTGTACCGCCGATTGGAGTAATGTAATATCCACAGGTTTAAGCAGGTAATCCACTGCTGCAAACCGGAAGGCTTGTATGGCATGCTGGTCATAGGCAGTAACAAAGATGACCTCAAAATCATAGTGAGACAAACTTTGTAACAGATCAAAACCTGTCTGACCTGGCATTTGTATATCCAGGAATAACAGGTCAGGTTGGTGTTCATACAAAAGTTTTTTACCAGTTTCTGCATCCAGTGCTGTAGCACTTACTTCCACCTGTGGACAGTATTGAGCAAGCAGTGCTTTCAGGTTATCAAGATTGTGTTGTTCGTCGTCTATAAGTACAGCTTTCATAGTTATAAAAACCACTGGTAAAATGTAAGCGTGATAGAGGTACCTGTTCCTTGATTTGTATGAATGGAAAGGTCGATAGGTTGCTCCTTATTCAGCTTATTTAAAAGTGAAATTCGTTCCTTGGTAAGTTTTAGTCCATATCCTGTAGACAATTGTTCCGAAACAAAACCTTTTCCATTGTCTTGAAGCGTAATAACCATTGAATCATCCTGTTTGCTGACATCTATCTCAATAATACCTTGTGCATAAAGCGATGACACACCATGTTTGACAGCATTTTCTACCAGAGGTTGTAATAAAAGCGAAGGAATGCTGGTCTCATATAGGTTGATCTCTTTTTGAACGTTAATCTGATAGGAAAAACCAAACCGGAGTTTTTCCAGTTTCAGATAAGTTTCCAGCATCTGCACTTCTTCATATAGAGAAATGGTGTCTTTGTTGCTATTTTGAAGCGATTCACGTAAAAGCCTTGCAAAGTCAGACAGATACTCGTTGGCACCTTGTACATCTTGCTTGTTGATAAGCCCCTGTATAGAACCCAGTGCATTAAAGACAAAGTGTGGATTTAACTGTGCATAGATTGCTTTCAGTTCCAGTTGTACCTTTGTTTTGTTTGATAATTCCTGTTGTGTTCTTTGCTTTTGTCTGAGATAGAGAACCAAAGATGTAATAGCACCAAAAAATACAATGCTAAACATCCCTATAAAGACCCGGAACCAGGTAGATTGGTACCATACCGGAGCTACTTCAAATTGATAAGATGTAGTATGTTCAGGCTGAACTGTGTAGCGTATATGAATCTGATACATACCTGGGGGATAATCTTTGATCCATACAAAACTGTTATTATACTCATTTACTTGCCAGGGGATAAATACTGAACCATCCCGAATAACTTTATATTGTATCTGACTTTTGTCGTAAATGTTTGCTTCCAGTACTAAGATCAGGTTAGTATTTTTATAAGGTAAGACAACTTTGTCCGATAAAGATAGAGAGGTGTCAGTCGCTTTGCTCATCCATGGATATTGCAGTTTTCGTAAAAAGATATCAAAGTTGGCAGACGTATAGACTTTTGCTATTTGCGGACGAATAGATTCCCAGGAGATAAGGCTGGTTGCGACAATGTGATGCATATTCTCCTGGCGAACATCTATAATGAGTGTCTTACCCAATTGTGTTTTGTATCCACCCAGATAAGCCATCTGAGGAAGAGTTGATTCTTTGATCAGTACAGAATCTGTAAATGTACTTATTTGGCTCCAGGGTAGCAGAATGCGATTGCCAGGATATTCACTCAGTCTGTACTGATAGTTGTGAGCATTGGTAGGTGTCACCCCATGAAGGAAAAAGTGTGCTTGAGCTGTATCGAAAGTGGAGCGCGCAATAACTTTAGCCCAAAGCCGATCCTTCAGGAAAGCAGAATCTTTTGATAATATGTCGAAGTGTTTGCTGTTTTCATTTGTCACCCAGAAAGAGTTATTCTCTTTGCGGATAGCCAGAATGAGATCTACTTTAGAGGGATCTTCATAAATGCCTTCATTGTAACTCTGAGAGAACTCTCCCCAGGGAATCTGTGCATAGGTTGGAGTGATTAGGCACACTACAAAGAACAGGAATAGAAGTAGGTTTTTCATGCCGTTTGATTTCTCTATCAAAAATCGGCTTTTTTCTTTTATAAATCAGTGTTACTGTGAATCTGGTAGAATGGACTGTGAATTGAGAACTTCCTCATTTCATAAATGAATGTTCTGTTTTTTGCATTTCTGCAACAAGGGTCTTTTTAAAGTCTTGATAGATAGTGGGAGATCCTAAAACTGTCGTTGTATTTTTGTCAATAATCAACATGCTATCAGGATAACCACCCCAGTAATAACCATAGCCATAATGGTTTTCAAGCTTTATTTTTGTGGTATTGCCAATAAAGTAGATACTTTCTTCTTTGCATAGAATAGCCTGGAAATCTTCTTCAATGCGAGTATAACAAATGCCTAGAAAAGTTTTTTTTACGATTATTCTATTGTTTTCAATCTTAATTAATGAGTAAGGTGCAAGAAATGATATAAGTAAAATAAGCGTGTTATATATAACTAATTGTGTCAGATCAACATACTTTCTTAAAAAAAGGAAAGTAATAATTGAAAGGATAAGTAATAGATAGAATAGAAGAAGACCATCTATAGTGTTTCGACTCTTATATTGCAGTTGAATCATAAATATCCTGTTAATAGAGAAGTAATTGTAATGATAGTGTTATCCTTGTCGGTCTACATTCTTTTGGGTAATAAGTTCGAAGCTATCCAGGTTTAAAGCACATAAATTTCCATATTCACCAGCAGCCTCCCGCAATCCACGATAACACCCATTATCCAGAGGAAGTATGGGCTCCCTGTTCTTGATTGCCAGTGTGATTTCACTGAGAGAATGGATTGTATGTCCATGAACTACTTTACGTTGATTGAGAAATTCTTCATCTGGCAGAGGGGATTGTCGCATCCATAACATAGAATAGGTATCTTCCAATGGATCTGACGCCAAAAAGTTAAGACCTGCATGAACAAGGTAAAAATGATCTGTTTCGTAGTAATAGGGAAGTTCTATAAAAAAGTCTCTGTAAGGAGGAATAATTTCATCCAAACGGTCTGCCAGTAACATTTGCTCATGATTTCCCCGCAGAGGATATACTTCATATTGACTGGCACGCAACTGAATAATATAGTCAAGTACTTTGGTTTGCTTTGGTCCCCGGTTAATGTAATCACCCAGTAAAAATAGCTGATCGCTTTGGGTAAGGCCAATCTGATCTTCTACCAGTGCTCTGAATGTGTCAAAACATCCATGAATATCTCCAATAGCAAATCGTCTGCCTGCTTTTGTTTTTTTAACATAGGTTCCAGTCATGATTGCTCTGATGTTAGGTTAGTCTGGCAATAGGTGTATACTTGGTTTGCGCCTGTGTATCAGTTTGTAATTTATGGATTTGATTTGTTTTTTACATGTTATACTCCAGAATTTCTGTTTCGTTATAGTTCTTATCAGTCAAAATATAAGATGATAATTGTAGTTCACTATTTGATTTTATTATATCACTGACAGGAAAGGTTTTCATAAGAACATGGTTAAAATGTTTAACCCCATATTGTTGTTTGATCAATGTCACAGTTTTCGTTTACTTCTATAATAATACTGTGTCCCCAGAATGTATCTCCGTCATTGTAGAAGATCTGAAAGCTTAAATCCTGAAAGAAATTAATCCCATCGATCTGTATTCTGTTCACAAACTCTTGTTCTGAAATTGGATTTTCTTCCCAATCGTCTTCATCTTCCAGATAGCCTGGATAAAGTGCAAACAACTCTGCATCCAGTAGTTCCTTGTTGGATTTTACCCAATCCAGACGTTGTTCTATCTGAAGTGTATATTCTTCAAGATCAAACAATGCAGTTTCCTGTTCGTCAAAGGCAATACGTACCTGATTACTAAATATTAGTGCGTTCTTTTCGTAGCTTCCTAATTGCTGATTTAGTGTATATTCCTGTAAACTCATTGTAATTGATTTATTGGTAGATCTGTTCTGTAAATACATTCAGTCATTGAAATACTCCTCAGCATTTTCTGTAGAAGTCCATTCCTCCATATCTGGTAGTACTACCTTTTGCACAAACGCAAACAGGTTTTTATACTCACCACAGATGATATTCCATTGAGTATTATGAAATGAGGGATGATAATAGATGACATTCTCACAAATCTGATTGTCTTTGATTTCAAATCCTGCAAAGTCATCTCTGTCATGACGTCTGAGAATGGTTATGAGTTCCCTTTTAGCAGGATTTTCCAGTTGAAATCGTTGCGTAGCAAATGCAAATTCATCCAGTTGAGAGCAAAAGTGCCAGGGTTCAAAAGAGACCAGATTCTGGCCAACAAACCAGCGGAATGCATTGGGTAATAAGAGTCCGTTAGTTGTTTTGAATAAATGTGCATTCATAACCTGCTACTTTTTTTTAGAAAAAAAATATTCAGGCGGAAAGATATAAAAAATCCCATTTTGAATGTGGAAACGCTCAAAATGGGAGTAGAATAGGTATAAAAAGAATCAGGAGAATTTTAACAGGTTTTTAGCTGTGAACGGACCTCCAAATTGTTGCAGTTTGCCACCAACAGCTAGGGTACCTAAATCGATGCCTGCAAAACCCATTTTTGTAAGGAGATCTTCGATTTGAGCCTTAACTGAGGAGTTGTCACCTGAATAAAAAATAACTCTGTGTCCCGCGCCTTCCTGTGGATTTGCTGTTAAAAGTGCAGCAGGTAAAGTATTAAATGCCTTGATTACATGTGCATCAGGTATCAGGCTGGCAATTATTTCACTGGAAGTGGTATTGCCCAGATCCAATGGTTTAAACTCCGGAAAAGAAATAGCATTTGTGGCATCCAGCAGAATTTTACCCTTCCAGGATGATATACTTTTGATGACTTGTTCTGCTTTTTCCCATGGTACTGCCAGCAAGATAATATCTGCCTCGGCTGCTTCCTGTACGCTTCCGGCTCTTAGGCCTTTGCCTATCTGTTGTATAATACCTGTCAGCGATTCTGCTCCTTTGCTGTTGCTGATAACTACTTCATTGCCGGTTGTGACTGCATGTTTTGCAAATGCCTGACCAATATTGCCGGCTCCAATAATTCCGATTTTCATAAAAATAAAAATAGATATGTATGATAGGACTAGATCCCTCCTGAATAGAAGAGGAGGGATCTAAGTATAATTAATTGGTGTATTCTATTTTGCCGTATTTTCCAGCAAAGAAGTCCCGATAAGCTTCTGCTACTTCCAAACGGCTATTCATCACAAATGGACCTTCGGCTGCAATAGGCTCCTGATAAGGTTCACCACCGAACAAGATCAGATCTGCAACTTCGTTATGTATATTTGTGAAAGCCAGTGAAGTTCCTTCTTCAGAGAAAACAAGCAGTTCGCTGTTTCCATAGTCATTACCATCTATCTGTATTGACTGTGTTGGGATGAATGCAGCATATTCCAGACCTGATTCCGCTTCAAACTGAAATGTTCGACCAGGATTAATCCGGATGTGAAAGATAAATTGTCTGGTAAATGTGATTACAGGTGATATATGACCTTCATAGCTACCAATTAAAACACGAAGTTTACCAACATGATCTGTCCATTCTATCTCTGGAACATCCTGAGGCTGAACAGCCAGATAAGCTGGAGCTTCCGCTTTATTCTTTGCGGGTAAGTTTACCCAGAATTGCAGAGAATGTAATACCCCACCATTTTTTTGAAATTCCTGACTGAGATGTTCATCATGGATTATTCCATTGCCTGCTTTCATCCATTGAGCACCGCCTGCACTGACAATTCCATGATTCCCTTGACTATCGTAATGTTCTAGTTCACCACTGAATAAATAGCTGAATGTTGCAATTCCCCGGTGTGGATGAGCAAATTTTCCATTGGGTATTTCAGGAGTTTCTGGTTTTTGCTGGTAAGGATATACATGATCCAGAAAGACAAATGGACCAACTGCATCAACGTAGTAGTTAGGAACCATCCGATTGACTTGTAACTTACCAACAGTAGCCTGTGTACCGTTATAGGTAACAGAAATATTCTTTTTCATATAAGTGATAGTTTGTATCGATTGAACAATACAAAATTCGGGAATAGCTACCTCTTTATACTTGACAAAAGCCTGAAAATGCAATTGACATATGTCAACTACATTTTCAGGCTTTTGTCAAATGAAAATGGATAGAAAGACTTATTTATATAGTAGCCTTTTACGGATTCGGGTTAATGTTTCCGGGGAAATGCCTAAATAGGAGGCTATCATATTCTGAGGGAATCGCTGCAGAAATTCAGGATGGTTGGTAACAAAATCCTGGTATTTCTCTTCTGCATCCATTCCGATGGAAGCATGGATTCGCTTTTGGGTTGCAATGTGGTGCTTCATATCCAGTACCCGAACCATTTTTACAAATGCCGGAATTTCATTGAGTAATTGCTGGTAATGTTCCTGATTCAGCACCAGCAGTTCACAATCCTCCAATGCATCAATATTGTAAGGAGAGGGTGAAAGCATAAAAAAGCTTTCTCTGTCACCTATCCACCAGTTTTCGATACCGAACTGTATAATGGTTTCGTGTCCTTTGTCATTGACGGTATACATGCGCATAGAACCTTTGAGGATAAATGCCATTTGTTTAGCTACATCACCTTCCTGAAGGAAATATTGTTTCTTACGTAACTTTTTAAATGTAAAAGCCTGATGAACGATCTCAAATTCTTTATCTGTTAGGGACATTGAAGAATACTTCTCAACGTATTTCCGCAAAGCTTCATGCATACTAGTATTTTTGTAAAGTGCTTAGTGGACAGTAGTGTCCAACTGATAAGTGGTTTTCTAACGTAAATATAGAAAAATCTCTTTCGAATTTGAGGAATTCGGATTTGATAGGTGGTGGTATACTAAAGCAATTGCCCGAGAAAATCTGCCATTAATCTATTGTTGGCTGATTTCTTCGGGCAATACTATACTGGTATAGGTACTTTTACTGTACTTTGGCTAACCAAAGAGACGCATTCAGATGTAAGGCAGGATGAGAAGTGTATCCAGAAGGAACATCTCCTGACCAGCCGTTAAACAAATTGTCATTAGTATCTCCAGTTCCATCATCTGAAGGGGAGCTGTCACCTACAAACACAATACGTCCATTTCCATAGGTAGCCAACAAGGCCATTACACCTGTATTACCTCCTAATGTACTACTTGTACGCCAGAACAAACCTTGTACAGAAGAGTTATTGGAAGGATACAAAGTGGCAGTTGTGCCATTATAAAAGGCTAGCTTAGTAGCAGAACCTGCCGAACCATTCAATACAGCCTGAGCGTTTGTATTGGTTCCTGTATATACCTTTGTTGTAGGTTGTTCGCTGATATCTACTAAATCTACAACGAAACCAAATGGGTTACTGTTATTGATTCCATTATTTGTCATCATATCGTTCCATACACGAGGAGAGTCGTAGCCGTCTCCATCACGATCAGAAGGATTGTATCCATTGGGATCTGCTCCAGATATATTGGTACCCGTATGATCTGCAATCATCATCAATCCACCTCCATTTGCAATGAAATTCATAATAGCTGTTTTCTCTGAAGATGTAAACAACCGATTGGGCTCAATAACCATAAATACATCATAGTTACTCAGATCCTGAGCGTTAGAAGCATCTCCATAGGTGATAGCACCACCATTCGGCAAGGTTTCTACCAGATGGCCACGTTTTGCCAATTCTACTGCCCATGCTGACATACCTCCTTTCCAGTAAGTTTCACTGGTACTGGATGTGATGCCTGTATATGAAGGAGTAGGATACCGTTGTGCTTTGGTTTCAGTAGTAGATCCTCCTGTATAGATAGGCACACTTTCTGTACCATCTGCATCAATCTGCCAGTCTGCACTACCTGCATTTTCTCGCTTGGAGGCATCAAACAAGAACTTCTTGGCTGTAGTGCCACCACCTGTACCATTATCGTTGATGATAATGTCGTCAATGTTGATACGATTGCTGGAACCAGACAGCTTCCGGATCTCCAAACGAACGGTGCCTGATATATTTAAGGTAAACGTTTGGGTTTGTAGAGTTGAAGTTGTGGTTATGTTAGATCCTGTCTGGGTCCATGTACTGCCATTATTGACGGAATACCAGAGTCCCCATTGGCTACTTGCATCTGTTCCATAGGTGCCATGTTTAACGCTTACAGTACTGATCCCTGTTGTCACATTAAACAGCATGGTTATTTTACCTGTATTTCGTATACGTGCTGACCAGGAACCGCTTTTCAGATCTCCGCTTAGATTTCCAATCAGTGCATCATACAAATTCCAGGTGTTGCTCAGCAATGTCACATTGTCACCACTGGATGATCCGGTTGGAGAGACATCATAGGCTGTTTTGGGGCTTGTTGAACCTACCTCAAATCCTTGAGATAGAGAAACTGCTGCTGCTGAAACGATAGTCTCATCAACAGGCGCTTGGATACGGACCTCGTTTAATTCTGGAGTACAGCTGGTCACAATGAGACCTGCCAGAAGTGTAATGGCAAGCCCACGCATGGTTTGTGTTAATACGATCATAAATGATAGAGAAGTAAAAGAAAAAAATGAATAAAATATACTGTAGATTTTTGAGTATTTATGGTGTAAATATCTAATTTTTAGATGGTTATGTGTGTTATGGAATTGTTTATTTTTTGTGATATAATTATTTTTTCTTATCCTTTTATCTGATACTATAAGAAAATGGAAAAAAAAACAATTTACCCTTGCTGCACAAAAGTTATTAATTATAAATATCTGGTAATAAGGAGGTGAGGCAGATCCGGGAGGAAAGTCAGGTATCGATCTGATAAATTATTAAATGATGTAAAATAAACGTACTTTTATCAGTATCAGTCATTTAAAAGATCTTACCAAGGACTTTAATGCATAAGATGGATTGTGGGAATTTGGATGATTTTGGTCATCGTAAATACTGAAATAATTCTTTATCTATGCTATTATTTGACGATAACAAGGATTAATTCTACACCCGTTTATGCAGAAACATAGACGGATGCTGCATAGACTATTTAAGTAAATGGAAGGTCTGTTTAAAATTTTATTTGAATCGGCTCCAGAGGCGACTCTTGTCGTTACTACTTTAGGAGAGATAATGCTGGCTAATAATCAGGTAGAAAGATTGTTTGGATATACGAAAGAGGAGTTAATAGGAAGAGAAATCGAAATACTTTTACCTGTTGAGATGGTGGGCATGCATAAACTACATCGATTGGAATATGTAAAATCTCCCGGGCTGAGGGAAATGGGAAGTGGACGCGAACTGGCTGCTTGCCACAAAAATGGATCTGAACTATTGGTAGAAGTTAGCTTGAGTCCTTTGCAGCTTGAAAATGATGTGCTAATAGCTGTTGCTGTTCGGGATGTAACAGAACGAAGAAAATTAAATACACAACTAAAAATTAGCGAACAGCAGTTTAAAGGAGCTTTTGAATACTCTGCTGTTGGAATGGCCCTGGTATCCTTGGGAGGGAAGTGGATGCGTGTAAACAAGAGTCTTTGCCAACTGCTGGGATATACAGAAGAGGAGTTTCTGCTAACAGATTTTCAACAACTGACCCATGCAGAAGATCTGGAAGGTGATCTTCTATTAGTAGAAAAGATAATAAAAGGAGAAATTGACAGCTATCAGCTTGAGAAAAGATACTTTCATAAGAATGGTAATATAATCTGGGCGTTGCTAAATGTTTCACTTGTAAAAGATATACAAGGAACCCCTTTACATTTTATTTCCCAAATACAGGATATTACTGAGTGGAAACGTTCTGAACAATTACTACTTGAGCGGGATGCCTTACTTTCTAAGCTTTCTGCACAAGTACCTGGGGCAATTTTCCAGTATCAGCTTTTTCCAGATGGAACTTCTTCTTTTCCTTTTACCAGTCAGGGAGTACTAGATATTTATGAATTGACCTCGGAAGAGTTGAAAAAGAAAGGATCATTGGTAAGAGAACGACTTCATCCCGACGATTATGCAAGAACAATAGCTTCTATTCAGGAGTCCTTTCAGACCCTTTCTCTATGGTTACAGGAATATCGTGTGCTTTTACCCAAAAAAGGAATACGATGGATTCAAGGCAATGCAAAGCCTGAAAGACAACGGGATGGAAGCGTGTTATGGCATGGCTATCTTACTGATATAACAGAACGCAAAAAAACAGAACTGGCTCTGATAGAAAGTGAGCAACGTTGGCAATTTGCTTTGGAAGGCTCAGGTGATGGTGTTTGGGACTGGCATATACCCTCGGGGCAGGTTTTTTATTCCAATCGCTGGAAGAGTATGCTAGGATATGAAGCCAATGAGATTGGAGATCAAAGAGAAGAATGGACTACCCGTATACATCCTCAGGATCGTCTACCACATGATAGAGAGCTAAATAAATATCTTTCCGGAGAAGTTGATGTGTATATTAATGAGTATCGTATTCGTCGTAAAGATGGTACTTATCAGTGGATATTATCCAGAGGAAAGGTGATTTTGTATGATGAAAAAGGGAAGCCTGTTCGGATGATAGGCACTCTCTCAGATATAAGCTGGCAAAAGAACAAAGAGACTGAACTAACACAGGCGTTGAATATTGTAAACGAGCAAAACAAACGCCTGCTTAACTTTGCCTATATAGTTTCTCATAACCTTCGATCGCATACTGTCAATCTGGAAATGATGCTTATTTTTCTGGAAGACGAAAATATGCAGGATGAACGGGAACAAACGATAGGTTATCTGAATCGTATTTCCAAATCATTAAGTGAGACTGTTGGACACTTAGTAGAGGTAGTGGATATTCAGTCTAATCCGAATCAGCCACGTCAGCATCTGAACCTGAGAGATTATATTCAGAAAACTGTTTCTTCCCTCACAAAAGATATCAATATAAATAAAGTTAAAATTGTCAATAATGTTTCTCCTTTGGTATCAGTGGATTATAATCCTGCCTATCTGGAGAATATACTTCTAAACTTTATATCCAATGGTATACGCTATCGGCATCCGGAACGTGAACCTATCATCTCATTGGATGTTTTCTATGAAAACGAAAAACTGTTATTAAAAATTGGAGATAATGGAATAGGTATAGATCTGGAAGGAAACGGGAGAGAATTATTTGGCATGTATAAGACATTTCATGGAAATCCGGATGCAAAAGGTATTGGTTTGTTTATTACAAAGAATCAGGTTGAGGCTATGGGTGGAAAGATCGAAGTTGAGAGTAAAGTGGATGCAGGCACAACCTTCAAGATTTATTTTAGATGATAAGATTTGAAATGAACGATTCCTTTTTCTGAACTAGCATTTTTTGATAGATCACTATAGCATAACTTGGAGAATATCCCTTTCTCTCCTTACCTTGCTGTTGATCTACCCTCACTTACTTCTATGACAAAAAGGAATTATTATATTTTCTTTCTTTTATTCTTTTGTACTCTATATACTCATTCAACCTTCTCTCAGATTTCTCCGCAAGCTTTGAAGCAGTGGAAAGACCAGAAATACTCAATGTTTATTCATTGGGGAGGTATCTATTCTGTATTAGGAGGTGTATGGGATGGAAAGCCCATTGATCGGGGACTAAGTGAACAAATACAGGCACATGCTGGTATTTATAGTGATACCTATGCAAACGTTGCCAAAAAGTTTAATCCTATCTATTGGAATGCAGATTCTATTGCTCTACTTGCCAAAGAAGCAGGCATGCGTTCTATTGTAATCACATCCAAACATCATGATGGATTTTGTATGTGGAATACCCGTAGTACTGATTTTGATGTAGTAGATGCAACTCCTTTTAAGCGTGATGTACTGAAAGAGCTTTCTGATGCTTGTAAACGCCATGAAATCAGCTTTGGGCTTTATTTTTCACTCATAGACTGGCATTATCCGGAAGCATCCCCAATCTCCAGCCATAATTCAGATAGAATAACGCCTTCCCATCATGAATACAACAAACAACAGCTGACAGAATTGCTTACCAATTATGGTTCTGTCACAGAAATATGGTTTGACATGGGATCACAAAGTTTACAGCAAAGTCAGGAATTGCGGGAACTAGTACATAGACTACAACCTGACTGTATGATAGGAAGTCGTATCGGAAATGATATGGGTGATTTTACTGTAATGGGTGATAATCAGGAACCAGATTATGTAATTGAGGTGCCCTGGCAATCTCCTGCTTCCTTTTTTGATGAAACATGGGGGTATCGTTCCTGGCAGAAACGAGTTCCTTTGGAGGAGAAACAGAAAGAGAAGTTGACCAGTCTGATACGGGTAGTAAGTCGTGGAGGAAAGTATTTGCTGAATATTGGTCCAAAGGGAGATGGATCGGTTGTTCCTTATGAAAAAGAAGTTTTGTTGAAAACAGGGGAGTGGCTGAAAAAGAATAGTGAGGCCATATATGGAGTTAATCCAGATCCATTTCACACACCTTTTGAATGGGGTAGTGTAACATCCAGTTCTGATAAATTGTATCTGCATCTTCTTTCTCTACCCCAAAATAATACAATTGTTTTGCCTGGGCTTACAGGGAAAATAAAATCTGTTGAGGTATTAGGGAATAAAAAATACAAGATTAAACTGAGTTCTAAATCAGATGGTGTTGTTTTGACATTGCCAGAAGGATTGGATGTATCAAAAGAATTTCAGGTTATCGGAATAACATTTTCTAATGGATATAAAGTTGCTCCATTTCCTGTTACTAAAGAAATAAGACAAAACGAGATTGTGCTAAGCTCCACCAATGCATTTAAGCATTATAGCAACTCAGGTATTGATTACAATACACGTTATCTAAGCACCGTAAAAGAATCCTGGAATGTACAACCTGCAACTACAGGCAAATGGACACCTGTACTCTATTATAGTGCGGAAGAGAAAGGAAAGAAATTAGACATTCAGATTACTGATAAAACCCAGCAAATTACATTAGACGGTAGAGAAGTGGTGAAGTTACAGAATAATCTGACTGCTTTAATCTGGAGCCCACTCTATCTGGCTGGACCTTTCTATTCTGGAATTGAAGGGGTACATGGAGATGTAACCAAACTGACTACCACCGCAGCCTGGGAAAATAAACCCTGGACACCACAATCTGAATGGAAACAAGGAGAAACTTATACCATTCCCTCTGAATCCAGTACAGCCTGGTATGTATTACAGGAAATAACATCTGCTGAAGCTCAATCTCTTTTAATCCGAATAACCAGTGGAGATGCTGTACTGGTATTATTAAATGGAAAACAATTGCTGATTCATAATAATCCTGAAAAGGTTAAAAGTCTGGAAGATATGATCCTATTGCCGCTGCAAAAAGGAAAGAACCAGTTACTAATTAAACTATACAATTACTTTCAGAAAGAAATTCCATTTTCTTTAAGTGCTCAGATTCCACAGGAGTTGTATAAGTTGCCCTTACCTTCTGTATCTTTACAGGCAGGATCTATATATCCGTTTAGCTGGAAATGGCATCAACCTCTTTCGCCACATTATACCTTGATTGTTCCTAATCTTTCACTACAGTTGATAAAGCAATAGTATAGATTTTAATGCGATAATAGACTCTATTTTCATTTTGGTTTGTTTTACAGCAGAATCAGAAATGACTGTTGACATAAGGTTGTCACAAACAATACTTTTATTTAGGAAACGTTGAAACTAAACAGTCCCTATTGTCATTAGCTTAACTAGTAGGTTATATAATTTGCTAGTAATAGTAAGGACCATCTGGTTTGACTATTTGTCCAAAAAATAGTTTCTTTGTATATACATATGTCATTGTTTATTGCCTCTCTTAATTCTGGTAGCAATGGAAATTGTTACTATATCGGAAATGATACCGAAGCCATATTAGTAGATGCCGGGATTTCATGCCGGGAAACTGAACTTCGTATGGCTCGACTGGGATTATCTATGCAACAGGTAAAAGCTGTATTTATTTCACATGAACACTGGGATCATATACGTGGATTGCCTGTTCTGGCTAAAAAATACCATCTGCCTGTCTATATTACTCCACAAACAATGCAGCAAGCTGGTTTGTATGGTAAACGGTTAACTACTCTGCCCTTTCAGGCTCATCAGCCTATTCAGATTGGCGGATTGCAGATCACTGCTTTTCCAAAATTGCATGACGCAGCAGATCCGCATAGTTTTATTGTTTCCTATAATGATGTAACTGTTGGCATACTTACAGATATTGGTACCTGCTGCGATAATGTAGTTGAGTATTTTAAAAAGTGCCAGGCTGTATTTCTGGAGTCTAATTTTGATGAAGTAATGCTCGACAAGGGCGGATACCCTGCTTATTTGAAAAAACGTATCAGAAGTATGTATGGGCATTTGTCAAATGATCAGGCACTTGAACTTTTCAGAACATGTAAATCGTCTGATCTAACCCATGTGCTATTATCACATTTGTCAAAAAATAATAATAATCCATTGCTGGCAAAAGCATTGTTTGAAGCACATGCAGGTGACACAGAAGTTATTATAGCTTCCAGAGATGAAGCAACTGCTGTTTTTAAAATATCAGGTTCATCGGTACTGATTTAGATTGTTTCATCTGGAAATATTCAGGGTATAACCTTCTGGTAATTCCAGAAAAGAAGCATATTGTCGGGCTACTTCATGGAGAGACTGCTCCTCATTCTCTTTAAGACTACGGAATAAAGTAATATCTACCTGTACAGATGCTTTTCTCAGTGTTCGTTTCCATGTCCCTGTTATCTGTCCGTTTACAATCAATGTGTTGCTAAAGAGAATATTCCCCCTGGGTATTTGTGTTTGTTTGTCTGTGAGGACTTCCCGATTGGCATAACCAACAATATACTCATCGTAGTTAGGGAGCAGATATACTTTGGTTGATTCATCATTGATTGGAGATGCGGATTCTGCAAACCAATATGTTTGATTATCGATAGTTTCTTGTACCAGATTGGATTGTATCAACGCCAAACCTTTTCGTGCATCTGTGACAGATAATCCTGACCACCATATATAATCTTTTAGTGTAGCAGGACCATGACTGGTAAAATAACGTAAGCTAAGTTTAGCCAATGCTTCTTCTTTGGATAAAGGATTTACAAAAGGTGCACATTCAGTTAGCAACCTATATGTATGATGTTTTCCTTTTAATCCACCACTGCATACAATACCTTCCTGTTCTGCTTGTATCATAATGTGTGAAATTCCTTCCTGGGTCACAGATAATCCAGCCTCCTGTAAGGACAAAAGAAGTTCAGGACGGGTTTTTTGTTGATTACCTGTCAGAGTTTCTTGCAAGTGGTTAAGACAACGTTCCATAAAGGGTCGTTCCAAACCATATTTGCTACAATAAGGGGCATTCAGAGCCTTAACCTTATGTGATGTAATCGCTAAAATCCATTGTATATCTTCAGGTGTTACAAAATGCCAGGTAGGACGCATTATGTGTGTACGAATAATTCTGCCATCTGTTAATGCGGCATCTATGGCTTTATCTGTTATTGCCGGACAACGTTGTGCAATGGCCCATTTAGCTCCTGCATAATCCTGTGCCTGTACAGCTCCCAACCACTGTACAACTTCCTCTGGTTTGGTAAAGAATGAGGTTAGAAGTTGTTGATTATGAAGTCGGGTATGAATCAGATGGGTAGAGGTCATAAGCAAGGTTTTTGTATTTCTGATAAAGTTATATAGATATACAAAGAAAAGATGCATCAGTGACAATGTTATGTCAGCAGTTCAAAAGATATAAACTATTTTCTCATTGCATCTGAATTGACTAAAACCTGAGTTTGTTATCACATAGTTGAGGAAATTGTGTATAATTGAAAATGTTGTCAATTTTAAGACAGCTTTCTTATTCGTTCAATCCCGTACAACCTCAATGAAAAAAACGTTTATCTCGTTACTTATTCTGCTTCAATCAACAGCTTTTGCGCAGACAAAAAACACACCCAATTTAATTCCATTTGTAAAACCCATTATTGGTACACAAAAAATGGGACATACATTTCCAGGTGCAACCGTACCATTTGGCATGGTGCAACTGAGTCCGGATACTGACACACTGAGTTATGAAAAAAATGGAAAATACAATCCGGATATGTATCGGTATTGTGCAGGTTATCAGTATGATGATCGTACTATTGTTGGATTCAGCCATACACATTTCAGTGGTACCGGACATTCCGATCTGGGAGATTTTCTGATTATGCCCACAACAGGCGCATTGCAGTTAAATCCTGGCACAGCCAATAATCCGGCTGGTGGTTATCGATCTGCATTTTCACATGCAAATGAACTCGCTGAGCCTGCTTACTACAAAGTAAAACTGGATGATCATAATATCACTGCCGAGCTTACTGCCAGCAACAGAGTAGGTTTCCATCAATACACTTTTCCTGCATCCGATCAGTCACACATTATTCTGGATCTGATGGCAGGTATCTATAATTATGAAAATAAGAATGTATGGACATTTGTTCGGGTTGAAAACGATACGTTGATTACCGGATACAGACAAACTACAGGATGGGCGCGTACTCGTACGGTATATTTTGCCATGTCCTTTTCTAAGCCTTTTTATCAATACGGCAGTCAGAATAATTCCAAGAAGGAAGTATATCGCGGTTTCTGGGGAAGATTTGATCAGGCGCATAACTTTCCGGAGATGGCTGGTCGGCAGTTAAGAGCTTATTTTGATTTCAAAACGACAGAAGGGGAGAAGATCAAAATCAAGTTTGCATTATCTCCGGTAAGCACAGAAGGTGCTTTACGAAATATGCGGACTGAAATTCCTCACTGGAATTTTGATCAGGTAAAACAGGAAAGTCAGTCACTCTGGAACAAAGAATTAAGCAAGGTGACAGTTGAGATGTTGAATGCAGATGAAAAGATTAACTTCTATACAGGTGTGTATCATGCATTCCTGGGACCAACCACCTATATGGATGTAGATGGTTCGTATAAAGGATTAGACCAAAACATCCACAAAGCCAATGGGTTTACCAATTACACTACTTTCTCCTTATGGGATACCTATCGTGCGTTACATCCGTTGTTTAATGTATTGCAGCCCAAACGGAATGCAGATATGGTACAATCCATGCTGGCACATTATGACCAGAGTGTACATAAAATGCTACCTGTCTGGTCACATTATGCAAATGAGAACTGGTGTATGATTGGTTATCACAGTGTGCCTGTTATTGCAGATGCTATTATGAAAGGCAATGCTCCCTTTGATGCGATGAAAGCTTTGGAAGCTTGTGCTACTACCGCGCGTCATAAGAGTTTTGATGGAATTGGGTATTATATGGAACAAGGATATGTGCCAGATGACAAAAGTTCTTCGTCTGTTTCCAAAACGCTGGAATATGCGTATGATGACTGGTGTATTGCCCAGATGGCAAAAAAGCTAAATCGTATGGATTTGTATGAAGAGTTTAGCAAACGGGCATTAAATTATAAAAATGTCTACGATGCTTCTATTGGTTTTATGCGTCCTAAACTGAGCAATGGAAGTTTTAAGACCCAATTTGATGTATTAAGTACACACAATCAGGGATTCATTGAAGGAAATGCCTGGAATTATAGTCTATATGTGCCACATGATCCGGCAGCAATGATACAGATGATGGGAGGGGATAAACGTTTTATTCCTCATCTGGATTCTTTGTTTACGATGGATCTGCCTGATAAATTTTTTGCAGAAACTGAAGATATTACCCGGGATGGTATTATTGGAAATTATGTACATGGTAATGAACCTGCACACCATGTGGCCTATCTGTATAACTGGACAACTCAACCCTGGAAAACTCAGGATCGCATTCGTATGATTTTGAAGAAGATGTATCATCCAACACCTGATGGGCTAGGTGGAAACGATGATTGTGGACAAATGAGTGCCTGGTATATTTTTAGTTCGCTAGGCTTTTATCCAGTATGCCCTGGATCTGAGCAATATGCATTGGGTAGCCCAGCTGTTAAAACGGCTTCTATTCAACTGGAGAATGGAAAAGTATTCACTATTGAAGCTAAAAGCCAGAGTGATAAAAATGTATATGTACAAAAGGTTTTATTGAATGGAAAGCCTTTGACTCAGCGTTACATTACACATACGGATATACTGAATGGAGGTAATCTGGTATTTTATATGGCAAGTAAACCTGTGAAAAAATAGTAGTGAGTAAATAAAAACGGAGCAGTTATCTGCTCCGTTTTTAAGATTTTGTAACCTCTAAACCTATAACAATCAATCATTGATTTTAAAGTCAACATCTCCATAGCGGGAACTTACCCGGATGTTGCTGCCCGATGATTTACCAAAAGAACCTACATAATTTTTAGAACTGCCACTTTTTTCTACAGAGGTAAAATGTGCTCCTGATTCATTCCAGTCCAGATCCGCAAAGGAAACCTTGATATCAAAGTCAAAGCCTAAACTGGAGGGTATACGTAAGTCAATGTCGCTAAAGCTGCCATCTATGTCAAATGATTTAAAACCTTTGCCATTTGTTCCCATATCTACGCTGCCATATTTAGCCTTTACTTTCGCTGCTTGTATATTTCTAACTTCCAGTTCTGAAAAACTGCTTTCAATGGTTAGATTATTCCCTTCTGTAATCTCCATATTTGAATAAGAAGCCTTGATTTCTCCACTTTTGCAATAACCAATCCGTCCATCTCCAAACGATACCTTTACATAGTTGTCCGCATTATTGAGTTTTTCAGCTTTTAGACTCCCATAAGAGCATTGCAAATCACTTTTGCCATTGATATCTGCCACATAGGTATCCCCAAAAGAGTTTTTGATACGCAAAGGATTGTTACGTGGCATATTAACAGTATAGTTAATTTCAAAGCTTTGCTTGCCACCACTCCAGTTGTTCATATTGTCAAATTGAGTTTTTACCAGAATTTCGTTTTCGGATGAATTTTCATTGACAACAATATTTATTCTGTCTAATAATGTTTGTGCTTTGGATTCACTGGAAGATTTGGCTATCATAACCACATCGACAGATGCTTCTTGTTTATCCCAAGTGTTAATGTGAACTTTACCAAACTTATTTTCAATAGCCAACCTGTCGTTGGAACCTAACTTAAAGGTTTTGGAAAACTTTTTGGTTTTCTCCTCATCATATCGATGAGCGTATGTATCTCTATCAGAACTATGATTGGAGAGCGCCTCCTGTGTTGCCTCTGCTACTTCTCTACCCGCAGTGGCTACCTGATCACTTACATCCTGCCAGGTTTCTTCTTCAGCAAGGGTTTCTCCAACTCTTTGTGCTGCAATGCTCACATTTGTCCCAATCCGAATCCCAAGATCACGAAAGGTTGTGCCTATTTCTTCTCCAATAGCTCTCCAGTCTTTTTCCTGGCAATTTGTATTGGATCTGGATTTTCGTTTTGAAGTTTCTTCCTTCCTGTCCTGGGCATATGTATGCGTGCATACTCCCAGAATAATTAATAGTATAAACCAGCTGCTTTTCTGTTTGCGTCTCATCTTTTTAATTGTTAATTACTTAAGTGCTGAGAATGACCTCTAACTATTTGTTTCTTACTGTAAGACGCTGTGCATAAGCGCAGTATTCGTCTGTACGTTACCTCTGTTTTCATAGGATGCCTCAGGATAGTTTTGGCGCCTTGAATCTAAGCCTTCCAGCATCTGTGGTAATTATATACTGAGTGATTTGGGTTCTTTTCTTTGATTTTTATTTACACGCTGAAGTGTTTCAATTTGCTGCCTGATTATTTCTACCCGTAGTTGAAGGTTTTTAACCATCGCTGCTATAATTCGATCTTTATTGGGTTCTGTTACCAGTTCTTTTTTTAGATTTTTATAGGTTGAATCAAGTACAGCCAGATCTTCATTGAAATCATCCTTTAAACCTAGAGCCTCCACTTCTTTAGGATCAAGCAATGCCTTTTCTTCATTAATCAGACTTGTATAATAAGCCTCTGCCTGAGCTAATTCGGGACTAATCTGGGTTACGTTCAGATTTGCCGTTGCTACTCTGCCTTCTGGTGTGCCTTCTGCCGAATATCTGCCTAGTTGAAAGACACCATAACCCATTACAAATACTATGATAGCTGCAGCGGCATAGCGCATCATAGGTGTTTGAAACCACAACAGCCGTATCGATTTTTTTTCCTTTTCATTTAGTTTTTGTTCTATTCCTTTCCACAAATCAGAGCCAGGGTCGAATGTGTCAAATTCCTGCCGGTTGTTCCTGATAAATTGCTCTAGCTTACTCATAGAATTATTTTTTATAAGGGTATTTCTTGTTTACTCTTCTCTTTTAGAATGAATTAATATCTCTACGTTTATTTTTTAATTAGTTGCATTAATTTTTGTTTCGCTCTGCTATATTGTGATTTAGAAGTTGATTCGCTAATGTTCAGAATTTCTGCGATCTCTTGATGGTCATAGCCCTCCAGTAAGTACAAAGACAATACCACTCTGTAGCCTTCTGGCAATAATTGTATAGCATTACGAATTGTATCAATTTGAAAGTTCATCTCTTCTTCGTCTTCTGAATCATTTGTTTCTTCAAAATCATGTTCCTCAATCGATGACCATTGAACCCGTCTTTTACGAAGTACAGCTAAAGCCTGATTGATTACAATTTTCTTTAACCAGCTTCCGAATGTCGAATCTCCTTTGAAATTAGTTATATGCTGAAAGGCATTTAGAAATGCTTCCTGTAATGCATCTTCTGCTTCTGCATAGTTATTAGTGATTCGTATAGCAACATTAAACATTGCCTTAGAATATAGCTTATACACCTCATACTGAGCCTTTCGGTCACCGAGACGACACCGTTCAATAATCGGCTGATGAATATCATAGAAAACTTGCGCTTCCAAGTAGTCAGTATACGTGTTAGGTTTAGAGTAAGGTCTTGGATATAGAGTCTTTGACTAGTCTATAAGAATCTATATAGCTTTATTGTAATTACTTTCATCCAAAAGAGTAATAAAAGAAAATAAAGGTTGCATGGAGGTGAAAAAAAAATCTATATTTCTTTCGAATTGAATAATAACCTGATAAAATAGTAATTACATATGAAGAAATATCTATTGACTGTATTGCTGGTTTTCTCTGTTCTAAGTTTTTCAGTGGCTCAGAATACTGGAAAGAGTTTAAAAATGCAATTCTTTTGTCCTAAGTGGGGCGCTGAATCATTGTCATGGGAGGATTTTTGTAAAAAAGTAAAAGATGCAGGATATGATGGGGTTGAAGCGCCTTTTCCTGCAGAGGAAACAGAACGTAAAAAAGCTGTGGATGCCTTAAGGAAGTATGATCTGTTGTATGTTGGGATGATCTTTTACAATCCTGCTCCACAAGCACATCTGAAAGAGTATGAACAACAGATTCGCACAGTGGCAACTATGAAGCCTGTTTTTATCAATAGTCACACAGGAAAAGACTTTACTGCATTTGAACAGAATAAAGCTGTGATTGATGTTGCAGATAGAGTATCAAAAGAAATTGGAATCAAAATTATTCATGAAACACATCGTGGTAGATTTAGCTATGCGGCTAATGTTACAAAAAACTACTTGGATAAAATACCTTCACTAAGGCTAACACTGGATATCTCTCACTGGTGTGCTGTCCATGAATCTTATCTGGATGATCAGTCTGATGCCATACAAACTGTTTTAGAACGTACAGATCATATTCATTCTCGTGTAGGACATCCGGAAGGACCACAGGTTTCAGATCCTCGTGCCCCCGAATGGAAAGTGGCACTAGACAAGCATCTCGCCTGGTGGGACAAAGTGGTGGCTTTACACAAGCAAAAAGGCACACCGCTTACAGTTACTACAGAGTTTGGACCTCCAGGGTATTTACCAACCTTACCATTTACTAATCAGCCTGTTACCAGCCAATGGGATGTAAATGTATATATGATGCAATTATTGAAACAACGTTACCAATAAAATATCTTTTAAAACAAATACCCTCCTCATTATAGCTAATTACCTAGCGACATGTGGAGGGTATTGTAAAAGCTTTATAAAGCTATCTGATAGTTAGAACATTGGCTTAAGGAAGGCAATACTATGAGGAACTTGTTCTAACGAACGAGGTGACTCATCTTCAATATAGAAATGTTTGATGCCAATCTGACGAGCTTGTTTGATGATATCAGTAATGTTCAGATCTCCTTCTCCCAGAGTCATATCATTGTCGACATCCATTGTACCGAACTGATTTCCTGCAGTTCCTTTTTTACGATCCTTTACATGCATGGCTTTCCAGCGGGTAGGATATTTTTTCATCCAGGCTACAGGATTATGACCGGGGTGTTGTGTCCATAAAATATCCATTTCAAAGTTCACATAAGATGGATTGGTTCGGGTAATTATTTCGTCCATTAGATAGTGATCTTTGTAGGAACGAAATTCATAACCATGATTATGATATAATAGCGATAATTCATTTGCTGCCAGAGTTTTTCCCGCTTCATTAAATACTTTTACTGCTTTTTCGACATCCTGGATTGTAAATTCTGTACCATTATGGGGTATCCATGCACACATAACAGTTTTTACACCCAGTATTTTCGCTTCACTAATTACAGTTTTTAATTTTTCAGGATCTGCAAGCTGATCAAAACCTGCACCTGTTCCGGTAGGTTTGATTCCATATTCGTCCAGTATAGTTTTAAAAGATTTGGCATCCATACCATAATAACCAGCTACTTCACAATAGGTAATTCCCATATCCTTTACTTTCTGCATAGTGCCTTTTACATCTTTAGCAAACTGCTCACGAAAGCTATATAATTGTACACCCACTGGTGACTGAGCTTGGGATAAACTGCTAACTGTTAGGAATACCATAAAAAGTGCAACTATAAAACTTAGAGATTTGTGCATGAGACTGTTAAATAAGGAGTTAGTAGATTGTATATTTAAGTAATGATATTATTTCATCCATTTCATTTTTTCAACGGGCACTTCTTGTTCTATCAATTGACGAATGTGCTCGACAATGTCTTCTACAGATAAAGAGGGATCAAATCGTACAGGCTCTTTGAACCGAACAGATAACTGAGTATTTGTTTTTCGGAATATCAGTCCCTTTTTATCAAATGCCCTGCGAAATCCATTGATGACTACTGGTACCACAATTGGATTAAATTCTTTGATCATATGCGCTGTGCCTTTACGAATGGGAGCATAGGGACTGGTAGTTCCCTGTGGAAAGCTTACAACCCATCCTTCCTGTAATGCTTTGCCAATCCGATCCTGTCCACTAGTGTCTACATCTCGTTTCACCTCTTTGCCATTGGCCCTCCATGATCTTTCCACAGTGACTGCACCTGCAAGGCTTAGTAGTTTGGGTATAATTCCTTTATTCATTGTCTCATTAGCTGCTACATAGTAGCTCTTTACCCGTGGTGATAACAAATAAATAGGAACTTTGATATGATCTTTAAATCCCCATTTGACACTTGAAAAGATATGATAGAAGGCAATTACATCCGCAAAATACGTTTGATGGTTGGACAGAAAAAGGACATTATGTTCTGGTAAGTCCAGAAGGTATTCTGTGCCTTCAATGTGCATTTTATTAATGACTGCATAGCGCCAGTAAGTGGCTGCGCCTACAGCAGAAATCAATGTGCGTTTAAGAATCGTAAAATTTCCAAGTTCATCTTTGTCAAATAGGCCGAAAACATCGAGTTGATTTACTATATTTTTAGGACTAAGTTTAAGCTCCATAAGTTTGCAAAAAATGTAATTATAGGGATATAAACCTCTTTTGAAGTTGTAAAGTACAGAGTAATCTGGTTTTTATACAAATTATTTGATTTTTTATTTGGTGAGATAAAAAATCTACATTTTGAGGAGTTTTTTAAGGGTTCTCTTCCAACCTACAACCGGATTGTGTAAACTTGCAGAAAAATAAGCCTTATCAACAAGCTGATTACAGATCGTATACAGATCTTCCATTCTGTTATACCAGAAAGCAGAAATCACTGAGTACATGGATTTGTTATATCCTTTTTCATGTGCTCCGGATAAATAGATTTATTCTTCAATTTAATTTTAATTGACTTGGATTTCATTCGTTTACACCATCCTACCGGAAAGATTAACACAACTATTCAATTGGCATCTTCCAAAAGTGAAAGCAACCGATCACTGGTTATTAATGCACTAAGTGGAGGTAAAGGTACGTTAACTAATTTGTCTGAAGCTCGGGATACACAAACCATGCAACGCCTTCTTGCCAGTAATGACCAGATATGGGATGTACTGGATGCCGGAACGACGATGCGCTTTCTGACAGCCTATGCCGCCATTACCAATCAGGAGAAGATCATGACAGGCACTGCCCGTATGTGTGAACGACCTATCGGACTGCTTGTAGATGCTTTAAGGGTTTTAGGTGCTACGATTGACTATGTAAAACAGGAAGGGTATCCACCTATTCATATCAAAGGATTTCAGTTTTCAGGAAAATCCCATATTCAGATAAGAGGAGATGTGAGCAGCCAGTATATCTCTGCCTTGCTTATGATTGCTCCATTGTTACCTGAAGGGTTACAATTGGAACTGACTGGTGTGATAGGCTCTCGACCCTATATAGAAATGACATTACGTCAGATGGAAGCTTTTGGTGTATATCATGAGTGGAATGGAAATATCATTCGTGTGAAACCGCAAACCTATCAGCCTACCAGCTATCAGGTAGAGTCAGACTGGTCTGGGGCTAGTTATTGGTACAGCATTGTGGCTTTGGCAGAAGAAGCAGAAATTGAATTGTTGGGTTTGAAAGAAAATTCATTACAGGGAGATAGCCATATTGCCGAGATAATGGTGCCACTAGGCGTAACTTCTACTTTTACAAAAAGAGGTGTGCTTTTGAAGAAAATAACTGCTCAGCCTTCTATTGTAGTTGATTTTTCGGATTGCCCGGACCTAGCGCAAACAGTAGCTGTTTGTTGTGCTGCAAAAGGCATTGAAGCTGAATTTACAGGTATCGAGAGTTTAAAGATCAAAGAAACAGATCGGGTAAAAGCTATTCAAAACGAACTGGGAAAATTTAATGGTGAATTAATTGAAGTCGAAATCAATCATAAATATAAAATACCTAAGCCAGTTTTACAGGACAATCATACACCTGTACGCATCCATACCTACGATGACCATCGAATGGCTATGGCATTTGCACCCTTGGGTCTACAACGGGAAACTGTAATAGAACATCCCAATGTGGTAGTAAAGTCGTACCCAGGCTTTTGGGATGATTTGCGAAAAGCAGGTTTTGTAATTTCTTGAGTCTTCTCAATACCTCTGATTTTATCAGAGGTATTTTTATTTCTGGAGAAATAATCTGGAAATAAAAAAAGGTGCAGGTAAATTACCTACACCTTTTTGATTGGTTCCATTTTTAATTACCAACTTTTTTTCTTGTGACCTGCCAATGCATAGTAGAGAATGAACAAATAGCAGGGTATAACAAGCCAGTAGGCTTGTTGTGCGTTGAGTTTATCTGTAAGCTGGCCGTATAATAGTGGAAGTATTGCACCTCCTGCTATACCCATTACCAGAATGGAAGAGCCTAATGCTGTAAAAGAGCCTAATTTGTTGAGTGCTAAGGGCCATATTGCTGGCCATACCAAAGCATTAGCAAGTCCCATACCTGCTAATAAATAAATAGATATATCTCCTTTGGTAAAAAGTGCTCCTAAAGTAAAAACCACTCCAGAAACCGCAGAGATAACTAATGCCTTGTTCTGGGTCAGATATTTAGGAATGAGGAAAATTCCTGCAATATATCCAATTACCATTCCGCTTAAAGGATAGGCAGCAAGTTTGCTGGCTTCAGATAATTTATGTCCCCAGAATTGTCCATAACCTGCAATGGTATCACCTGCAATAACTTCTACACCTACATATAAGAACAAGGCAATAAATCCTAGAACCAGATTAGGGAATGATAATACAGAAGAGTGTGTATTTGCGGCTTCTTTTGACTCATTGTCGTCTGACTGATTTACTTCTGGCAGATGACTAAAATACACCATCATGGCTAAGCCTACCAATGCTGCTGCCATAATAGAATAAGGTAAGATAACACGTTGGGCTAACTCATCCAGTTGTGCAGCTTTTGCTACATCGCTCATTGTTTTTATCTGTGCTTCCAGTTTATCTGTATCTTTCATAAAGATACTTCCCAGGAGAAGAGGGCTTAGTGTACCTGCCAGCTTATTACAGATACCCATAATACTGATACGTTGTGCGGCACTTTCGATAGGACCCAGTACTGTAATATAGGGATTGGACGCTGTTTGTAAGACGGCAAGGCCGCTACCAACAATAAACAGACCTAGCAAAAAGACACTGTAAGTACGTGTAAGTGCAGCAGGAATAAAGACCAGCATACCAATACACATAACTAACAACCCCAGAATCATTCCTTTTTTGAAACCTGTTTTTTGTAAAACCCATCCGGATGGTAAGGCCATTACAAAGTAGGAGATGTAAAAGGCAAATGTGACAAGATAGGACTCAGAAGTATTTAACTCACAAGCTAACTTCAAGTATGGAATCAGGACACTATTTGTCCAGGTGATGAAGCCGAATAAGAAAAACAGAACGCCAATGATAGCTAATGGCAATGCATAGTTTTGCTTGGTTTTTGATTGTGCAGGGGCTACTGTTTGCATTGGCGGAGAAAATAATAGGGATGGTGAAACAAAATAATTCTTCGGGTGTATACCAAATATAGTTTTGGCTTCCTGCTTCAAATATAAAAAAATATTTTTTTATATAGCCTTTCTAGAGAAATAAATATTTGAAAGTATGCATTTGAAAATATTTATTTTAACTTTCTGTTCCGAAGCCTATAAGAGTATAAACCATACTCAATTTTACTTACACACATCACCGCTATTATACGAGCTGATCGAGCTGAATTCTGACTTACCTATGATTAGAAAAACTACAAATGCATTTCTCCGAAAACGCTTACCCATTACGTTGTTGTTTTGTCTGTGCTATGTAATACAAAGTTTTGCGCAAAACACTAAACTCTTTGAATCTGTATCTGCACAGGAAACAGGTATTACATTTAAAAACACAATTACTGAAAGCCGTACGGAAAATGCCCTGACTTATGAAAACCTCTATAATGGAGGAGGAGTTGCTATTGGTGATATTAACAATGATGGCTTAGATGATATTTATTTTATCTCCAATATGCAGTTGAATAAATTGTATCTGAATCTTGGAAACCTGAAGTTTAAGGATATTACAGACAAAGCGAAGGTAGGAGGGAGAAAAGGATGGAAATCAGGGGTAACCATGATAGATATTAATGGAGATGGTTTGTTAGATATCTATGTTTGTTATTCAGGTAAGAAGAACCCGGAAGAGCGGAGGAATCAACTCTTTATAAACAAAGGTGATCTGACATTTGAAGAAAAGGCAGCAGCCTATAAACTGGATGATCCTGGATACTCAACACAAGGTGCTTTTTTTGATTATGACAAAGATGGCGATCTGGATATGTTTCTACTGAATACCAATGTACAGGTGATACGTCAGTTAGAATTTGAACAAGCTCAAAAAACAACTCACCCGTATGCCGGAGATAAATTGTTGAGAAATGACAATGGAGTTTTTACAGATGTAACACTTTCTGCTGGTATCAAATCGAATGCTTTAGGTTTTGGTTTAGGAATTGCCGTTTCTGATATTAATAAAGATGGTTGGTTGGATATGTATGTGTCAAACGACTATATAGAGCCTGACTATCTTTATATTAATAATGGAGACGGAACATTTACTGATAAACTCACAGAATATATTCATCATATATCCTATTTCTCTATGGGATCTAATGTGAGTGATATTAACAATGATGGCTGGCCAGATATTTTTACGCTGGATATGCTTCCTGAGGATAACAATCGGCAGAAATTGTTGTATGGACCTGAAAACTATGAGCAATATGGATTGATGGTCCGACAAGGATTTTATCATCAGAATATGCGAAACATGCTGCAGCTAAATAATGGAAACGGCACTTTTAGTGAGATTGGGCAACTGGCTGGCATATCCAATACTGATTGGAGCTGGGCGCCTTTGTTTGCAGACTATGATAATGATGGCTGGAAAGATTTGTTTGTCACCAATGGATATTTCAGAGACTATACAAACCGTGACTTTCTGAAGTACAAAGGAGATTTTTACTTTCAAAAAGCAGTAGCCAAAGAAAAGGTGGATACATTTGAATTGGTTCAATCCATGTCTTCTACTCCGCTACATAATTATATATTCAGAAATGAACAGAACCTTCAGTTTTCAAATAAAAGCGAAGAATGGGGATTTGATGTAAAGAATTTTTCTAATGGAGCCGCCTATGCAGACCTGGATAATGATGGCGATCTGGATCTGGTAGTGAATAATCAGAATGAAGTAGCCTCTATTTATAGAAACCGTTCTGTAGAAAATGGATCAAAAAGCCGATACCTGAAAATAAAACTGAAAGGTGCTGGATTAAACACACAGGCTTTAGGAAGTAAAATATCTATATATGTAGGCAAAGACCTGCAATACTTTGAACAGATGCCTACCCGAGGATATCAGTCATCGGTAAGTCCAGTAATTCATGTGGGGGTAGGAGCAGCACAGCTTGTAGATTCAATTCGGATAGAGTGGCCTAGAGGAGGAGTAGAGTTACTAAAAGCTGTAAAGACAAATGATGTACTGGTAATTGAAGAAAAAAATCAGTCCAATATACGTGCTACCCTTTCTTCAGTGAAGCCAGTATTTTCAAAAGTCACATCCTTTATTCCCTATAAACACGAAGAATATGATATAAATGATTTCAAACGTCAACCATTATTGATGACTATGTTGTCACCCTGTGGTCCGGTTATGGCAACTGCTGATGTAAATCGGGATGGACTTATGGATGTATATGTTGGAGGAGGGAAAGAGCATCCTGGAAAATTATATGTACAGACAAAGAAAGGAGGATTTACAGAGTCTACTGGGTTAGTGTTAAAAGATGATGCTGAAAGTACAGATGCTGACGCTTTGTTTCTGGATGTAGATAGAGATGGAGATCAGGATTTGTTTATTGGCAGTGGTGGATATCATGATTATGAATCGTCTTCCAGTGTCTTAACAGATCGTTTATATCTGAATAATGGTAGTGGTAAATTTTATCGGGCTGTGAATGCTTTGCCAGAACTTAAAGTGAGTAAATCCTGTGTGCGGGCAGTAGACTTTGATAAAGATGGAGATTTGGATTTGTTTGTTGGTGGACGGGTTATTCCTGGAAAATATCCTCAGGCTCCTTCCAGCTTTATTCTACTGAACGATGGTAGAGGCGTCTTTTCCGATCAAACATCAGTTATTTTAGCCGGTTTACAGAGTATCGGTATGATTACTGATGCTGTTTGGATGGATCTGGATAAAGATCAGTGGCCGGATCTGGTTTTATCAGGAGAGTGTATGCCAATTCGTATATTTATCAATAAAGATGGAAAAGCGTTGGAAGAGACTACAAGTCAGTATTTTACACATGCTGAAAGTGGGATATGGAGTCGAATGGCAGCTGCCGATTTTGATAAAGATGGAGATTTGGATTTGATTATTGGAAATTTTGGCTTAAATAGCCAGCTACATGCCTCGGATAAAGAACCCATTACGCTCACATATAAGGACTTTGATAATAATGGTTCTGTAGAACCTATCCTAAGTGCCTATGTACAAGGAAAGCCCTATCCATTTGTGAGTAGAGATGAGTTATTAGATCAAATGTACAGTATGCGAAGAAAGTTTACGAATTATGCTTCCTATGCTGATGCACAGATTACAGACATATTTTCTTCAGAAGATCTCAAAAGTGCTAATACGCTGTCTGTAAATACTTTGGAAACTATCTACCTTGAAAATAAAGATGGTAAGCTGATCAAACACTCCTTACCCGTTGAAGCTCAATTTAGTCCTGTACATGCTATTCATATTATGGATTATAACGAAGATGGAAATCCGGATTTTGTTCTGACAGGAAATCAAAGTGCTATTCGCATTAGATTGGGAATGATTGATGCAAACTATGGTCAATTGTTTATGGGAGATGGCAAAGGAAATTTTACATACATTAATCAAATCCAATCAGGGTTAAATATAAAGGGAGATGTAAAAGCAACAAAAACTATTCAATTAGGTGGTATAACCTATCTCCTTGTTGGTATCAATAATGCAGAAGTGGAAATTTATCAATTAAGTAAACCATGAGTAAAAGTATTACCACCATTATTTGTATTTTAAGTATAGTTCATTTTGTATCTGCACAGAAGAAAGTATCTAACGAGTGGCTTATCAGTGATCTTACAGAGAATGTATTTCATCTGTCTGAAGTAATGTTACACGATGTAGCAAGTCCTCCTGCTGCCGGCCGTTTTTATGCCTATTCGCTTTTAGGGGCTTATGAAGTTGTAGCTGAAAGCAATAATACGTTTCCTGATATCTCACAGCAATTTCATAACAAACTAAAGTTTACACTGCCTTCAAAGCCTGCAGATTTATACCTGCCTTTTTGTGCGAACTATGCTATGCTGGAAGTAGGGCGTAACATTATGCCTTCAGGTTTTCAACTGGAAGCGAAACAAAAAGAGTTGATCGCCAAATACCAGAAAAAACTTAAGCTCAGCCAAACGCAGATTAATTCCAATAAAACCTATGCAGAGGCAGTTGCTATGCAGGTACTGGCATATGCCAAAAGTGACGGATATAATAAACTAAGTACCTATAAACGATATACACCCAATAAAGAAGAGGGACATTGGTATCCGACACCACCAGAATACATGGCTCCGGTTGAACCTTACTGGCCTACAGTCAGATCCTTTTTTACAGATTCCAGCAAACATTATTTTAATCCTGCTCGTCCTGCTTCCTTTTCAAAAGATCCACAAAGTTCTTTTTATGCCTTGATGAAGGAAGTGTATGATGTAACTAAAACTATGACACCTGAACAAAAGCAGATTGCTGCTTTCTGGGATTGCAATCCTTTTGCTGTGAGTTATTCCGGACATATGGCTATTGGATTAAAAAAAATATCACCAGGAGGACATTGGATGGGTATTACTGGAATTGTCTGTAAACAGAAGCAGGTACCAGTGGACTCTGCTATCTTAATACATACTATGGTTGCGCTGACACTGCATGATGCTTTTATCTGTTGCTGGAAAGAAAAATATACTAGTGATCGTATCAGACCTGAAACGGCTATTAATAAATACATAGATCCTGCATGGAGACCTATGTTGCAAACACCTCCATTTCCTGAGTACACCAGCGGACATAGTGTGGTTTCTGCTGCTAGTGCAGAGATACTTTCTTATTTTATTGGAGACTCATTTAGATTTACTGACACTTCTGAAGAGTATTTTGGTTTGCCTCCACGTAATTTCACTTCCTTTCGTCATGCCTCATCTGAAGCTGGAATCTCCCGCTTATATGGCGGAATACATTTTCGGGATTCCATTGAAGAGGGACAAAAACAAGGTAGTAAGATTGGAAAGTTTGTTTTAAGTAAATTAGTTCAGTAGGCGAGTATTGGATTGTATTTGCTGGAGTAGGTATACTTCCACCTATAGTATGAGGACCTATGGATAAGTGCTTTTGTTATCTTCAAGCATTTTATGTGTTTTGATAGGTAAAGTTTTGTAATTGATATACAATGGGTTATATTGGAAGTCCAATCTGTTCTCTCATAGTCATGTCGTTTTATAAAATGACAACCCTTAACAAAGGGGTTTCGGCTATCTGCTTTTGTATATGGTTCTGTTTCTACTATTAAATCTTTGGTAGGAAATATTAGAAATAGCATAATTCAAATTTAGCTTCTTTATTACATCCATTTAAAAGCACTCAAAAACTCATTTCTTAGCAGTTTAAAATAAGTTCTGCTTTGGTGGAGCTTCATTTTTGAGTATTTCTGTTTTGCATAGAAAGTTTGCTGTAAAATTTTAGTTTGTATTTTTTTGTTAATACGAAATAAAAATTATTTTTGTATTTCTGTAAGTATTAGTAATTTTTTTATATATGATATAATTCTTAGCTAGGATTGGATTTAATTTGTTTTAAAAATTTGCAACATCTTACTTTTACATGTACCAGTTATGTCAAATCAATGAATAAAAGTTTTTCAATCTAAACATTAAAGAATGAAGCAAAATTTGTCCTTTTCCTATTTTATTTACCCTAAATCCCTTCATTAAACACAAATCGAACAGCCCTATGAAGAAAAGTACCTACTCTTTTAGTTTTATTTTTCTCTTTTTTCTCTGCTGCCAGTTTGTCTGGGCTCAGCAGACGATTAAAGGAAAAATTACAAGTGATACCAAAGAGCCATTACCAGGTGTGAGTGTGGTAGTTAAAGGTACCACTAATGGTGTAAGCAGTGACGCAAATGGTAATTATACTATACAGGCAGATGGTAGTGGTACATTAGTATTTTCATTTATTGGATATACTACCGAAGAAATTGCTATTGGTAATCGCACTACAATAGATTTACAAATGGTGCCTGATGTAAAAGCATTAGGAGAGGTAGTTGTAACAGCCTTAGGTGTATCAAAAGAAGCACGCACGGTTGGATATGCAGTTACAACTATAAACGGAGATTTAATGACGAAAGCCAGAGAGACAAACGTTGGTAACTCACTGGCAGGTCGAATTGCGGGTGTGAACGTAAAGGGAACTAGTGGTGGTCCTGGTGGAACTGCTAAAATTCTGATGCGTGGTATGCCTAGTATGAACTCTGGAGGATCTCCATTGATTGTTATTAATGGTGTACCAATGGATAATACACAAAGAGGAAGTGCTGGTGAGTGGGGTGGTGCTGATGGTGGAGATGGACTTGGAAACCTTAACCCTGATGATATTGAGACCATGACTGTATTGAAAGGTCAGTCTGCATCAGCGTTATATGGTGCCAGAGCCTCAAATGGTGTAATCCTAGTTACTACTAAGAAAGGCAAAAAAGGAGATTTTGCTGTTGAATATAATATGAACTATTCAGCTGATAAAGCTTTGAATTATACTGATTTTCAGTATGAATATGGACAAGGTGTATTTGGAAGTAAGCCTACTACTATTGCCAATGCACAGGCTACCTCCCGAATGAGCTGGGGTGCCAAACTGGATGGTTCTATGATTACTCAGTTTGATGGTAAACAATATGCTTATTCTGCACAAAAGAATAATATCAAAAATTTCTATAGAACAGGTTCTAACTTTACTAACAGTGTATCTGTTACAAGAGGTGGTGATAACGGTTCATTCAGAGTATCTGCTGCTAACCTGGATAGTAAGGCTATTTTACCAAACAGTGGTTTAAGCAGAAAAACTATCAACGTAACAGTTGACCAGAATATTACTTCTAAACTGAGTCTCAGTGTAATGGCAAATTACATTGATGAGAAAGTGAGTAATAAACCTATTTTGAGTGATGGCCCATTGAATGGTAACAATGGTATGTTCCTGGCAACCAATATTGATGAGCGTATCTTAGCGCCAGGATTTGATCCAATTACAGGTCGGGAAGTTGAATTTACAGATGATCCATATGTTACCAATCCTTATTTTGTGACTAGTAAGTTTGTCAATGACGTAACTCGTAAGCGTTTGATTTCTATGATGTCAGCTAAATATCAGTTTGCTGATTGGATCTATGCTCAGGCACGTGTTGGCTATGACAATGCAAATGATCATATCTTTAAAGTCGCACCTTGGGGAACTGCTTATACAACAGATGCAAAAGGTAGCCTTGACGAATTGTCAAATGCACAACGTACAGAATTGAATGTGGATGGTTTGATTGGAATTAATAAAAATATAACTCCTGATTTCTCATTTGGGGCTTTACTTGGTGGTAATATTCGTCGTAATCAGTATGAGTGGGTTAAAGTAGGGGGGGGGCCTTTTGTATTGCCTTATTTGTATAGTTGGAGCAATGTTTCTGCCTACAATCGTGATTATCAATTCTGGAAAACAGAAGTACAATCTGCATACTATAACATTGATTTAGGATACAAAGGATTCCTGAACATAAGTACTACAGGACGATATGATACATATTCTACTTTGCCAAGTTCGAATCGTAGTATCTTTACTCCTTCTGTTACAGGAGCATTTGTATTTGGTGATTTAGTGAAGATACCTAAATTGGATTTTGGTAAGTTCAGAGCTTCTTATGCGGTGACAAGTGGTGAGCCCTCTACTGCTTACGGTACTAGCTTCTATTATGGAGTAGCTAATGCTATCAATGGTGTTCCTACAGGAAACTTTAGTATGACTTTCCCAAATACTAAACTAAAACCATTTACGAAGAACGAATTTGAACTAGGTTTGGAAATGAAGTTCTTTGGTGGTCGATTTGGATTAGATGTAGCTTGGTTTACTCAACAGACTCACAATGAGATCATGCCAACTAATTATAGCCCTTCAAGTGGTTATACAGATGGTTTTGTAGGTACAGGGTCAACTCAGAACAGAGGTTTGGAACTACAACTGACTGGCACTCCTGTTAAAAAGGAAAAATTTGCCTGGAATGTGTCCTTTAACTTAACTTCTGTTAAGAACAAAATTCTCCATACTGACGAAGGCAATACAGCAAGACCTTTGGGACAAAACCGTGCTACATTAGGAAATGCAATCACTGCTTTTGTTCCTGGATTAGCTGGTCCGCAAATCAGAGCATATGATTATAAATACAACAGTGATGGACAAATTATAGTAAATGCAGATGGTTTGCCAGTACAAGGTGAAATGAAAAATTATGGTACCGTTCTGCCTACATTATATGGTGGTTTAAACAACGAATTTACCTATGGTGGTTTTAACCTGGCTTTTCTAATCGACTATAACTATGGTAACAGTATATTATCTGCTACAGAAAATTATGCTTATCGCAGAGGGTTACACAAAGCTACATTAGTAGGTCGTGAAACTGGTATTACAACTGGTGTTTTAGAAGGGGGAGCTGCAAATACAAAAACCGCTACTGCTCAGGATTATTATACAGCTGTAGCTAATAACATAACAAAAATTAGTGTAGTAGACGGTGATTTTATTAAACTTCGTCAACTTACATTAGGATATACTTTACCTTCAAAATTAGTTGAAAAATGGCCATTAGTTCGTACAGTGAATATTTCATTGGTAGCACGAAATCTTTTCTATCTTATGAGAAGAGCATCTGATATAGATCCGGAAGCAACATTTGGAGCAAATCTACAATATGCAGGTATTGAAGGTACTAGCCTTCCTACTGCACGTACTTATGGTGTAAATTTGAACATAAAGTTTAAATAAGAATTATGAAAAGAACACTAATCGTTTATAGTTTACTTATAGGAATAGGACTTTTACAAATGTCTTGTTCGAAGAATTTTGATGATATTAACACAGATCCAAACAAAGCTACTGAAAGCTCTTTTGATCCGCAGTTGTTGTTACCATCCAGCCAATTTACATATGCGAACTCGACATATGGTTATAACTCCGGAATTTTGTTCCAGAGTATGTGGGTACAGATTCTAGCTTCTACTTCAACAGGAGGTGCAAACTATTATTCCAATGGGGATAAATATAGAATCTCCTCTAATACAAATTCTTACGTTCAAAGTATTTGGAGAGAAGGATACAAAGCTGCTAGTTATGCATATGAGATGGAACGTCAGACGAAGAATAATCCATTGTATCCAAATGTGAGTAAGATAGCCGTGATTATGCAGATTCAGAGTATAGCCACTATTTCTGATGTTTATGGTAATGTTCCTTATTCTCAAGCATTAAAGGCAAAAGAAGGAATTTTTACGCCCAAATATGATTCTCAGGAGAGTCTTTACAAAGCAATGTTGAGCAAGCTGGATTCTGTTGTCAGTAATCTTGATGTAGCTGGTGATAAGCCTGCTTATGATGCATTCGCTTATAAAGGTGATATTGCTAAATGGAAAAAGTATGGGTATTCACTAATGTTGAAGTTGGCTATGCGCTTGGTAAAAGCTGATCCAACAACAGCTAAAACTTATGCGGAAAAAGCAGTTTTAGGAGGAGTTTTTACAAGTGTAGAAGATGACGCATATGTGATGGGAGATAGACCAAATGGGTACAACAATGGCAATGCTGCTGCTTTGACTGTAACTGCGGATCTCTACGAGGTTCGTTGGAGCAAAACATTTATTGATTATTTAAAAGCTACTAACGATATTCGTTTATCAAAAGTTTCGGAAGTGCCTGCTAATGGCTTGCATGCAAACCAACGTACCTCTGATGGAAATTCTGACCCTGCTATTCAATTCGGCCTACCTAATGGTTATGATTTGAATGGAGGGGCAACTGATTTGACGAAGAGAGCTGATTACCCTGGTGAAACACCAGCAGTAATTACTCCTAAAGATACTACTGATCAACCAGCAGTACTTGGAAAATATTCACGCCCAACACCTGTTTATAGTAATCAGAGTGGTCCATTGTTTGTATTGACTTATGCAGAGGTAGCGTTACTTTTAGCTGAAGCAGCTGAACGTGGTTATACTGTAGGTGGAACTGCTGCTGATTTCTATAAAAAAGGAGTATCTGCGGGTATTCAGTCTTTGGCTAAATTTGGAACTACTGCTGCAATTTCTGCAACAGATGCAGATGCTTATGCAACTGCGCATCCTTTAAACTCAGGAACTGCCTTGCAACAAATCAATGAGCAATATTGGGTAGTAAATGGTACATTGATGAATTTTGTAGAGGCATGGAGTAACTGGAGACGTTCTGGATACCCAGTTCTGACCCCTATTAATTACACTGGTAACTTCTCTGGTGGAACTATCCCAAGAAGAGAACCTTATCCATCTAATGAGGTTACTCAAAACCCACAAAGCTATCAGGATGCTGTAAAAAGCCTGACTGGCGGTGATACGTGGACTACTCGTGTATGGTGGGATCAATAATAAGCTATTATGTGTAATTATAAAAAACGGACTAATCCTATAAAGATTTGTCCGTTTTTTTTACTAATATATTTTATTTTCAGGGTTTGAAGGAATAAAATACTTCTTTATTATACTTGAATAAATGCAAAATATTTTTAGAATTGTATAAATAACATTATTCTATAGTATTTCATTATGGATAGACGAAATTTTCTCAAACAATCTTCTTTTGCATTTGTCGCCGGTTCTGTACTTCAGCCCGACTGGGCTTCTTCTGATTATCAGGAGAAAGCAAATGTCCGTTTAGCCTTTATCGGAGTAGGATTACGTGGCCGAAATCATTTGCAGCAGGCATTATACAGGCCGGATGTGGAAATAACAGCTATTGCTGATATTGATCCTGCTGCTATTAAAGAAAGCAATCAGATGATTCAAAAGTCCGGTAGGAAGGCTGCTGCAGTCTATTCAGGAGAAAAAGATTTTGAGAAACTAGTACAACGTTCAGATATTGATGGTGTAGTAATATCTACTCCCTGGCAATGGCATACACCCATGGCAATTGCAGCCATGAAAGCTGGAAAATATGTAGGATTGGAAGTGCCAGCAATGGTCACATTGAAGGAGGCTTGGGATTTGGTAGAAACACACGAGAAAACAGGTACTCATTTGATGTTACTGGAAAATGTGTGTTATCGTAGGGATGTAATGGCTGTACTGAATATGGTGCGTCAGGGGTTATTTGGGGAGATGTTATATGCTCATTGTGGTTACGAACACGATTTGCGTCCGGTTAAATTCAATGATGGTAAACAACCTTATGGTGGAGGTGTAGAGTTTGGAGAGAAAGGATTAAGTGAAGCACACTGGCGCACACAACATTCAGTGGATCGGAATGGAGATTTGTATCCTACACATGGCATTGGCCCTGTGGCTGAATGGTTAAATATAAACAGAGGGAATCGTTTTATCCGGTTGAGTTCCATGGCTACCAAATCTCGTGGTTTGCATAAGTATATTGTAGACAATGGGGGTGAAAACCATCCAAATGCCAAGGTGAGCTTTAAATTGGGGGATATTGTCACTACCAGTATCCAGTGTCAGAATGGGGAAAACGTTGTCATTATACATGACACAAATTCTCCACGTCCGTATTCTCTGGGATTCAGGGCTCAGGGTACAGAAGGCATCTGGATGAATGACGGAAATCAAATCTATTTGGCAAAGGTAAGCCCTAAGCATGATCAATGGGAACCCTTTGCTGACTACCAAGCCAAATACGATCATCCGTTATGGAAAAGGTTTGAGAAAGATGCCGAGAATGCAGGACATGGGGGGATGGATTTCTTTGTATTGCGAACGTTTATCGAATCTGTAAAACGTAAGTTACCACCACCTATAGACGTATATGATGCTGTTACCTGGAGTGCTATCAGCCCATTGTCAGAGGAATCAATTAGTAAAGGAGGAAGTTTGATAGAGTTTCCGGATTTTACAAAAGGAAAGTGGAGCAATCGTAAGCCTGTTTTTGCTTTAAATGACGATTTTTAAAATACTATAATAAAAAACGCTGAAAAAGAACTTTCAGCGTTTTTTGTATCTAAACATTTTTTTCCAGTTGTTTAATTAATGCCTGCATATCCTTAGGATAGGGGGCTTCTACAGTTATCAATTCATCATTTAATAAATGAAATGAAAGAGAAAATGCATGCAATGCTACCCGCTGAATCAGGGGTTGTTCCTCTGTACCTTGTTTGAGATTGAATTTTCGTTTTATCTCTGACAGAAAAATCGGTGCACCACCATATTGAGGATCACATACAATCGGCATTTTGAGGCAACTCAAGTGAATACGAATCTGGTGCATACGACCTGTAACAGGTGCACATTGTACCAATGAATGTTTTTTATAGATAGCTAACGTATCAAAAAACGTCTCTGCTTCTTTGCCATTTTGTGTGTCAATTCGTACAGATCCATCTTTTAGTGGAAGGATAGGCAGATACACGTTTACGTTTTCAAGTGCCTCTGTGCCATGTACTACTGCATGATAGATCTTATCAACCTGCCGGTGCTCAAACTGCATAGATAAATGGCGATAGGCTTCCGGATTTTTAGCAAGAGCTAATACACCCGATGTTTCTTTATCAAGTCTATGACCTGCCTGTATATCCGAATGATAATTTTTGGCAATGCGCAGAATGCTGCTTTTATCGCCTGTCCGTTCGTCAAGGGTTGCTACATGAGGAGGTTTGTTGACCAGAATGTAATCGTCGTTTTCAAAGAGAACAATATCTTTAATACTTTGAATCATAGAGGGATTGTATTTCCTGCGATGAGGATTTTTTAATAAAACAAAAGATGGTGCAAATGTCCGTAAATATCAGGGGAATAGAAAATGATGTTATCAATAAATGATTCAGATATACTTGAGCTACATATATTTCCATGTTTCAGGAGTATATTCTTTTATCCATGTATCATTAATTACTTCTATTTCATGCTCATATTGATCTTTCCATCGTAATAGTACCATACTTCCTTCTGGAAAAGTCCCATTGTGCTGCCATTCCAATTCTGCTATTTTAACAGAGGTAGTAAAGCGGTTTTCATCTGGAACAGCCTGATACGAATGTCCTGTATGACCAAAGAAGTGATAAAAGGGTTTGTGATAGTCTAAAAAGTCCCGAATCTCCTGCATACCAAAATCCTTATCAAAAAAATGAAGAGAACAATCATGGGTAACTAGAATATCAATATGCGTAATTTGTTTACGAAGAGACTGTAAGGTTTGTTGTTCATATGGCTGAATAAAACGTTGAGTTCCGTTTGGACTCTTATTACCTCTATGGCCAATACGTCCTATACCTGCAATACTTATCTGTTGTCCTTCTTTTTCAAATTTCTGGATATGTCCAGTCTTGCATACATATATACGTTTGTAACAGTCGACAGGAAACCGCGACTCTGATGATTTTTGCTCTAGCCCATTCAGAAATTCATGATCTTCATGATTGCCTCTGACACATATAACATCACAGGACAATTCTTCGAGTAAAGAGGCTACTTCTGTTGATGGATGTGTGAAATAGCGACTAAAGCCTAATTCAGTTTCATCCCGTTGAGCGTGGCGGACTGTTGCTTTGTCAAATTTTTCGGGTTTCGGATAAATGCCCATATCCCCACATTGCACTATCAGGTCTAATTGTACGTTTCTTTCCTTCTGAAGTCGTGTAGCTAACTTAAGAGCTGGCAAAATTCTTCCATGCAGATCTGCAAATAATAAAATATTCATTTCACAAAAATACAATACTAAACTTTCAAAAAGTAGTTGGGTGTAAAATTGATAAGGAATGTAAGTGGGAGAATCTGAAGACGGAAAATTCAGAAGATGCTGAATGTATGATTCTATCGGAAGGGTACTATCCTAAAGTACTTATATAAGTTTGGATGAGGTTAGAACATATCCAAACTTATATAAGAGTGAGAGGTCAATTAGAATGTATGAAGTGTACAGACTATTAATTGGCAAATAAATCAGAAGATAAATAACGATCGCCCCGATCACAGATTACACAAACGATAACACCTTTGTCTATTTGTCCTGCTATACGTGCTGCAACTGCGGCAGCTCCACCTGCACTCATACCACAAAAAACCGCTTCCTTGCGAGCTAAGTGACGAGTCATTGTAGTTGCTTCTTCCTGTGAAACTTCCTGTACCTGATCTACACGTTCTCTATCAAATATTTTAGGAAGATATGCTTCTGGCCATTTCCGAATTCCTGGAATATTGGATTCATCTGTTGGCTGACAACCTATAATCTGTACTTTGGGATTTTGTTCTTTCAAATAGCGGGATACACCCATAATAGTACCCGTTGTGCCCATAGCGGAAACAAAATGTGTGATTGTTCCCTGGGTATCTTTCCATATTTCTGGCCCTGTGGTATGGTAGTGTGCATTCCAGTTGTCAGGGTTTCCAAACTGATTCAGTACAAAATATCCTCCTTTGGAAACCTGCTCATTAACATAGTCAATAGACCCTTCCATTGATTGTTCTTTGGGTGTTAAAATAACTTTTGCACCAAAAGCTTCCATTGTCTGTACGCGTTCTTTTGTTGCATTCTCAGGCATAACCAATTCGATTTCTAAATTGTACATACTGGCGATCATCGCTAATGCTATACCTGTATTTCCACTGGTTGCTTCTATAAGTTTTATCCCCGGTTTGATTTCACCTCTTTGCAATGCTCCGCTAATCATTCCCAGTGCTGCTCTATCCTTGACACTTCCTCCAGGGTTATGTCCTTCCATTTTGCCATAAAGCTTAACATTGGGATTCGGATTAATATGATTGAGTTCTACCAGGGGAGTGTTTCCAATTAAATCTATAATAGTAGCCATGATGCTTGACATAAACTTTATGTAGGATAGTTATGAGATTTAAAAGTCATAATCTTTCTCTACTATCTCTATAAGGATTTTAAGTGCAAAGCTAGGGATTTTTTTTTTGCAAAAAAAGAGGGACATAGTTTATTGACATGTCCCTCTGAAAGCTATGTGGAAGTTACTAGATTAAAACTCTGTTTTGAGTTCCAGATATTTAAGAAACTCAGTTTTAGTTGCTTCCTCTTTAAATTTTCCACTATAAAAAGCAGTAACTGTTGAAGATGTGATATCATTTACTCCTCTTGATGCAACACACATATGTTTGGCATCAATGACTACTGCAATATTTTCTGTTTGCAATACTTCTTGTAATTCACGTGCAATCTGTACTGTTAAACGTTCCTGAACCTGAGGGCGTTTAGCATAATACTGAACAATACGATTTAATTTAGATAAACCTACAACCTGACCACTTGAGATATAAGCAATATGTGCTTTACCAAAAATGGGAACAAAGTGATGTTCACAGTTGGAATAAAACGAAATATCTTTTTCTACCAGCATCTCACTGTACTTGTATTTATTCTCAAACAGTGTTACTGACGGCTTATTTTCAGGATTCAAGCCACTGAATATTTCCTTTACATACATTTTTGCTACCCGGTTTGGTGTACCTTTCAAACTGTCGTCTGTGAGGTCAAGGCCAAGTATATGCATGATTTCGCGAAAATGCTTTTCAATCAATTCAACTTTCAGATCATCATCTCTATCAAAGGCATCCGCACGCATAGGGGTATCAAAAGAGGTAAGGATGTGATCATCGCCAATCTCATCAATAGTCAGGTGGCTTACATCATGTATTTTTCCGCTTTGTAGATGTTGATGACTGTGATTATGCTGGGAATTCGACATAGTTTCGTTCGGTTTCATACAAAGTTACTTTTAAATCAAGTTGCGAGTCAATTTTTTCACGGAGAATATGCCAGATCACAATAGCTATATTTTCAGCGGTAGGATTTTTATGTTTAAATTCTTCTGTATCTACATTCAGGTTGCGATGGTCAAATTTGTCTGTTACATATTGTTTGATAATATCAGACAGGATCTTCATATCCATTACATACCCAGTCTCTGGGTCAGGCTCACCTGTGACTTTAACTATTAGTTCATAGTTATGACCATGGTAATTGGGATTATTGCATTTACCAAATACTTTGGTATTTTGTTCATCCGACCAGGCTGGATTGTGTAATCGGTGGGCTGCATTAAACTGTTCTTTTCGAAAAACACTTACTTTCATTCGCAGTAAAATAATCTGTTAATAGTGTATTGGCTGAGGAAGTGGTACTTATTACTATACTCAATAATAAGACCAAAGTATAGTGGTATTAGACTAATAACATAGGCCAGCTTCTTTTTGTTTAATTTATTTATTCCTTAGCATAAACCACTTATTCATCTAAATGTTTTGTAGTTACAAAAGACAAACTGCTTAGGTATCCGCGTGTAGAACGTGTAATAGCTGCTTTTCGTTCGGAAAACAAAGCGAATTTACAGAGTGATTGGCCTGTATATATTCTTTTGCTATACTTACGGTGTTATTTACTAACTATTTGTTCTACTCCTATCTTTATTATGAGCTCTTATTTATTCGAATACACTAGTTATAGTAACTTCTTTGAAAAGTATCAGATATCTCCTGCTGGAGTAGAACGTCTCCAATATTCCTGGAATGAACCTCATCGGTTTTATCACACAGAAAAGCATTTATCCTTTCTGATTGACAGAATTGAAAGATCTTCATTGTCAGAAGAGGACAAGGATAAGTTACGGCTGACAGCGTTTTTTCATGATGTAGTTTATGACCCGACCGCACAGGATAATGAAGAGCGTTCTGCTGAAATATTAAAGGAGATCACACAACATCCTGTTACAGAAGAAATAGTGGAGATGATTCTGGATACCAAGACCCATAAACCAAGAACAGAACTTTCCCGTCAATTTGTTGATTGGGATATGGCAGTTGTTTCGGATTCAGATTTTACGCAATTAATGGAATGGGAGAGAGGAGTATTTAAGGAGTTTCAATTTGTAGATTACAGCATGTATAAGATGGGACGTTTGGCATTGCTGGATGAGTGGACAAGAACGTATCCGAATAATAGCCAGAATCTCCAGAATCTAATGTCCTATCTGATGCATCACCGACCCAGAGTTGGTGTATATCCCGGTTCGTTTAACCCTTTGCATAATGGACATTTGAATATTCTGCATAAAGCAGAAAAAATATTTGATAAGGTGATAATTGCACAGGGAATCAACCCTGAAAAAGATGCACAGGAAACAAATATTACTCAATTGAATGTATTTAAATATAGACAAACTGAGAAGTTTCCTGGCTTGCTAACAGACTATCTTTCGAAAAAAGAGATTGATTGTGATATAACCTTGGTAAGAGGTTTGCGTAATGGAGACGATCTGGACTATGAAGTAAACCAGTTACGTTTTATGGAAGATATGAAACCAGATATCAAAGTGATTTTTATTCGTTGTGATAAGCAATTTGAACATATCAGTTCATCTGCAATCCGAAACCTTGAAAAAATAGGTAAGGGGCTCGGACACAAATATGTACCAAATGGAGGCTTGGTAAAGTAAATGAGAAGGATATTGAATGAAAAATCCTCCTGATGATAGACCAGAGAGGATTTTCATTCACCACAAACCTATACTAAACTATTTATTATTTAGGCATTACAACTGTATCTATTACATGAATCACACCATTTGACTGATTCACATCTGGAATAGTTACTTTTGACGTATTTCCCATTTCGTCTGTAAGAGCTATTCCTTTAGAGCCATCCATCATAGCCGTAAGAGTTTTTCCACTTACAGTTTTCCAGGTAGCTTTCCCATTGCCCTCTTTAATAGCCTTCATAATATCTTTGGATGTATATTTTCCTGCAACTACGTGGTAAGTCAATATTTTGGTAAGTTGATCTTTATTTTCAGGTTTTACCAGTTCATCTACCGTTCCTGCTGGTAATTTGTCGAAGGCGGCATTGGTTGGTGCAAAAACAGTAAAGGGTCCTTTACCTTGTAGTGTTTCTACTAAACCTGCCGCTTTTACTGCTGCAACCAGTGTTGTATGATCTTTTGAGTTAACAGCATTTTCTATTATATTTTTGCTGGGATACATAGCTGCACCACCTACCATTACTGTTTTCTCTGTTTTATTACCCATATTTTGAGCTGAAGTATTTACCATTGCGGTAATACATAATATTGCTGCTCCACACCATATTAACAATGACTTTTTCATAAGTTGGATTTGTTATTGCGTTGAAAATGAGATTTGTTTCTTTACTGGTTATACCAGTTGTTTGTGTTGGCCAACATGCATACCTACGAAAGCTCCATTGAGGTCGGATTTCACTGAAATCAAAAAAAATAAAAAAATATTTGTAGGTATACTATTCGCCAATGTTTTGGCCTTCTATTGGTTAAAACGGGATTTTATAATTTATTATAAAAATATTTAAAAAATAGTATGCAATCGATTGCATAATTTAATGTTTCATTTTACTTTTAGGGAGATAACATTGGGCTGGAATGGCTTCAATGATTAGTTTGGAACTTCTAGTATATCATATTGGCTTTGTTTCTATTTTTTGCAGAGATATACCCTTAATCTCTTGACTGAAGTGTGATTTTATCCAGTTATTATCAGACCACATTTAATCTTTACATAAAATGGCATCTGTAAGTGATGAATCTTCAGTGCAAAACCGACGCGACTTTTTAAAAAAGTCTGCGTTAGTTGCCGGATCTGCATTTTTTGCACCAACTATTGTTCCTGCATCTGTATTTGGACCGCATGCTCCCAGTAATCGCATCAATATTGGGTGTATCGGTGTTGGGCGTATATCCCGAGGCCATGATATGCCTGGTGTATGGAAATATGAGCAGGCCCGAATTATAGGAGTCTGTGATGTAGATAGTAAAAGGGTACAGGAAGGAAAACAACTGGTAGAAGAATACTATAGTCAGAAAAAGCCAAAGAAATATAAGGGTGTACAGACATATACAGATTATAGAGAGCTGTTGGCTAATAGAGATATTGATGCTGTTGTTATAAGTACCCCAGATCATTGGCATGCTTTGCCTGCTATTGAAGCCGCTATGGCTGGAAAAGATATCTATCTTCAGAAGCCAGCATCGCTCACTATCACAGAAGGCCGTACATTAAGTAATGTTATTCAGAAACAAAATCGTATTTTCCAAATTGGTAGTCAACAACGTTCTTCTCCACAGTTTCGCTATGCTGCTGAGTTAGTTCGAAATGGCCGTATTGGCAAGTTACACACTATATATGTGGGGTTGCCCGGAGATCCGTCTGGAAACGAAGAGCCTGAAATGCCTGTGCCGGCTAATTTGAACTACAACATGTGGTTAGGATCAACACCTGAAGTATATTATACAGAAAAACGCGTACATCCACATATAGGCTATGACCGGCCCGGATGGCTACGTTGTGAGCAGTTTGGTGCTGGAATGATTACAGGATGGGGATCCCATCATATAGATTGTGCACATTGGGCTATGGATACAGAATACACCGGACCTATCGAAGTTTCTGGGTGGGCTGATTTTCCAAGCGCTGGATTGTGGAATGTACATGGTAAATTTCGCACGGAAGCCTTGTATGCCAATGGAGTGCGAATGATCGTAAGCAATGATTTACCAAATGGCATCAAATATGAAGGGTCTGAAGGTTGGATTTTTGTAACACGTGGAAACTATACTGCAACAGCCAGTGATCCTGTAGTCAAAAGTGGCGAAGTAAAACCATTAGAAGCGAGCAACCCTTCTGTTTTATCTTCTGTCATTGGTCCGAATGAGATTCATTTATATGAGAGTAAAGACCATCATGGAAACTGGCTGGATTGTATCGTGAGCCGAAAACCTCCGATTGCACCCGTTGAGGTCGCCCACCGGTCCTGTTCTGCCTGCCTGATCCATCATATAGCCATGAAACTTAAACGTAAAGTTTTCTGGGACCCTGCTAAAGAACAGTTTATCAATGATGCAGAGGCTAATCTGTTACTATCCCGTCAGATGCGTGCTCCGTATCAGATCAAGGCGTGATCATAAAGTACACTGAATATACTTTTCTATTTTTGATCGTTAGTCACTTTACACCTGAATGAAGCATTTTACCAAAGAATTTTGGATAGTTGCGATTGCATTACTATGTGCATCCTGCAATACTACCCATACTGATAAACCATCTCAAAAAAGTGTGAAGTTAATTACACTCGATCCCGGACATTTCCATGCTGCATTAGTACAAAAGAAAATGTATGCAGCTATTGATTCAGTTGTATCTGTTTTTGCTCCAGATGGCCTGGATGTAGAAGAGCATCTGAAGCGTATAGACGGATATAATAGGCGGTCAGACGATCCTACCCATTGGAAAGAGTCTGTGTATACAGGTAATGATTACCTGGAAAAGATGCTGACTCAGAAGCCTGGTAATGTAGTAGTGATTGCTGGAAACAATGGCAAGAAATCTGAATATATACAAAAGTCAGTTGATGCGGGCCTTCATGTGCTGGCAGATAAACCTATGTGTATTGATTCAACAGGCTTTCAAAGTTTGCTCAAAAGCTTTGATGTAGCAGATCGTAATAAAGTATTACTTTATGATATCATGACAGAGCGATCTGAGATTACTACCATCCTACAGAAAGAGTTGTCACAGATACCGGACATTTTCGGAAAGCTGAAAACGGGTAGTGCGGAAGAACCTGCAGTGACCAAAGAAAGTATACATCACTTTTATAAATATGTATCAAGGAAAGCACTGAAACGACCTGCCTGGTTTATGGATGTAACTCAGCAAGGTGAGGGTTTGGTAGATGTTACAACCCATTTGGTGGATCTGGTACAGTGGGAATGTTTTCCTGAACAGGTTATTGACTATACAAAAGACATTCATGTGCTGAAAGCTCGTCGTTGGCCTACACCAATGACACAATCACAGTTTAGTGCTATTACAGGTATGACATCGTTTCCGGACTTTCTTAAAAAAGATGTTTCTGATAGTGTATTATCAGTTTTCTCCAATGGAGAAATCACTTACCAGATTAAGGGTGTATATGCTAAAGTTTCGGTGATCTGGAATTATCAGGCTCCGGAAGGTGCAGGGGATACACATTACTCTATTATGCGAGGTGATAAGGCAAATCTTGTCATTCGACAGAACAAAGAAGAAAACTATATTCCACAATTGTATATAGAATCGAGTAAAGGAACCGATCTAAATACATATGGAACAAGATTAACAAAATCATTTGAGAAAATCACGCAGAAGTACCCAGGTGTTGGATTACAAAAGCAGGGAGATCGATGGATAATCCAGATACCAGACACATACAGAATTGGTCATGAAGCTCATTTTGCAGAAGTAATGGAGCGGTTCTTACAGTATTTAAAAGATGGAAAGTTGCCAGAGTGGGAAGTGCCGAATATGAAAGCTAAATATTATACAACAACTACTGCTTTACAACTGGCTAAAAGGGATCAACCATCAAAATCTCTTTCTTTTTCTAACCCGAAGAAATAACCTCATGTTCTTATGACCAATAGACGCAAATTTATCAGGTATTCTTTGTCTACAGCTGCCGGACTATCCACTATTAGTGCTTTCTCTAAAGAACTGGCAAAGACAATGGAACTTACACCTTCTGGTATACAGGTGAATTATCAGAGGCATACACCTCTAGTGAAGCCTGAAGGTACTATTAAGTTCTCTGTAATCGGATTGAATCATGGACATATTTACGGGCAGGTAGAAGCCGTGACTAGAGGAGGGGGGCAATTGGTTTCTTTCTATGCGAAAGAGCCTGAGTTAGTTGCTGCTTTTGCCAAACGATACCCACAGGCAAAGCAAGCAAAAAGTGAAAAGGAAGTTCTGGAAGATAAATCTATCCAACTTATACTTAGCGCATCTATTCCCGTTGACAGAGCACCATTAGGGATTCAGGTAATGCGTCATGGGAAAGATTTTATGGTGGATAAGCCAGGTATTATAACCCTGGAGCAATTAGCTGAAGTGAGGAAGGTGCAGAAAGAAACGAAGCGTATATATTCCATTATGTATAGCGAACGGTTTGAAAATCCTGCTACAGTCAAGGCAGGAGAACTGGTCAAAGCAGGTGCAATAGGACAGGTTGTCCAGACAATTGGAATGGGACCACACCGAATCAATCTCAAATCTCGTCCAGAATGGTTTTTCGATCAGAAATACTATGGTGGCATTCTGTGTGATATTGCTTCTCATCAATGTGATCAGTTTCTGTTTTTTACAGGTTCGACAGAAGCCGATGTGGTATCATCCCAGATTGGCAATATACATTATCCACAATATCCGGCATTTGAAGATTTTGGTGATATGACACTTAAGGGAAATAGTGGTGCAGGCTATGTTCGGGTAGACTGGTTTACCCCCGATGGATTGAATACATGGGGGGATGGTCGGTTAACAATTTTGGGCACAGATGGATTTATAGAAATTCGTAAAAACACAGATTTGGCAGGAAGAAGTGGAGGCAACCATCTTTTTCTGACTGATCAGAAAGAGACTCGTTATTTTGATTGTAGTAAAGAACCTTTGCCTTTTGGAACACAACTGGTAAATGATGTTTTGAATAGAACAGAGACAGCCATGACTCAGGATCATTGCTTTCTTGCTACCGAGCTAACTCTGAAAGCACAGAAGCAAGCTCAGGTACTCAAAATAAGGAAATAATGTGATGAACCCTGATATATAACGTGTCAGGGTTCATCACATTGTGATTGTACAGATGTAAAGAGTTTGTTGAATTCTTCTTCCATTGCCATATCCTGATTCACCCGATTTAGTTGCATATTGCAACAGTTCCACCATCCAAATGTCATAATCTCCACTTTGGCATAATCGAGATTCTCAACGCTATTGTACTTGGTATAAAAGATTCGCATATATTGTTCCGGAGAACCATTGTTTTTTTTCTGTTCTTCGGCCATTGCCTTCCATGTTTCCAGTATTTGTGTGCTATCAGCAGATGCTAATGCTTCGGCATATTGCCTGCAACTTTCTGCATACTTGCTGTTTAACAAAACAGATGGATTTCGATTGGCTTCCAGAGTAAGTTTTCGAAGCTGGTAATCTTCGTCAAGTTCCTGCAAACGTGCTTTCTTTAGTTTGACCCAATAAGGAGTTTGAATTGGATTTAATTGCTCTAACTGTTTTCTCTTATCTGCATACTCCTTTTCTAGTTTAGATGTATTTTGGTCGAGTTGGCCTATATCCTGAGGCTTAAAAACTGTTGCTGATGTTGACAATAACGAACTGGCAGACCACAGTGTATAGGTATCTTTGAGTTGTGCTTCGGAATATTGCTTAGTTAAGTAGGTACCTTTATTCTGACAAAGTTCTGTATCCCATTGAAAAGTAGAAGTATCAGTGGTATTGGTAACACTATCTGTTGTTTCAACTGAGATCTGAGTGGTATCTGGTGTTGTTGTTGTTTCCTGAGAAGGATTAGTTGAAGTACAACTTCCTAAAAGGACGACTACTAAAAAGATAATTGAAATTCTACTCATTAGGTAAATGAAAATATGAAAAAATTATTAATTCCAGCGAGGCTTGCCAATGATTACAATCAGGAGGAACAAAAGATATACCAGGCCAGGCGCAGCCAGTATCCAGAGTATTGTAGCCGATCGTAACCATAATCCGATTAGTAATATACCTCCAATTCCCAGCAAAATCAATAACCACATCAGCATGTTGTCCAAAGATACAGAACCATCAGCGAGTCCAACAAAGAAGAAATAAAGGACTACGAGAGCTATCAGTGCATCAAAGCTCCAGAGTACCCATAAATAAGTGTTCATAGTGTATAAAGGTTGAAAGATCAATTAAGAGCTATCCTTTAATGAATAGTAATTTGTTCATTATCAGTTAGCTTCTCTATATTAGTAGCTCAATGAAACCAAGAGTAAGCATTACAGTTCATATTTTTCAAGCAATGGAACACCTATCTTATTGGTGATGAATTGAAGCACTTTATATACGATTCTTCTATGTGTTTTCAGATGATTTAGGTACACAGCAGAGTATTCAATTGATGGCAGTCCTCCCCGTAGGCGTTTAAAACCAGGAGCTCCTGAACTAAGGTTAAGTAACTTTCCTGAACGATATTTATACTCAAATATCAATTGAATGGCATGAATATATAACGCATTTTTTTGTGGAGCTTTCGTATCATAGCCAACCAAAGGAGAGGTGATCGTATTTTCTATCACAAAGAGTCCGGAAAAAGCCTTTAACTGATTATCTGAATTAATATACCCTTGGAAGTGAATAGCATCATTATCATACATTTTCTGAAAGTACTCAAGTGTAAACTGAGGATTATGTGGTGAATATTTTTCCAGATAAAGCTGATTATACAAATCCAATGCTTCGGATAGGTATTTTTTCATATCTTCATGAGAGACATACTGAAGCTTTTTGTTTTTAATAATGCGTTTGTCTTGTTTATTGTTATTATGACTAAGCCATTTTTCAAATGGGTCATCATACATATATACCTGCCGACTTCCAATAAGGTAATAGGTACTGTTTTGAAATTGCGTTAATAGATGTGAGTGCTGATATCTGTTAAGAGATCGAAAGATAATAGCATGTTCAGGGTATTGATCTTTCAGAAAATTTGTTAGAGCATCCAGATGCTCACCATTCCAGTCTGGATAAGGATTGGTAGAAAGAAGAAAATTATTGACATGAATATTTTTATTAATCTGTGCTGATTTGAGCCAGCCGGATATACCTTGTATCAGTAAGAGTAGAGGGAATTGCAATAGTTTGTTTTTAACCTTTCGGGTTAGCTCATCCTTTGCATACAATACATAGGCAGTATATGGCGAACAGACATATGAGTTATTCCATTCAGTATTATTTACAGATACTGGAAAATACAAATTGTCACTAACTTTTATAATTCGGATTTGTGTTTCTACATTTCGAATTAGTTGACTGGATGCATATGTTGAAAATAAAAGAGAAAACTTCTTAAGAACTCCTTCCGGAAGCGATTCTGGTAAAACCCATTCAATGTTCGTTTCCATTCCATTCAATGTCTCTTGTGGTTGCCTGAAGCCAGGTCATTCGTTTTATTAGCATGATATAGGTTACTTCCAATATACTTACAAATTGAAGCAGAAAGGGTAGAAAATCTTTTTTTCGAAAAATCACATCTTTTGCCTGCCTTACACGCTTAGTCAGAAGTTTTTGAGGGTATAAAAAAGCCATCGCACCTTTGACTGCATATTCAGCAGTGTTTTGTTGTATTTCAGTATCTGAATAAAGAAATGCATTAGCTAAGTCTGTATGGACCAAATGTGCTCCACTAGTTCCTCGTGGGTTACATTCGATAAACCAGGGTATATCATTTTGATCAATGATTATATCAAAACATAATTGTCCTGTATAGCTGATAGCTTCACCAAACAACTTTACCTTTTCATGGACATCTGGATGGTTAACTGGTTCAAAGAAAATTCCAGCCCCTTTCCCAACACGATACAAAGGATGGTAGGCTACATACGCTTTTAATTTGCCCTCATCCCAAATGGAATAGATACATATTTCTTTACCCTGAATGCGTTTTTGCGCTATCCAGTTTTTTTGCTCAGAATTGGTAAAGTATGTGTTTACCAGAGTTTTGTTACTAATGATCTGTCCTGCAAACCGGGAATAAACAGGTTTAAATACATAATTCTCACTTTTAGTCCAGGTAGTAAATTTATTTACTAATTCTGTTTCAGGTATGGGTAAGTATTCTTTTGCTACTTGAGTAAACAGAAATTTATTATGCAATTGATTCATTAACTCTATACCAGATGTCCAGACTTTACAAGGAAAACCATCTTTGAATGATGAGATATAGAATGCTTCTTCACAAGTTGGAATAAGGTGTGTAACCTGATGAGTTGTAATGATCTGTTGTAGTGTATCTGCAAATTCCTGAGGTGCAAATCTAGGAGAAGGTAGTTTAAAATAGTTGCTTACTGTATTACTCCATCTGCTCACAGGCAGTGTAAATGAATCTGCCATGATAACTGTATGCCCTTGACTATGAAAACTTCTGGCTAGTTCCATTGCTATGGGTGCACGTGCCCCTGTAATCAGAATGGTTTCCACAAATTGTTGTTATTGGCAATGAGAGTGTGAGTTAAATTGAAGAGAAGTATGGCAGGTTTATCCTGCCATACAAGAGGCTATTTTGTTTCTTTCAAAATCATATCAATGGCAATAGCACAAGATAGGATTGCTTTTTTGTGATCTTCGTTTTTCAATGGTACAGTAATGCTGACATTGTATTTATCTGCACTGGTAAATACTTCTTTGGCTAATCCTCCCCATTTTTTGCTGATAATTCCGATTTCATTACCATTCATATCTTTGATGCTGAAATTCCATGCCTTCCAGTCGCCGGTAATTTCAGCTATCTGTGTTTCGGTTGAATCAAAGATACGAAAGGTAGGTTTGAAAAACTTGAACTTTTGTTTGATAGTAGCAATGCTGGTACCTGTACCGTCTGTTACTGTTAGTTTAGACATAAAAAAAGTCCATCCTCTTGACAATGAAGCTTCTACTACATTATCAACATTAACAAAATCAAGCTTGAAAGGAAGCATGGCTTTGTTTACTAAGAGGCGCAGTAGTTTTTGTCCAAAAGAAATTTTTTGTAAAACGGCTCCAGTTGATGCACCTGATTCGTCAAATACTTTGTACTCGTTTTCGAATTTTAAGAAATTTACTTTTTCGTCAATAAAATAACTGTTGGTCTGGAAAAATTTTGTACTCATAATCTGGGTTTACTAAATAGTCCTACTCATAAGGCTTTTCGGTACGCCCCGTTTTTTTGAGTGATTGCTGGTCTTCACTTTATTTATTTGATAATAGATAAGTAATTTGATTTATTAGGTATTGTTTTTTAGCCAAATTTCGAAGAAATGATTGACATTAAAAATGATGGGTAAAATTAGTTATTGTTACTTCCATTCTTGATTCATTCCTTTGATAATTTGTATTGCACTTTTTTGTGTATTATCTGTGAGCCTTATTCTGCTATGAAAAAAATGATGTTTGCACTGTTTGTATTAATAAATAGTGTATTTGTTGTATCTGCACAATCGGATACCTTATCAGTTACATTGGAAAATGTACCTTATCCTTATCCGGTAAAGTTCCTTCCCTTGAAAATAGAAGATCAGGACCTGCGAATGGCGTATATGGATATCAAGCCTGTTGTAAAGGCAAATGGTCGTACAGTAATACTTTTTCATGGGAAGAATTTTGGCGGGTATTACTGGACTAGTGTGATAAAAGCTTTGATTGGAAAAGGGTTTCGGATAGTGGTGCCAGACCAGATAGGTTTTGGAAAATCATCCAAAGCATTCATTCATTATAGCTTTCATCAACTGGCTACAAATAACAAAAATCTTCTGGATACATTGGGAATTGAAAAAGTGACAGTGATGGGACATTCGATGGGAGGGATGTTGGCTACCCGTTTTGCGCTTATGTATCCTGATAAGGTAGAGAAGTTGGTTCTGGAAAACCCTATAGGACTAGAAGATTACAGAACCTTTGTACCCTATATGACAGCAGAAGAAGAGTATCAGAAGGAACTAAAAACTACGGCAGAAAGTGTAAAAAAATATTATCAGAACTCCTATTTCCCTGAATGGAAGCCTGCTTACGACTATTTGGTCGAAATAGGTGCAGGTGTAACCGGAAGTGCTGATTTTCCAAGGTATGCCAAAGTTGCTGCTCTTACGTATATGATGATTTATGAACAACCTGTATGTTATGAATTTAGCCAGTTAAAAGTTCCGGTGATTTTATTCATTGGTAAAGAAGATCGAACGATTGTAGGAAAAGGATTTATCTCTGATTCAGAGAAGGCTAAACATGGACAGTATCAGGTGTTGGGTAAAGAAACCGCCAAAAAAATCCCTAACTGCAAACTAATTGAATTTGATAATGTAGGACACATTCCTCATATTCAGATTGAAGCGACCTTTTTGAAATCTTTTCTGGAAACCATTTAAAGGATGGCCTAGATTATTTCATAACGGTTTTACAGGTAGAATTTATACTATAATCTCTTACTGAATCTGCTTCTTTACAGTAGCCTGATATTGGGAAGGGGAGAAACCAGTAGCTTTTTTGAAGTAGGTATTAAATGTGGTTTTTGAACTAAAACCTGCTTCATATGCTATGCCTAGCATATTTAAGTGATGATGTCTCTCAGAAAGCAATAAAGTTTTAGCTTCCTCTACTCTATATGTATTAATAAACTGATAGAAGTTAGTACCAAGTCCTTCATTGAGGACAAAGGATAGTTCATGGGAGGTAATATTCATTTTTGAGGCTAAATCTGGCAAGTCCAGATCTGAATCGAGGAATAGTTTTTCTGCCTGCATCCGATAGTGTAGTTCGATTTTTAATTGTTCCAGTTTTTCGGATGAAAGACGTTGGGTTTTATTAATGACAGGCTGCTCTGATTCCAGGATAATTTCATTAATGTATACTTGGTCCTTAGGTGGATAAGGAAAGATTTCTTCTTGTCGCAACGAAAAATACACAATGAAGTAGGTAGAAAGTAAATACCCTAAAGGTGTGAAAGCAGATATTATAGAAATCTTGAAAAATACTTCATTAAACCATAGCAGTACCATGCATACCAATATGAATAAGAAGTTTCTTAGCCATTTCAAATTAATGGATTCAGTGGTTGATGTTATCAGTTGTATATTCTTCTGATGTTTTAGTAATTTCCTGTATGCTAAAATCCAATATATTATTACTTGCACCTTTATGATGTAAAACATTACCAATCCAAAATACGGATTAGGAGGAATAGGTGAAGGGTGAGTCCATAAGTATAGCTTTGTGTCAGCGCTTTGAAACAGAAAGGGTAATTGATGTAACAGAAATAACAACCAGGGGATAAAGTGTAAAAAAACTATTTTGTTCAATTTTCTTCCAGGAGAGGTAAAGTTGACTATACTAAGATACAGGGACGGTGCCATAGCAAAGCTTAGAAGTTCTAAAACACCAATCAGATGAGGGTATTGCACATAGGTATTGAAATGCAAAAAAGGGCGGTCCAGAAGTGTACATCCAAAAGAAAATAATAATATACCAAGCCAGAAGTTGGCAAGTATATTGACTTTTCTGGGGTTCATAAAGGCCAGAAAAGAAAGCACAAATATACTGCCACATGTAAGAGTGTAAACTATACTATCCAAAGAGAAATTTGATTTGAGTAAGTATTACTTGTGGGATTTGTGCCTGAAATTTACAAAAATCAGATGGTATTTTTACTTGCTTACCCTAACTTTGTAGTATGAGTAAAAACTACAGACATAGGGTAAGTTCGTATAAACAAAATAGAGAATAGAAAAAAAGATCGACAGACAACCAATTTATATCATCTGGCAATTTCTTTTACAGGCTTTAGTTGATTATTGCGTTTTTCTGTTTTACGTAGGTAACTAAAAATTCCCAAGCTTACAATGCCAGTAAGTAACCAGAACAAATCTACTCCCAATACAGTATATTGTTTTGTAGAAAGTGCTTTTCCAATCCAGTCACCTGTTACAATACTATTAGACAAGGGTACTACTAAAGAGAGTATACCACCCATAAGCAAAGTAAAACGTGTTAAGCGGGACTCCGTTCTATAAAAGTAGCTGCAAATAGAAATAGCTAACCAGCCTCCAAAAAACAGGGAATTAACAATAGTAAATCTATTGCTCAGTTGAAACGGAACAAGTTGTTCTGAAATAAACAGAAGTGCTATAGCTGGATATAAACCAAAGCAAATAGCCAAATACCACATCGTTACTTTATGATGAAATCGTTTTTGCTGGTCTGTATATTCTTTTTTGTTGCGGGCCTCTTTCCAGATTAAAATCCCACTAATCAGAACAAAGCAGGTTAACAGTGCCAGGATGAAATAAATAATCTTTACTAGTATACCTCCAAAGGTGCCAAAATGTATTCTGCCAATTCCGAATAATACAGATTGTACATAGGTTTTATTACCAGGCATGGATTCTATTAACTTTTTACCATCTATTAAGCTGTACGAAACCAGTCCGTCTCCTGTAAAGCTTTGTGCATCTTTTAACATAAATGTTATATGTGCATCTTCCTTTTTATAGTGCTTTAAGCCAATCAGGTTAATCTCAAATCCAGGATATTCATGTTGTACTTTTGTTACAAATTGATTGATCGAAAGATGGTTGGATACAGTCTGGGCATTTTCTTTCAATACAATACCTTCATTTGGACGTATAGCACTAATCACTTTCTGTTGATTCCCTCCAAAAAATACGAGGACTGTTGGCAATAGAATAAGAATGGATAAAATATAAAATGCACCTGTGATTGCATATAGCAGTTGAAAAGGTAATCCTAAGATTCCTAATACTGTATGGGCATTTGTCCAGAGTTGCTTCCAGGAACCTTTTAGTGAGAATCCATAAAATTTGGTAACAATATTTCGCCAATGGATAAGTACGCCCGTCAGTGTGGCAAACAAAAAAAATAATGACACAAACCCTGCTATGTATCTACCTAGGCCCGGCAGTTGATCCAGGAAATGCAGCCTGTATAACGTTTCGCCAGTAGTGGTTTTAAGTTCTTTGCTAAACGCTTGGTTGACTGGTGAATAGGTTCCCCGAAAATGTTCTTCTTGGTGACTGGCGGTCTGAATATGCCCACTTACCCATATATCCGGACGCGTATAGGATGGTGTTGTTAAATACGTGTCATCACTCCAGTCAAAATTGGGAATGACACTTTTAACTTTTTGTAGTGTAGTGTCATAATCTATAGGTTTACCCGTATAGTATCGGGCTGCTGGATTTTCCCATTTGTAAAATTCATCCCGAAATAACGTGAAAGCTCCTGCAAAGAAAATGATATAAAGTGCTACACTGATTACAATTCCAGAAACTGTATGGGTATGAAATAAAATGTTGTAAGCTCGGTTAGGCAGACCAGAGAATTTCATAAGTTAACGAAGCCAAAAGGTTATACTTGAAAAGATACAGATAAGCAAAAGATAGACTCCCCATATTTTCCAGCCATTTTGTGCCAGAAAAGGGACAATCATCAAAATACCCCATAGCAGAAAGAGAGTAAATGTGGCTGTAAGCATTACTATATTTCTGTCAGGTAATATGGTGGCTAGAAAAAGATGAAAGGTGATGGAAACAAAATATCCACCCAATACCGCTGCAGATATTTTTAATGTCCGTTGTCCGGGTGTCGTCAGATATTCTTTTTTTGCTGGCATATGGAAAATCATGAATGAGATAGCTTATTTACTAAGTGACATAGTAGTTGCATCAGAGAAAGAATACAACTGTAAACTAATAGACTTATAATCAATCCACTTATCCATCCCCATTGCCAAACCCAGTTGCTTGTTCCTAGTACAATAAATATCCAGCTTATGAAGCCAGGAATTGAAATTTTGTAAAATGTTGAAGGATAATAACGGGAACCAGAATATTGTATCCAGATACCGAGGCTTAATAGAAAGAGTGTTATCATATAGTATCAGAAATATACGCAATATGTCCTTTGTTTAGAATTGATCCAAATTAAAAGAAGCATTTGTGAAAATTTATGCTGCAATGCACATATCCACCAGTAGTAAGACGTGCTTCTATACAAAAGTTTTTTAGTGAAGGCAGGATTGGGCAATCAATCCGTGAAGAACTTTTTTATAATCCAATCATTTGGATTTTTGAGTAGAGTTTTGGTCACTTTTCCAGTCTGCGCATAGTTCATTGCAAAAGACAACTTTGTGAAGGCAAGGCAGGCTTGCTGGTTGGCTGAGGAATTACGTATAACTCTAATCACATTTGGTTTTGACAAGAGTTTCGATCATTTTTGTGTTTGCGCTTAACTCACGGCAAATTATTTTCTGACCGGAACTCCGATCACTTTTTTGTCTTGCGCATAGTTCACCGCAAAACAAAATCTGATTGGAATTTACCGCACTAGCATATTTGTAGTGAATAATGTGTAACTAAACTTTAGCCATGAAGCACATCCCGTAACGGTGGGATAAATGCAAGATCCATTGTAAGTCTAGTACACATTGGGTTGGACATATAAGTCTCTATCCAAAATTAGGAGACACCTGTATAAAAACAGAAAGCCTCTTATCATAAGAGGCTTTCTGTTTTGGTATTATTAGTATGATTATACAGTCTTGAGCACATCTGTTACTCTTGCTGCTGCATCTTTTAACTGAACAGCAGAGAATACTTTCAGACCTGATTCATCAATGATACGGGCACCCTCTTCAGCGTTGGTTCCTTGCAGACGAACGATAATAGGTACTTTTATATCTCCGATTTTCTTGTAAGCTTCAACCACACCATTGGCAACACGGTCACAACGAACGATACCACCAAAGATGTTGATCAGAATAGCTTTTACATTTGGATCTTTCAGGATGATACGAAAACCTGCTTCTACTGTTTGTGCATTAGCTCCACCACCTACATCAAGGAAGTTGGCAGGTTCACCACCTGATAATTTGATAATATCCATAGTAGCCATAGCCAGACCAGCACCGTTTACCATACAACCTACGTTACCATCCAGTTTCACGTAGTTCAGACCAGACTGGCTCGCTTCGATTTCCAGAGGATCTTCTTCGTTCAGGTCACGCAGATCTGCATAGTTTGTATGACGATACAATGCGTTGTCGTCCAGGTTTACTTTTGCATCTACAGCTAATATCTTGTTGTCTGAGGTTTTCAACACAGGGTTGATTTCAAACATAGAAGAATCTGTTTCTACATACGCACGGTACAAAGCAGTGATGAATTTCACCATCTCTTTGAATGCTTCGCCTTCAAGACCTAAGCCAAAGGCTACTTTACGTGCCTGAAATGGTTGCAGACCAATTACAGGGTCAATCCATTCTTTTACGATTTTGTCAGGGTGATGCTCTGCTACTTCTTCTATATCCATACCACCCTCAGTACTTGCCATAATTACATTGCAAGACTTACCACGATCTAAAAGAATACTCAGATAATATTCTTTCGGTTCTGAAGGACCAGGATAGTATACATCCTGAGCAATCAACACCTTATGTACTTTTTTTCCTTCAGGGCCTGTCTGATGAGTAATCAACTGCATTCCCAGAATATTTTTGGCTTTCTCTCGTACCTCTTCAAAATTTTTAGCCACTTTCACTCCGCCTCCTTTTCCGCGTCCACCAGCGTGGATCTGGGCTTTTACTACATAGAAATTAGTGCCGGTTTTTTCGTGCAACTGACGTGCTGCTTCTACAGCCTCATCAGGAGTATTGACAACAATACCTTCCTGAACACGAACGCCGTAACTTTTCAGAATGTCTTTGCCTTGATATTCGTGAATGTTCATTATTGAATAACTAGTTAAAGGTTACAACTGATGGATTAAGAATTACAAAACTATATCAAATGGAGTGAAGCTTTACTGGAAAGTCTCGGCGCGAATCTAAACAATAATCATTTAGAAAGAAAAGCGAAGTTTTATTTTTCAGTTTACTGTAAAGCTGTTTCTTCCTATAAAGGCACAAAGATAGAAATACATTAATATGATTTTCAATCTGTTTACTTTTTCTCTTGTTGCCAACTAATGAATAGAAAATGATTAAAAAAATCATACTGGAAAAATAAAAAATGATAGATTCATACTTTCAATACTACTTATCCGTACAAGGGTAGCAGACACCAAAATATTACTAAGCCAAACCCATTATTCATACTTTAACTATTAGAACTTATGAGTGCAAATCCGCAATCTGTTAGCCCTCAAGTAGAGAAGGTTACTGAAATGATCCATCAATATGCAGAATCTGTTGGCTTAACACGCGAACAGGTATTTAATTCGGAAAAGAAAACCTGGCGCTGGCGTATCGGATCAGCCTATATTGATATCTTTATTCAGACTATCCGTTTTGAAAACGGAACCTCCCGTGATTATCTGCGCATTTTCTCTGCATTAATGCAAATTCCTGCCAATGATCTGCTGAAGTTTTATCGCCATCTACTTGAACTCAATGATTCAAAGTTAGGAGTGAAGCTTACTATCATGCCAAACAGCAACTGGGTATATGCTACCTATGAGCGGGATATTCGGGGTATGGATTATCACGAACTGGCAACTTGTATAGCCGATCTGGAATATTGGGCTGATTTACTGGATGATGAACTGAAAAATACATTTCCAAATTGGTCGAACTAATTTTTGCAACAAATAGACATTTTGTAAAACACCATTCTTAAAAAAGAGTGGTGTTTTTTATTGTATGCATTCTTGTATTTTTACGCTGTTTTTATCATCCTATTTTATTTCCGTTTATGAGACCATTATTTGTTGTGAGTATAGTCTTTCTGGCAACTATTTTTTTATGCAATGCCCAAATCCCTCAAACTCATTATGTAACAGTTAAAGATATCACAGCTAAAAAGATAAAATACAAAGGGAATTTTATTCAGGCTTTGAGTTGGGAAGACAAAAATGGTGAAAACCTGATTATACTCACCGAAACTGAAATGAAAGAGGGTAAAGAGGAAAAGGATGGAAGAAGTAAAGAATTATATGCTTTTCATTGTATTGATAAAAGTACCAATACTTTTCAGCAGCTTCGTCAAATCTACGATTTTGAGAAAGACTGCCCATTTGATGTAATGGTAGGGCATATTGCAGGATCGTTGTCTGTAACAGACCTGGACAAAGACGGCTTTGCCGAAATAACCTTTTTGTATACAGTAGGATGTAGAAGTGATGTAAGTCCCGATGTATTGAAACTGATGATGCTTGAGAATGGGGAGAAATACGCGATTCGGGGTCGGACTGTTTTATATGAAAATGGCTCACCTATGAAAGATTATGCTGAAACTCCTGCTAAAGTAGTAGATGCCTTATTCAGTAAAGCACCCAAAGCCTTTCTGGATTATGCGAATAAGCAATGGGAAAAGTTTAAAATAGTAAAGATGGGAGAGTAGTTACCCTTGTTAGTTTGGTAAAGAGCTTTCTGGTATTATAAAATCTGTTCATTTTTTAGTTTATACAAGTGAAGTCATCCCGTTTTTTTGCCTATCTGCAACTGATGCGCCCGGCTAATATTGTCACTGCAATGGCTGATATTTTAGCAGGGGTAGCAGTGGCTTGGTTTTCTCTATTTAGTAGCGAATATGGAAATATTGGAGAGTTTATTGGTGTTAAGATAAAGACAGAAGGGCCAGCTTCAGGGGTCTTTCAATCTATTGCCGAAAAATACTGGAAAGAGTTTTTTGTATTGGAGATGAATTATCTTTCTATCCTTTTCTTATTACTTTCAACTATTGGTTTATATGGAGGAGGAGTTGTATTTAATGATGTATTTGATGCAAAACTAGATGCTGTAGAACGGCCAGAACGTTCCATCCCTAGTGGGAGAGCATCTTTACGTGGTGCTACAATATTAGGAAGCGTTTTATTGATATTTGGGATTGGTTTCGCATTTTTGGTGTCACCATTAAGTGGTGTAGTGGCTATTTTGACGGCTTTCTGTGCATTACTCTATAACAAGATAGGCAAACATCAGTCATGGGGGCCGTTAAATATGGGTTTGTGTAGGGGACTAAATTTGTTTTTAGGCACGACCATTTTTTATCCGTTTCTACTTTCTTTCTTTCAATTTGAAAACTATCTCAAAGAAGAAAATATACTTATTGAAAGTTCTTCAATTATTTCTGGATTGCAAATAAATACTCCCAGTGTCGATAAATGGTATATCTGCCTTATTCCCATTATCTATATATCTGCTATTACCTCCGTGAGTAGAGGTGAAGTTCATGGGGGGAGTAAGAGGTCGTTTTATATTCCTTTCTTCTTATATGGGATCGTAATCCTATCTATTTGTGTATTAGCATTTATCTCAGGAACACCTCTTTGGCAAAGTCTTCCTTTTTTAGTATTTTTCATTTACCTGATATTTCCGCCATTAATTCGTGCTTATAATGATCCTCAACCTCGTAATATTGGGCTGGCAGTAAAGGCGGGTGTAATCTCATTAATTGTAATGGATGCTTCTATTGCGGCTGTATTTGCGGGAGGGATCTATGGGTTGATTGTACTGGTTTTACTTCCGTTATCACGTTTTTTAGCGAAATATTTTGCTGTAACATAATCGCAGGTACACTTTTTTAGATCTGATTACCCAAATCATACAAATCGGTGATCAGGTCAATGTAACTGCATATGAAAAAGAACTTTTTTGTAAAAGAATACCTCATTTCTTTTGATCATGAAAAGGCTATTACTGTTGTGCAAACATCCTCTATATCTACTATAGAAGTGGATTTTGAACAAATAGAAAAACAGCTTCCTATTGGATCAAAGATTAATCAGTCAACGGTACAGACAGTTGTCAAAGGAGATAAATTTATTGTTTATGGAGAATATTCCAGGATAGAACCTGAGTTCTCTGAACCTGCTGTTGCTACAGAGACTATTGAATTAAAAGAGGTTTTGGGAGATGAGACCATTCTTCCTTCTGTAAACTGATTATCAGTAGTTAATTATTAACTGGTGATGAATAATTGAGGGAATAAAAGTTAACTGTCTACTAAATGCTTTTATTCCTTTCCTATATAGGATTTGGGAAAAATAGTATCATCCAGCAATTTCTTGTAGTGCCTTTACAAATGTATCCAGTTCCTGAGTGGATGTATATACGTGAGGCGTTACCCGAATACCTGCTACTCCCGGACGATCAATGGCTACTGTAAAGATTTTGTATTTACTCATAAGCAGCTTGGCTAATTCGTCTGGTTTTTTGCCTTTGACATGTACATTAGCGATTGCACACGATCGTTGTGGATCAGCAGGGGTGTTCAGTACGATATTCGGATGGTTACGAACCTGATCTGTCCAATAACGTTGCAGATAACGCAAACGCGCTTCTTTACGCTGAATACCTATTTTTTCGTGGAAGCGTATAGCATCCTGTATAGCCAGATCTGTAGCTACCGGATGAGTGCCTGTGTGATTGAGTTTACGAATATCATCGTCTTTGAATCCCATATCGCCAAATAGTTGCCAGATACCTGGAATTTTTTCTTTTCTCACATAGAGAATACCTGCTCCCAGTGGTGTGCCCAGCCATTTGTGTAAACTACTACCATAATAATCACAACCCAGATCTGAAATCTTGAAGTCAAGGTGTCCAAAGGCATGGGCTCCGTCTACCAGCACCTCTACATTATGATGATGAGCCATATCTGCAATTTTACGAACAGGCAAAATCTGACCAGTAATATTTACAATCTGACATACCATTAACATGCGTGTTTTGCTGGTAATCATCTTCTCATACAGGCTTACTATTTCTTCGTCGGATTTGGGATGATTGGGAATGGAAACCAGTTTATTGACAATTCCATATCTACGTGCCTGTAGTGCAAACATGTCCAGCATGGCGCCATAATCCTGTTCAGCCATAATGACTTCATCTCCTGCCTTCCAGGTAATACCGGAGATAACAGTATCTAGTGATTCCGTTGTATTGCGGGTAATGATCAACTCTTCAGGTGTACATCCAAGCAAACGCGCTAATTCGTTCCGAGCTACAAGTTTATCGTCCGTCATACGTGTACGCATATAATAAGAGGAGACCGCATTGACCTGACGGATATGTTCTATGTATTTTTCCAGTACTTCTGTTGCAGCCAAGGAATAATATCCGTTTTCAAGCTGAATAAAATCCGGAGTTACTGTATAGCCTTTTCGTATTTGTCCCCAAAACTCTTCCTTCTTTGCCAGTTCTGGAGCAGAAAGATGCGTTACTTGAGCAAACGTATTTTCCCAGTTTGACAAGGTAAGAGATCCACTGATCCCTGCAACAGACTTTAGGAACTGACGTTTAGAAAGTGATTTCATATAAAGTTTGTCTGGATGACCATAAAAGAATTTGTGTAGGTAGAAGGAACGCTAAAAATAGAAAACGTTTTTTATTTCTTAAAATCATTGTCTGTAACAACCTAGTTTTTATCAATACATACATCGGGTTGAGTATCAATTAGCTAGTTTTTATTTGCCTTAAATAAGATTAAGAGACAGTGATTTTATAAGATGTATTATGTAGTATTTTATGAAAAAATAGAATTTTTCTTTTAAAACTTGAGTTGAATTCTATATTTTGCACAGAGACGGTGGAAATAAAGCCTGAATATCTTGTTTGCTTCAAAAAAATAGTATTTTAGGTTGAGTGATTAGATCATAAGTAATTGATTAGATCATCTTTTTTTCATAAACCTATATTAATTATTTGAGAAGAAATGATTTCATGGAATGATTTTGAAAAGATTGAAATGAGAGTTGGAACTGTGTTGGAAGCAAACGATTTTCCCAAAGCTAAAAATCCGGCCTATCAATTGGTTATTGATTTTGGAGAATATGGAGTCCGAAAAAGCTCTGCACAAATAACCAAATTATACGAGAAGGAACAGTTAGTGGGCAAGCAGGTAATTGCCGTTGTAAACTTTCCACCCAAGCAGATTGCCAATTTTATGTCAGAGTGTTTGGTACTGGGAGTAATTGGAGAGAGTAAAGAAGTGGTATTGTTACAACCAGACAGACCTGTGCCTAATGGTCTTCGGATTGCATAAGAATGAATAAAGCTAAGCGGCAGGAGAAGGTAGGATAGTGTATAGTTTCATGCAGGTAAGTCTGAATTAAAAATTGTCTTTGTGATAGATCAATAGTATTAGATATAACTATAGCAATACATTGAATTTTTTAATCAGTTCATAATTATCACTTTAACACTCTGTTTCATGAATAGTATTATTTACCTGATTCCTATTTTTGGTCTGCTTGGACTTCTCTACACATTTATTCGATCAGCCTGGGTTACAAAACAAGAGGCGGGCGATGCCCGAATGACAGAAATTGCTGGTTATATTGCTGAAGGAGCAATGGCATTTCTTCGGGCAGAGTGGAGAATATTGGGAATCTTTGCCATAATCGCTTCTGCTGGTCTGGGTATATTAGGAGCTTTTAGTGAAAATTCCAGTCCTATTATTGTTGGGGCTTTTTTAATAGGTGCATTTTTATCTGCTTTGGCAGGATATATAGGTATGCGTATTGCAACAAAAGCCAATGTACGTACGGCACAGGCTGCAAGGACAAGCTTGTCTAAGGCATTAGCAGTCTCATTTGCCGGTGGATCTGTAATGGGTATGGGTGTGGCTGGGCTTGCTGTACTGGGGTTGGGTTCATTGTTTATTGTGTTTGTATCTATATTTGGCGGTGTAGGCCCTGATGGAGTGATGAATCCTGAACGCATGAAGCTTGCACTGGAAGTGTTGACTGGTTTTTCATTAGGTGCGGAAAGTATTGCCTTATTTGCCCGTGTAGGAGGGGGAATTTATACCAAAGCTGCTGATGTTGGCGCTGACTTAGTAGGTAAAGTCGAGGCAGGTATTCCTGAAGATGATCCAAGAAATCCTGCAACTATTGCAGATAACGTAGGTGATAATGTAGGTGATGTAGCAGGAATGGGAGCCGATTTGTTCGGTTCATATGTAGCTACGGTGCTTTCTACAATGGTTTTGGGACAGGAAATTGATGTTAGTGATAATTTTGGTGGATTGTCTCCTATTCTTCTTCCTATGCTTATTGCTGGTTTGGGAATTGTATTTTCTATTATCGGCACATTTTTCGTTCGTATTTCTGATCAATCGCTAAAACCGGATGCTGTACAGAATGCTCTGAACTTAGGTAACTGGGGTTCTATCGTATTAACAGCAATTTCTTCGTATTTTCTGATTACCTGGTTATTACCCGAACATCTGGAATTACGTGGACATCAGTTTACTTCTATGGGCGTATTTGGGGCCGTAATTGTAGGGCTGGCAGTAGGAACACTGATGAGTATGATCACCGAATACTATACTGCAATGGGTAAACGTCCTGTTAAGACTATTATTCAGCAGTCTTCTACAGGCCATGCTACTAACATTATTGGGGGATTGTCTGTAGGAATGGAATCTACAACATTGCCTATGATTGTTTTGGCTGCTGGTATTTGGGGTTCTTATGAACTAGCTGGATTATATGGGGTAGCAATTGCAGCAGCTGGTATGATGGCTACAACTGCTATGCAGTTGGCTATTGATGCCTTTGGTCCTATAGCTGACAATGCTGGAGGGATCGCCGAAATGAGTGAATTACCCAAAGAGGTGCGTGAAAAAACAGATATTCTGGATGCTGTAGGAAATACAACCGCTGCAACTGGTAAAGGCTTTGCTATTGCTTCTGCTGCACTGACTTCACTGGCTTTATTTGCAGCTTTTGTTGGGATTGCCGGAATTACAGGTATTGATATTTACAAGGCAGATGTACTGGCATGTTTGTTTGTTGGAGGAATGATTCCTTTTATTTTTTCTTCACTGGCAATACGTGCTGTAGGACAAGCTGCTATGTCAATGGTAGAAGAAGTACGTCGGCAGTTTCGTGAAATTCCTGGTATCATGGAAGGGAAAGCTAAGCCTGAATATGACAAATGTGTAGCTATTTCTACACAGGCATCTATTCAGAAGATGGTAGCTCCAGGAGCGATTGCTTTAATCTCTCCACTAATAATAGGTTTTATTTTTGGACCTGAAGCTTTAGGGGGATTTTTAGCAGGTGCAACTGTAAGTGGTGTATTGATGGGAATGTTTCAGAACAATGCAGGTGGTGCCTGGGATAATGCCAAGAAATCGTTCGAAAAAGGTGCTGAAATTATAGTAAATGGAAAGCCAGAAATCTTCTACAAAAAGTCTGAACCCCATAAGGCCTCTGTAACTGGTGATACTGTTGGTGATCCTTTTAAAGATACATCTGGCCCATCCATGAATATTCTGATCAAACTTATGTCTATTGTAGCGCTTGTAATTGCTCCTTACATTGCTAAGGTTGATACTTCACATTCTGATAATGCAAAAGTGGAAGTTAAGAAAGAAATATCTGTTACGAAGAAATAACAGAAAATGAGTTCTACAGGATTTCTTAAATTTGTATATCATCATACTTCTGAAACAGCATACCTACTAACTTTAGAAAGTTAGTAGGTATGCTGTTTATCTGATTTTCAAGTAATTTATTCTTACTTGGCACTTATTTGATTTACTACAATTTTAGTATATGTAGTTACATAGTCTGAAGACAATCCTAATTGTCCATCTCCATTGTCACCAGTAGCCCAGAAAGTATTATCATTTGTAAGAGCTAAAGTGAAATATGCGCCTGCTGCTACTGATTTTACATCAGTTGCAACTTGCTTAGGTGTTGAAACACCTTCATAAGTTCCATCACCCAATTGCCCAGATCCATTATCACCAGTAGCCCAAAGCGTATTATCGTTCTTAAGAATCAAGGAATGATATCTACCTGCTGTTACCGATTTTACATTAGTTGCAACTTGCTTAGGTGTTAAAACACTTTCATAAGTTCCATCACCCAATTGTCCATCTCCATTGTTACCGGTAGCCCAAAGAGTATTATCATTTTTAACGATTAAAGAAAAATATCTACCTGCTGCTACTGATTTTACATTAGTTGCAACCTGTTTAGGCGTTGAAGTACTAGTAGTAGTTCCATCTCCTAATTGCCCAGATCCATTATCACCAGTAACCCAAAGCGTATTATCATTTTTAACGATTAAAGAAAAATATCTACCTGCTGCTACTGATTTTATATCAGTTGCAACTTGTTTAGGTGTTGAAGTACTAGTAGTAGTCCCATCTCCTAATTGGCCATAGTCGTTGTAGCCAGTAGCCCAAAGCGTATTATCGTTCTTAAGAATCAAGGAATGATATCTACCTGCTGTTACCGATTTTACATTAGTTGCAACTTGTTTAGGCGTTGAAGTACTAGTAGTAGTCCCATCTCCTAATTGGCCATAGTCGTTGTAGCCAGTAGCCCAAAGCGTATTATCGTTCTTAAGAATCAAGGAATGATATATGCCCGCTGCTACTGATTTTACATTGGTCATTACTAATTTAGGTGTTGAAGTACTAGTAGTAGTCCCATCTCCCAATTGGCCATATCCATTGTAGCCAGTAGCCCATAAAGAATCATTTCTTATAAGAAATGAGTGATATTCACCTGCACCAATTGAGGCCGTTACTTGAGGTTCTGGATCTTTAGAATCTTTACAGGAAACTCCAAAGAAAAGAATAGATAGTGATAAAAGAGAGAGAATTGTTTTTTTCATAGACATGTGAGTGTGTTTAGACAAATGAACTGGTTTCTTCTGCAAAATAGATTACAGAAATTAGTTTATCCAATTCTCAATCTGCAATTTGTCTCATTATCAGGGCTATAGTGTGTAAGTTTTGTGGAAGGAAATTGATTGATATGAATAAATTTTTCACGATAATCGTGAAAAATACCAATGTTGCTTTTAGGCGAAAGACGAAACGTTAGATTGGGAAAGCGAATCTTATAATAACGCATTTTTGATCTATACACCTAACTTTGTCGATAAAATCTTATTATAGGTTATTTTACAAACCTGTATGTATCTTATTGTATTTCTCGCTTATCTCTAAAATTAGTTCCTATACAAGGGCATTTTATTCTACTTTTCTGAAAAACGTACATATAAATGCTATAAAGTATATTAATATGCTTGGAATCAACATTTTCCTGAACTGTTTTACGATTTAACAGAATGCTAGAATCTATCCTCTCTTAGAGTAAAACTGTCTGATACTTTATTTTAAAATAACGTTAGATAGGAGTATAAGTACAGACTGATTCGTAGATAAAGAAGTTGTTTATAATAGCTTCTAAAGAAGTGAAGATGGTATATTTTATAGTGAGCCTCAATAGGCTATTCGTTGAGAAATAGGAGATGGTACAACAAGAGTTTTAGTTGTTAAAAAACTCCTTTGAATAACAGACTAGTTAGTTTTTTATTTAGAGATACAAGTTATGAGCATACTTTGATTCAATATTCTATTGAGCGAAATTATGCGCATAGGTAGGTTCATTTCCTATTATAGCTATTTTCTCTGTGAGGTTGGCCTTTGGTCTTGGGGAAGGTTAGGAGAGAAGGTGTCCTTTTGGGGTTATCACGCCGTGGCGTGACAAAAAAGTGACAAGGCGATAAGAAGAGAAATGTTCAGGACTATAAACAAACTTTGGATACAAGAAAGCAAAAAATGAAGAAGTCTGTGGAAGGATAATGAAAAGGCCAATAAACAACTTCAGGAAAATAGATTGCTTAAAAGTTAATCAGCGTCTATACTTTTTTCAAAAGCATAGACGCTGATTTTTTAAAACAAACTCTCATCTAAAATTTGGGATGATTCAGGTTTATTCACGAATAAATTATGCAGAAAAAGTAATATACTTCTTATACTGCTTTTTCTGCAACAAGAGATGCAGTCAATGTAATAGGTACACTTAAAGCTTTGGATACAGGGCAATTAGCTTTTGCATTCTGAGCAATTTCCTGAAACTTTGTATTATCAATACCTGGAACATTCCCCGTTAATTCCAGATGAATACCTTTTATCACGTATCCTCCATTTTCAAATACTAAATCCAGAGTAGCCTCAGTTGAGAGCTCTTCCGGAATATAGCCTTCTCCATTGAGTGTGGCTCCAGTTGCCATTGTAAAGCATCCGGCATGGGCTGCTGCAATCAATTCTTCTGGGTTGGTGCCAACGGTACCATCTTCTCCAAATCGAGTATTGAATGAATACATTTGTTGTTTTAAGGCACCACTTTGTGTGGTCAAATTACCTTTACCTTCTTTTAAAGATCCGTTCCAAACGGCAGATGCTTTTCTTTTCATAAGAATGGGTATTTAAAGGTGAGAAAAAATGAAGTGCTAAAATAAGCGTATAAAGCTGAATGTCAAGGGAAATAATGATAGAATACGAAGAGTTGACAAAAGAAGTCAAATTTAATTGGGTAATATTGTATCTTTTGCGAAAACACTGAGATCTAAAAACTAATTTCCATTGAAGCAACTCTTTAAAATTCTATTTTCTTTATTCCTGATACTCTGGATAGCCTTATTACTATACGTAAACATTCGATTGGGTTTTCTTCCTGAATTAGAGATAACACCAGATGGTGTGGTAAATCAGGATGTGTTGCACCAGCTTTATTTTTTAAAAAAAGAATTGCACAAGAATCAAGCCGGTGAGCAAATGCAACAATTGTATCCGGAAGGACTTCTCTTTATCAATTCCCTGTATGCACTTACCTGGTATGATCTGGTGAAAGATCTGAAGTATTCCTCACCATATTATAAAGAAGCAATACAGGAAATAGATTGGGTATTGCAACGTGTTCAGTCTGATGAGGCAAGATCTATCTTCAGTGAATCTCTGGAAATTGAGTATGGTGCTTTTTATACAGGATGGAGCAATCTTATATTGGGCAGAAAGTTGTTATTACTAAAGCCAGTAGACAGAAGTGCAGATGATATTCGATTATTCAAGTCCAAATGTGAACATATAGCTGGATTTATAAAAGATAGTGATACCCCTTTTGCCACATCCTACGCGAACCAGGCTTGGCCTGCAGATATGGTTATTTGTGTTACCTCACTGCCAATGTATGATCATCTATTCGAACCTAAATACCAATATGTGACCCGACAATGGATTAAGAAAGTACAGCAGCGGCTTGATACAGTAACAGGACTTATACCTCATTCTGTACATGCTCAAACAGGATATCCAGAAGAAGGAGCCAGAGGTTCTTCACAGAGTTTGATAAACTGTTTTTTGCCAGAGATTGATCCTGTATTCGCGAATAATCAATTTTTACATTATAAACAGTTTTTCCTTGATCGCCGACTAGGGTTGCCAGGTATTCGTGAATATCCTGAAGGAGAGTTTGGTATTGGTGATATTGATTCTGGTCCTGTGATTTGGGGAATTGGTGGGGCTGCTTCTGTTGTTGGACTACGTGTTATGTCTATTCACAATGAAAGTGATGTTGCAGTTGGTTTACGCAATAGTATAGAAGGATTTGGTGCGGGATGGACATCTGGCGATCAGAAAAAATATCTTTTTGGTGTTCTGCCTATCGCTGATGCTTTTATAGCTTGGGCTAATTCAGGTCCTGCTATAAAAGCATCTATGCTACCTGATTGGCGGAGGGATTTTTTGATCTATTCTACATTAACAAGTTTAGCGATTTATCCTTTGTTATATTGGATGTGGCGAAAAAGTACTAGATAGTTTATACTGTAACTGAGTTGCTTTTATTGGTGAATCTGATTTTTGAAGACAGTTTTTGTGAAGGCTGTTCAACAAATCTATATAGAAGATAAGACATTGTAACTGATATTGAAACAGCAAAGACTAAGGCAAAAAACTCAATATAGATATTATCTGTACGTTTTTTTACAATGCTGATGACAACAGAACCTGTCATTACATGCATTAGATACAAAGAATAGGATATATCACCTAGAAAAGTAAGCCATTTATTTTCAATTGTAAAATAGAATAAAAGCAACACAGAAATGATGCTGACAAAAAGGATTTCAATTGAACTAGTATAGATAAACAAAATGCAGACAAACGTCCAAACAATATATTCCCATTTGGGAATAATACGAGTATACCATTGAAATGTCAGAATTCCCATTAGAAATACAGGGATATGCGCAAAAAAGAAATCACGTGGAATGTCATGAAATAGTATTGAGAGTGCAAGCAATGAAATAACAGTAATAGATCTGATCCATTGGTTACCTATTAATAATGGATAAATAAGACCCAATAATACATAATATTGAAATTCAACACTTAAGGTCCAGAAAACAACATTTAGCCATTTTTCATGGAAAAAAGCGTTAAGATATCCCAGATGTAAAAGTAGTTGTTTCCAGGTGATTGTAAATTGGGCACTCGAAACTTTACTTAGTACGTAACTCAGGCAAATAATGAATAAAATATTGGCCAAATAAGGGGGATCAAGACGTATTATTCTTTTCAAAACAAATTTACCATAATAGTGGATCTTATACTTGGATTTATATAAAGAGAATGGAATTACAAATCCGGATATAACAAAAAACATTTGTACACCATATTGACCATATACAGAGATATATTTTAAAATAGTCCAGTTAGTGAGAAATTGTTCTGTGCCAATGAAATGGAATAAGACAACTGCCATAGAGGCAATAGCCCGCATGTTGTTTATAGAAAATAAATAATCGCTTTGCTTAGTCAACTTCGTATATAGATGAATCAATACAAAAGTAGCTCTGATTATACTCAGAGCTACAAAAAAGATAAAAAATTAACCTTTGAATAAATCAGGAATTAAAATACGGTCCAGGAAGCACATTGCTATAAGTACAAGGATAGAGTGTTTATAGTCGAATTGACCAGAGGTACGCGCATTGATATACTCAGGATCATAAGTGACATAGTTCAGCAGCATTCTTCGAATTTCAGGAAGTTTACTTTTTAAAACTTGCGTGTTTTCAATAATGCCAGCATCGTTAGGGCCTGCCAGATTTAAGAAGACATTCAAAAATTTCTCAAAGTTAGCAAAGTTGGCTGGTATCTGGTCAAATTGTTCAATCTTTTCCAGGTATTGAGTTGTTACAGAATCACTTGCTTTCAATGTTTGACCATTGAATACAAATCCTTCTTCACCTACAATGTCAGCTGTTTCTCTGCTATTTTCATCTACAACTACTTTCCGTTCTGCTGACAGTCCAAATGAAACTTCTGATTTATTATCCTGACGTATTTCATCTCGTTTTACCAGACGAATAGTATCGGAACCTTCTCCAAAACCAGCTTTAAAGCAATTATTATAATAAGACAATGTATCTTGTTTGCCAATAAAGCTTTCAAGCCAGTCAAACATACGACCTCCTTTTCCAAATGGAAAGAATTCGAAGGTATTGATACCTGTAAGATTACGATCCTGGATTGTTTTCTTTGCCAACATACCAGAATAGAACAATACAGTGCCGCAGATAAAGGTTGGAATTGCAAAGATAGCTCGTGCTTCTGTTTTGTTTACATAAGGAGATCCTGACTGGGCAAGTGATTTATAGAATTTGTCAAAGTCCTCTCCACGCAGTCGATCCAGAATCGTATTTAGATAATAGGGTGATACTTCTGGTTTATTACGCATTTCCTCAATTCCCATTACTTTGATATTAGCAATGCCTGAGGTAGCAAAATAATAGATAGCCTCACGTACCTGAGAGGATTTTAAGGTTACTTCCGCCAGTTTACCGGCTGACATTCGTAGAGAGCTTTGTTTGACCAGTCGCGGTGCATAACTTCCATCCTGTCCTCTTTCACGAGCTACCAGAAGCACATTGCAGGTACTACCTCCCACATCCGCACCAATCATCATATTGTCACCATAAAATGCTAATCCTCCTTTGCTGAGAGCATAGTTACAAACAGCTTCTGCTTCAGTGAGAGGCTGCTCAAGATTAGCTGTAGGTACATTGCGTATGGGTGTAATCTGAGCAATGTTTCCATACATAGTGTTATACAAACGCTGATCTTTTTTCGATAGGGCTCCTGGATATGACCAACGCATAACAGAAGGTGCATATTGATTCTCATATAACTCTGCACACATTGTTAGCCACAAGGTTTTCAAAAATCCTTCCTTACGATGCATACCTGCGTCATCATTTTCCCATTTCAGGCTATAGTACAGTTCGCCGGCATTGGTTCGCATAAAGGATTTTTCCATTGCCAGAACCCGTATATTAGGTTCGAAAATAGGTACTCCACCAGAAATTTCAATGGTTTCTTTACCCGGAACAACACTCAGACGATTATGTTGCTGAACCCAGGTCTTGAGTTGTCCATTCATGATGCTTTCATTCTGAAAGAAATACATTTCATGAAGGGATGCAAACTTGCTGTCTCCATTGAATGTTTCTGCTCCCATCAAAAACACACGTCTGTTTTTAAACGTAAAAGGTTTAACTACTCCATCTGTAGAATAGCTAAGACAAGAATTGTTTGATCCAAAATCAATACCAATTGTAGCCCGACGATTACGAATATATTCAGGTGTATGGGTGCCAGATAAGTCTTTAAATGTTTCTGTTGCATTTTTAACCATCAGATAACCGATTACCTGATCCGCTCCTCCAATATTTTTCCGGATTTCCAGACCTGCTAAAGGTTGGTTAAAACGGTATATTTCATATTTATGAAGATCTCCTGACTTGCCAATTGGATAATATACTAGTTTATCTCCCTCCAGACGTTTTTCTGGTAAACCATTGTCATTGATAAATTTGAATTCATCGGTTGTAATCCCTTCTCCATAGACAAATTGTTTTTTGTCATTGGTGATGATCTTCCAGGGATTTTCCCAGCGCTTAAAGAATGGGACTATCTTAATTGATGTATCATTGGCAGGGATTTCATTATATAAATAATATTGTTGCCAATGTTCAGAAATGAAATTAGGCCAGAGAATTACATGCTTCCCTGTATCCATTGGTTCAATCTTGTATTCACGTTCAATAGGGGTCATATGTTTATCACCTACATATAACCTGAAACGAACTTTGAGACGATACTCATTGGGTTTCAATTCAGCATAGATCTGATGAAAGTCTTTTTTGCCTTGTAGCAGATCTGCAAGATTATTCTGAAACAATAGAATAGCTGAACGACTCAGTGGTAATGGGAAGTATAAGTCTTCATTTCGGCTTAGATCCCTTGCTTTCAGATAGTGTACTGCTGCATTATCTAAAGGTTGAGTTTCATCTTCCAGAAAGAACTGAGACAGAGTTTCTGAATCCAGAAGTAATGATTTTGGATCAATTTCTACAGCTCCACTACCAGGATCATTCAGATAAAATACTCCATTAAGGAAATAATACCCTGATTTTACTGCAAATAGTTCCTGATAAGGCGCTGCAAAGTTTAATTCGCCATCAAGTGTTCCACTTTCTTCAATATTAGGAGCCTTAGCTTTTATATCCTGAGCAAATTTTTCCGTAAATTCCCGGAGACCTAGTAACGAAAGTGCTACTTTCCCCTGTCTGTTTTGATTAATTTTTTGCTCAAAAGAAGGAATCTTCGCAGCCATTGTCTTAACCAAAAGAAACAGTTTCTTCAGGTCATCTGCTCCAAGATTACCATATACCAAGGGATCATCAAACTTTCCATTTCTATACCAACCTATATCTCCCGAGTCAGGTAAATTAGTATAAGAGGCCGCTGGAAAAGCCAAAGAGTAAGGAGACGTTCCACCAATGAGCTTGCCATTGTAATAAATAAGCTGGACAGCAGGTTTTGCATTGGGATCATTTCTTGACAAAGAATCCGGTTCTGTCCACAGATCTGTATCATCAAAAAGCATCCTTCCCAGAGACGTTGGGATTGAGTACAGATCGTTAATGTTCTGTACATCCATAGGTAAAGGAGAGGCAATCTTGATTCGATTGGGAAATAATGCCATGCAGGCAATCAGACCTTTCCATTCTGCAATCAGGGAGTTATAAAATTTGATTAGCCCTGTTGTTTTTATATTGGGATCTTCCTGGGTGTATTTTAATGCAAACCCAAACAATCTGGCTCTAGCCCAGGGAGTAGGGACTCCCGATATCATAGTATTAAGTGTAACCGCATCAATTTCCTGAGTGGCTACATCCCCTGTTTGAATGCCTTGTATATACGGTTTTTGCTGGTCAAATTTATTCCATTTACCGCGATCTCCATTACGGACTTGGGAACTTTGAATTAATAACGATTTAGGCATAATGGCTATTGTTGATTTAATTCGTAAAGAAATACTGAACAGTTATTTTTCTCAACATACATATCTATACATTTTCCTTCGTGATTCAGAACATCTGCTATTAGATTTACTTCTTTTATATTTAATTTCTGGTTTTTATCATTTATTTTTAGTTGGACCTTTGGTGCTCCATATACTATAAACCATACCCTTTTCTGAGTTTTTAACGGTGCCAATGCACTAGAAATATTTTTCTTTAACTCAGCTATACTACTACCCTGTGGGTAAAAAAAAGGAATAAACTTATTAGGCATTTTCCATATATGTGAATAATAAGTTGTTTGGCCTTCCCATACCATACTATAAATTGTATCATTAGGTTGTGCTTTATCTTTAATAAATGCTAATCCTTTTTTTATATCATAAACTGCATTTACTAGTTTCAAAGGATGAAACAATTGGTCAAAGGAGTAATATACACTTGGGAAGCAAATCAGAAAGCTAATAACTAAAATGGTGAATCGATGCATCTGAAATTTCAAAATTTGTGTATTAATCCATTCTATTCCATAGCTTATAATTATAAAGAGTAATGGTGCCAAAAAGACTAAAAGACGCCCATGAAATGGATACTTATGCATTGACGATGCTACTAATGTCAAACAAAGTGATAAGATAATAATTGAAAATAAAGCTTTGTTTTTTTTTAGCAAGTGCTTTAATCCTATAAGTAAGATGATAAGAATAATTGTATGTTTTATAACAACATAAATACTTATAAATGACCAATTTATGCCAAGAGGGTATTCTAAGAAGTTATCAAGTCTGAAGAAGAACCATAAGATATCTTGCTTTGAAGTAATAGGCCAAGGCATAAAATATTCTTCCCAAAAACCAATCAGCCACGGTATCTTTGTCCCTTTGTTAATAAATAAAAGAAAGTTAATCAGAAAGCTAACTCCCCATAATGAACCCTGCAATAATAAGCCTAAAGCATTTTTTTTATTCCAATTGCGAAATATCCAGAAAGACTGAGTTATACCTATACTTGTTAAAATGAAAATAGCAGGATATGAAAACCACATACTTAAAGCTCCAATAATACCCAAAGCTAAATAAGAAGCTGTTTTATCTTGAAATGCATAACGAGAGACACTACTAATAAGAACAATTGTAGTAAGTAATTCAATAATATATTGTTTGACTTCAACAGAATGATAAATGACAGGATAGGCAAATGCTAATAAAAATAGACCTATTACGCTTGCCTTAAATTCTACCAGCTTTTTCAGAAGATTCCAGAATAACGGTAATGCTATAATTCCACATACTAAAGGAATAAAGCGTAATGAGAGTTCACTATATCCAAAAAGTTGACAGAATCCTTTTTCTAACCACCAAAAAAAGAGAGGCGCCTGCTGATCATAAATTAAAGGTGGTGAGGCTAGAGCCAAATAGTTTTTTGATAATAAGTTAACTGCTACACTTGTTTCATCAAGATACAGACCTCTGTTATAAAAGTAATGAAATAAACGAAAGAAAATCCCAGATAAGATAATGAACGCTGGTAAGTAACAGAACAGATTAAGCTTACTCTCTTTTTTAGTAAGTGAATAGTCTAGTGATGCTTGATGGTGTAACGTCAAGGTGTTAATTAATTAAATGATTAATATCAGGTAAATATACAGTTTGATTTTTTAGATCTTAGTCATGATTAGCATTATAACGTTTCATTATTATTGCATCTGGAGTATTAATCAGCATTTCTTCATTTGAATCCAACTCAAGCTCCTGTATTAACTTATCTTTTGAAGGACGAAGGAAGATAAACAGAATGATAACAAGGCCAAATACTGAGAGGAATGTATAGTTTCCAGTAAGGAAAAAAGCAATGATACTCAATAGTGAAGGGGCTTCCAGTAGTGCATAGCGAACAATCATTGCGGTTCCATAAGCTGATATTTTTTGGCTAAGACTGGCTTTTTCTTTTGCTTTTTTTAATAGAATAGTAAACAATAGAAATGCTGCTGCTAAACATGTCAACGCTACTAATGGTATAAGATATGTGAAAGTTTGCTTTAATTCCTCATTACCTGGCAAAGGCGAAGTCTGACCTATGTAAAAAGTCACAATTGCAAATAAAATCTGCCCCATCATTAATGCCAGATGGATAATAGATTGTGTCAGAAAATATTGTTTGGAGGTCATTTGTTGATTGGTCGTTATAAAACAAAGATTTATTTGAAAATACTATATTGTTTTAGTCATATGGGCTTACCAAATTGTATATGGTAGGCAGCAATCGTTTTCCCTCTCATGTACTTATCTATTTTTCCCCCATTATTTTGTATTGCTTTCAAAATAACATCTGTTTCACTTATATATGTATGAGTTACCTTACTTGATTCGATTTTTGCCGAAATAGTTGGGTTGGTTACAATCCATATAGATGACTGATTTTTCAATGTTGAAATAACATGCATATATTGTACTAATAGTTCTTCTTCATTTTTTGCAACTTGGGTTTCTTTTGTTAAAAAGTGATAGCTAAATTGATAATTATTAGCTTTGTCATAATAATTTAACCCGGCTTCTACACTGGATATACCCCATATTGCTGGAATATAAATATTTTCTTTTTTGTAATTCTTAGCTACAAATGATGCTCCTGCACGGTAATCTGCATAAATGGGGTAGGTTTCCGGATAAATAATATGTTGAATTGTGTTGAAAATAGGAGGGATAAGAAGTATAAATCCGATCAAGTAGATATACAAAGGTTTTCTATTTAAAAAAAGTGATATTCGATCAAAGCCACAACCTATTAATAGTAGAAAAGATGGTAGACTAAAAAGTATAAATCTTTCGTAAAATGGATATTTATGCAAAGCAGATGCTACCAGAGCTCCGAATAAAGGAAGTAGCAGAACTATAATAGCTTCCTTATCTCCTTTAATTAAGGAAATCGCTCCTATTAGAAAAAGTACAAATCCAATAAAGGATCCTAGACAAATAATAATGAGCTTACCATGACTCCAACTTATTCCTACAGGATCTTGCATGATAGATATACTAGTACGTACAAGCCAGATAAAGATTTGTTTAGACAATGGTAAAAAGCTACCCTGCCACATACCTACTAACCATGGAATAGCTGATCCGGGTTTTATAAAAAAGATATAGTTAGGTATAAAACTAATTATCCATAAAAAAAAAGCAGGTAGATGAGCCAATAGTAGTTTCCATTTTCTCTGAAAGATTAATTTTATACAAATAAGGTTGGCAATGCCTAATAATATGAAAAGAGAAGAATACGAGAACCATGTAACAAAAGCACCAATCAGTCCAAACCTTAGAATAGTGATAGTCCCCTCTTTTTTATAATAGTAGAGATATGATACATATAAGAGTACAGAAACAAACAGTTCTGTACTATATTGTTTAGCTTCTACTGAATGATAAATAGCGGGATAACTGAGAGCAAAAAGGAAAAGTGCTATCACTTTTCCTGGAAAGTATAAAAAATAATTTGTTAAATATTTAAAAAGAAAAATAGCACTTATTCCAAAAATCAGCGAAACTGCTCTTAGTGTATATTCACTTGGACCAAATAGTGATACAAGTGTCTTTTCCAATAATAAAAAACCTAGGGGAGCCTGCTGAAAATAGAGGAGTGGTGGTTGAAATAAATTTTTCCAGCCATCAGCAAGAAAGTTTATTCCTAAAAAAGCTTCATCACCCCATAAACTTCTATTATAAATGTAATGTATAATTCGTATGATTGATCCTAGTATACATATTGCAACCAGAAGACTTTGCTGTTGCTCTTGTATAGAGTTTTTAGAAATATGAGATTTTGTTTTGGTTAACAACATGTATTAAAGAAATTAGCATTTTGAAAAGAATCTCAAGATGTTATATCTACACTAATGCTCTTAGTAATGAAAAATTAAAAACTATATAGCTTAACAAGTGTATCATACATCCTTTTAATTAGCTTTTCACTTTTATTCGCAAATGCACCATCAGATGTTTCTTTGACAAATGTCTCTTTAAAACGGTCAAATGGACTGGTTAGGAAATTGACACTGAAATTGTGTCTCTGATACTCGCTACTCTTGGAGAATAACTTATTAAATTCAAATTTTCGCAGATCACGTACAGTCGTTGCACCAAACATTTCAGGATTATACATAAAACGCTCTCCTCCACCTGATGAACGCCATACCTGTCGTAACCAGCCTTCACGAAGTTCATCGTTAGAGAAACGGAAATGAAATAATCCCATATATTTTAATAGCGCATCTAATTCAACTTTTGTTATATCTTCATATCCGGTTATATTCTTGAGATCACCTCTTTGTGCTGATGCAAAGAAATCGGTATTATCTAAACCTACAAGGAAGGAAAAAGCAGTAAAGAGTGTTAATTTTTTAAGAAAAATATTGGATGCTTCATTTTCTGGCAGAAAGTCTTTGAAGTCCAGTTTCTGACTGTCATCAATAGAGCGGAAATAGTATTGTACACCACTTGCCTTATCATCTTTAATTTTTTGTAAATCCGCATCTGGATTTTTAAAGAAGTCATAGGCTGCAAAAGCACAGAAAAGTTCAATATAGTGAGAGTCGTTGCGTTGACGATTGCCACCTGTGATAGTATCTGGTTCTGCCTGTGGTGTAGTAAAATCATTGGTTGGGGTACCCAACATATAGAACTTCTGATAGGTACGGCGTACACTCAGGTCATCTTCATAAAACATCATAGCTGCCTGTGAATTCATTGAGAAGTTTTTGGAGTCGGCAACTATTTTCTGAAGTTCACGTGAATTCTGAGTAGGAGATATAAATGAGAAGTAGCTAGTTAACAAAGTTGCTCCAACAAAGAGTTTGTCCAGCGTTTTTCCCTGATGTCGTTTTCTGACAGCGGTATCCAGCGCAGCAGGCATAACAGGAATAGAGGATGCACCTGTACCTCCAAAAACAGATCCCATGATAAATAATTTCACACTGCCTGCTGTGTTAGCATTATATAACTCATCAATAAATGCAGACATGTTGCCACCTGGGTTTTTATTGACTTCATCAATAATAGCATGATACATTAACATAGAACCCAGATGGGTCTGAGCACGATAACCATGTTTAAGATCGAAAGCCTGAACATTATCAGTAAATAATAAGTTGGCCAGATCTCTCTCTGTTTCTGTTGCATAACTAGTCTTCGCTATACGTTGAAAACTGCTGGTTTCAGTGCGGGAATAGTCAGGTGAGAACTTATAAAAATTAATTTTTGCTGAAAAAAATGTATCAGCATGTGGGGTTTGAGTTTTGTTTTCTCCTTTTGTTTTTAAGTAAGCATCCACAAGTTCCTGTAAACGCGCAAAATTACCATTTTCCAGATCTGTATCCAGAGCCAGAAGGTTAATTTCGCTATTGTCAAACATGCCCATTGCACAAGTGTGAATGAATGCTTCCAGACAACGCATGCCTGTACCGCCAATGCCGATAATAAAGTATTTGTTCATAGAATGAATTAGGCGTTAGTGCTAAGTCGTTAATATTTTATATGATGTAATCTATAAATTCAATATGTTCTCTTTTTTACCTTACCTCCATAATTTTGCTAGTTGCTAGAAATAGATAAGAGTAGATAATCCTAGTTATATTATTTTTTTGAGTAATTTTGACTATCAAACTTTAAGCGGAATCCGTATGCTTCCTGATTCTGAATTTTTTTGTAAATATATTGTTTTGCTGATATAAGTGAATGTTTACGAAAAAACACTTTTACAGGTTTGGTTTGCACTTCTCCCGAGAATGAGAGAAATTGCCACTTGATTGGAAATCATACACTAAATGGAGTTTTTATCTTGAATAGATACTATTTTATTTTAGAATTATATAAAAAGTTAATTTATACATACCTCTTTTGCTGAATTAATACTTGGATTCCAATACATAACCAAAAACAATCATGGTTGAAATACCTACAAAAGAACAAAAGTACTTTATCATTGACTTTGACAGTACATTTACAAAAGTGGAAGCAATGGATGAGTTGGGAAAGATTTCACTGCAGGGAAATCCAAAGCGTGAAGATATTCTGCGTGAAATTCATCAGGTAACTGAATTGGCTATGAATGGGGATATTTCCTTTAGTGAGGCACTTCAACGCCGGGTTGACTTGCTAAAGGCACACAAAGATCATCTTCCTGAGTTAATTGCCGTTCTTAGTGGTAAAGTATCTGATTCTTTTGAAAGAAACCGTGATTTTTTAAATGAATTTGCTGATAGCATTCTGATTATTTCAAGTGGATTTCGTGAGTTCATCGTTCCCATTGTTACAGCTTTAGGTATCAAACCTGAGAATGTATATGCCAATACCTTTTTATTCGATGACAATGGAAATATTATTGGCTTTGATGCAGAAAACCCTCTGGCTAAAGATAAAGGCAAGCCAGAGTTAATGCGTAAACTTAATTTACAAGGTGATGTATATGTGATAGGAGATGGGTATACAGATTACGAAATCAAAGAAGCTGGACTAGCCAATCGTTTTTATGCATTCACCGAAAATGTAGAACGTGGCAAAGTAATTGCTAATGCAGACCATATTACACCAAGTCTGGATGAGTTTTTGTTTGTAAATAAGCTTCCTGCCAGTTTATCTTATCCTAAAAACCGTATTAAGGTTCTGCTGTTGGAAAATATTCATCCTAAAGCAAAAGAATTATTTCAGGAACAAGGTTTTACAGTTGAGATGGTAAAAGGTGCTCTGGACGAGGATGAATTAGCCGAACGTATTCGGGATGTAAGTGTATTGGGTATCCGAAGCAAAACTCAGGTTACCAAAAAGGTTTTAGAGAATGCCAATAAACTGATGTGTGTAGGAGCGTTTTGTATCGGGACCAATCAAATTGATTTGAAAGCTTGCCAGGAGAGAGGAATTGTTGCCTTTAATGCACCTTATAGCAATACCAGGTCTGTGGTAGAACTTGCGATAGGAGAAATGATTATTCTGATGCGTCAGATTGTTGAGAAAAGCAATAAGATGCATAGAGGGGAGTGGGATAAGTCTGCTATTGGAAGCTATGAAATCAGAGGAAAAAAATTGGGACTGGTAGGGTATGGAAATATAGGTACACAACTATCTGTTGTTGCAGAAGCATTAGGAATGAAAGTATATTATTATGACTTGGTTGAGAAACTTGCTTTAGGAAATGCACAACGTTGTAAGACATTGCATGAGCTATTGGAAATATGTGATGTGATTACCTTGCATACGGATGGTCGAAAAGAAAATGCCAATCTTATAGGAGCGAAAGAATTTGAACGCATGAAAGATGGCGTAATCTTCCTGAATCTGTCTCGTGGACATATTGTAGATGTACCGGCATTGGTGAATGCTGTAAAAAGTGGCAAAGTAGCAGGGGCCGCTGTAGATGTGTTTCCTTATGAGCCTAAAACCAATAATGAAGAATTTGTTAATGAACTAAGAGGTTTACCAAATGTGTTGCTGACTCCACATATTGGAGGTAGTACAGAAGAAGCTCAGGAGAACATTGCTAACTTTGTTCCTGGTAAACTACTGGATTTCATTAATAAAGGAAATACTTTTGGTAGTGTTAACTTCCCGAATATTCAATTACCAGATTTGAATGATGCACATCGAATGATTCATATCCATAGAAATGTACCAGGTATTCTAGCTCAGATCAATAGCATTTTGGCTAACTATCAGATTAATATCCGCGGACAATATTTGAATACACGTGAAGATGTTGGATATGTGATTACGGATATAGATAAAGCTTATAATAAAGAGGTAATTACTGAGCTTAAGAATATACCTCATACTATTAAGTTTAGAATGCTATACTAGGAGGTTTAGTCTCCTTCTCTCAAAATGACGGAAGGAGACAATTACTTTCTTGACTCGGTACTCTGTATCAGAAGATTTTTTAGGCTGAGATCAATCCGATTTTACCATACAAAAGTTTCTACATGACTGTTATTACAGCTCCTCAACCTACACGTATGCAAATCGTGTTGGCGTTGCTGGCGGTTTATATTATCTGGGGAAGTACTTATCTATTTATCCACTTCATGACAGAAATAATGCCTCCTCTGCTGATGTCTGGTATACGAAATGTAATTGCGGGAGGATTATTATATTTGTTTGCCAGATTTCGTTCGGGTGGTTCTGCTCCTGAATTTAAACATTGGCGTTCTGCCTCTTTATTAGGTTTTATGTTGCTGGCTGTGGCCAATGGAGGATTAGCCATTGCTTTGCGATTGATTCCTTCCGGAATAGGAGCTTTATTAACAGCTATGTTGCCTCTATGGATCGTTATACTCAACTGGCTTGCCTTTAACAAACAAAAACCTAGCATTTCTACCATTGTAGGTTTAGGCATTGGCTTGGTCGGATTCCTTGTATTGATAGGACCAACCAGTTTATCCTCAGGTTTGTCGCTCAATTGGATAGGGGTAGTTATTGTTATGATAGGTGTAGCTTCCTGGGGTACTGCTACTTTGCTTGCTCCACGACTGCCTTTACACCCATCGCAGCTACAAGCTACATCTATGCAAATGTTTGCTGGTGGGGTACTCTTATTGATCTTTAGCTTTGTCTATGAACAGCCAACACTAGCTATGTGGAATGATCTTACATCAAAGGCTGGCTGGTCTCTGGTTTATCTGATTGTATTTGGTTCTTGGATTGGATTTACTGCTTATGCCTGGCTTGCACAAAATGCACCCCCTCATATTACTTCCACCTATGCTTATGTGAATCCTGTTGTGGCGATGTTGTTGGGATGGACATTTGCTGGGGAAAAGTTGACTGATAAGTCATTAATTGCTGCTGCAATTATTATTTGTGCTGTTATTATAATTACCAGCCAGCGAAAGGCAAAAAAAGTTGTTGTTGAGCAACATAGATGATATTTTTTATTTCCTGGCCTCGAACTTATCTCATTTCTATTGCCAATATTTGTAATTTTATTATTATACACACTTACTGATCAATGCAAGTATTCTTCACTCCCGGTCCTGCTCAACTGTATCCTACATTCGAATCTCATGTACAACAAGCCATTCGTGAGCAGATTGGTTCTATTTCACACCGGAGCAAACAATTTCGTGGTATATACCAGTTTGCTGTAGAGCAACTTCGGGAACTGTTGAACATTCCTGCAGACAGAGCTATATTATTCTCAGGATCTGCAACTGAAATCTGGGAAAGAATTATTCAGAACTGTGCAGAGAAGGAAACTACTCATTTTGTAAATGGATCTTTCTCAAAGCGTTTTTATGAGTTTTCTGTTGAACTAGGTAAGAAAGCACAGAAATTTGAAGCTCCTTTTGGACAGGGTTTTGATATCACACGACATACAGTATCTGACTCCTCCGAATTGATCTGTCTGACACATAATGAAACAAGTTCCGGTGTTTCTATGCCATTAGCTGATATTCATTATTTTAAGAAAACATACCCAGGTAAGATTGTTGCTGTGGATGTCGTTTCTTCTGCTCCTTATCCAGATCTTGACTGGAGTCTTGTAGATACAGCATTCTTTTCTGTGCAAAAAGCTTTTGGCTTGCCAGCGGGGTTGGGTGTATGGATTGTGAATGAAACTTGTTTGCAGAAAGCCGAGCAGATGAAACAGCAAGGACAATATATTGGTACACATCATAGCTTGCCTTCTTTATGGAAAAACTATCTGAACTATGAAACTCCTGCCACTCCAAATGTTTTCGGAATGTATCTTTTGGGAAAGGTTGTGAAAGATATGAATGCTATAGGAGTACGGAAAATCAGGCAGGAAACAGAAGAAAAGGCTACTTTGTTGTATCAGTTCCTTGAACAAAGTGAAAAGTTTCGTCCTGCTGTTGAAAATCCCGCTCACAGATCTCAAACTGTGATTGTCGCAGAAGTAGAGAATCCGGCTGAAAAAATAGCTTCTTTGAAGGAAAAAGGATTAGTGATAGGAAGCGGGTATGGCGCCTACAAGGACAAACAAGTCCGTATTGCAAACTTTCCAGCTACTTCATTTGAAAATATACAGAAACTAATCAAAGAATTAGAATAATTAATTGCAGAGAAGTAACCAAAATATATTTACAGAAACGTATTTGTAGTGTAATTTTTGCCATATAATTGTATTTTTTGACTGCAATTATGAATAGGAACTGTGATTGTTAAACTTTTTGATTGTAATAAAAGTATAATCAAATTTTGAATTTAACAGAAATTTCTTGTAATTATGCGTCTGAATATCAGTTCGTTCTAAATTTAAATACATAGCGATGCTACCAGATCAAGAGTATAACCGGGATTCTGAACAAAACGAAGAAGCAAAAGAATATAGATTATATAATTATGATTATCCTTCTGAGAGTGATACAAGTTCATCGTATCAATCCGAAGAAGAAGAAGATTTTGTTTCCACTCAGGATTATTCTACTAAGTCTTCTAGTGAATTAGAGGATGAGAATGAGGATTTGCGGAAGGAAAATGATAATCTAAAATCATCTGCCGGAACATTAAAGACATTAGCTATTATTTTTGGTGTGCTGGCATTTGCAGGAATCGGTTACATATTATTTTCACACTTCAAGGCTCCGTTATTTGGCCCTATAGCTAAAGAACACAAAGAATTTGCAGCTCAGTCTGAAGAGTTGAAAAAAGCAAAATCCAAGGTAGATACTCTACAGAAAGCAAATGACATATTGGTTGAACAACAACCTGAAATAGAAGAAGGTGTATTTTTTGAGGTACAATTAGGTGCTTTTCAAGATTTTAGTTTAGATGACTATCAGGCTGAATTAGCTGCACTACGTCAGGAAGGTGATGCTACTCGTAAATTTACATTTGCGAAATTTCGTGATTATAGAAAAGCTGAAAAGTTAAAGAATGATTTACAGCGTATGGGAGTTACAGGCGCATTTGTTGTCGGAAGAATTAATGGGCAACGTGTAGAGGATATTAATGAGGCTATCAAAGCAAGTAAAAATCGATAGAGACATTCTAGATTGCTTAATTCAGTATACATATTTTTTTAGGAAGCCTGGTAAAGCCAGGTTTTTTTATGACCAAAAAGATTCATTTATTTTCTTATAAAAAAATAGAGAGTGTAGTGTGTCTATGTTTAAAAAGGATTTGATTACTGTTGAAATTATATATTTTTATTTTAGTGAAATATATTAAATATGGTAATTTTATCTATTTTTTTGCATGTCTTATTGAATAGTGCTGCCATTTGTTAGTTTTATAAAGATTCTTCAGTCTTGTGCAAGTATGTGGTTGTTACTTTAGTGGTTTTCTGAAAAGTATGGAAGACCCAATAAGAAAGATTTAAAAATATTTTCTTGTTGTGTGTGTGTTAATTTGAAATTTATTTTTTATAAAATGTGTCTTAATGTGTTGTTTTTCAGTTATGATAAGAAATTTGTATTAAAAAAAACTTTTTTTTGAGTTTTCTATAAATAAGTATTATTATTGGTTTGAAAGAGTAAGTTTTAGCCCGGAAGGCAATACTTTCTATGCTAGACGCTCTTTTAGGTTGCTCGTATTTAACTAATTAAAAAAGGTTATGGTTATACCATAACCTTTTTTGATTTTTATACATTCACAGAATGGTGAGGAATACATTTTGTGAATGTATTTGTTATTCTACCATGTCAATTCAATAAAATATATTATGCCTTTTGCTTTTTTACGGGATCGGGATTATTGGTATAGCAGACTGCCTTATTACAGTGAAACAGAACATAGATGGCAGCAACAAGAACCTCCTCAAAAAGATTTGTTAAGCCATTCTATATTGCTGATAGGAGATGCAGGGCATCCCAGTCTGGATGGAAAGGATCCTATACTTCATCTGATTCATGAACAACTCAGCATATACAAACAAGATCTTACCGTGATTTTTTTGGGAGATAATGTTTATCCTAAAGGACTACCAGATAAACATAGTGCATTGCGTAAAATCTCGGAAGACAGACTGACCGCTCAACTGGATCTGTTTAAAAATTTTGATGGAAGACTCATTTTTCTTTCCGGAAATCATGACTGGAATCGAGGTAGAGCAAATGGGTTTGAATACGTAACCAGGCAGGAAAAATATATAGAGAACTATACCAATAGAATAGATGTTTTTTTGCCTTCAAATGGATGTCCGGGACCGAAAACAATTAAGCTACATGAGAATTTGTATTTGATAGTGATCAATACCCAATGGTGGGTACAAAGAGGTTATAAGCCGATTGGGATTTCTGCAGGGTGTGAAGCCCAAAGTGAAATGCACTTTTATGAGTTATTAGAACAAGCACTAGAGTCGCTTGCTGAAAAACAGGTAATTATAGCTGGACACCATCCTTTGTTTAGTAATGCCTTGCATGGAGGTAGATTTACATTAAAGCATCATTTGTTTCCACTAACTGCTCTACATGGCAAATTGTATTTTCCGCTTCCGGTTGCAGGATCACTTTACCCTCTCTACAGACGCTTTTTTGGTGCATACGAAGATATGTCATTTCCTCCTTACAAACGAATGCGTCGTAAATTACTAAGTATAGTAAAGAAATACAGAAATATTGTTTATGCAGCAGGCCATGACCATAACCTGCAATATTTTCATCAGCATGATAATCACTTCATTGTAAGTGGGTCCGGGAGCAAAACATCCTTTGTGCACAAGGGTGGCAAAGCTTCATTTACCCATGCGCAAAAAGGATGTTTTCGTCTAGATTATTATAAGAACCAGGAATTATGGTTGCATGTCCTGGAACCTGCAAATAGCTATGCAGGCCATCAGGAGGTATTTAGAAAAAAGCTAAATTAAGGCACAATGATATGTAGACTGCTTGGATTAATATATACATCTACAGTTTCTGTAGTATCAATTGGTTCACCATCAATCTGAACTAATTCTAAATTCGGGTTGCTGATGGATGCTTTAGTACATTGAATAATTTCATAGTGCATAGACTGGTCTATATCACCTACTAGGAGACGATATAAGATTCCAACTCCTTCCAGCTTTGGAAATTCTTTGATAATGCATATTTCAAATAGTCCATCGTTGATAATTCCAGTAGGATTGATAGTTGCATTACTTCCAAAAGCATTAGCATTGGTAAATGCGATCATAAAGGCAGTACCTTCAAATTCACCATTATCAGTGACTACTTTGTATTGTTTAGGCTGGTAGTCAGTAAATTCTTTTACAGTATTCCAGGCATACGTTGTAAGACCTCTTCCTTCGTCTTTTGTAAACCTGTCTACAATGACTGCATTAAAACCTATATCTCCAATGTGTACACAAGGGAGTCCATTGATAGTAAGTGTATCAATGGTTTGAATCTGAAAGTTTTGGATTATGTGTAAGGCTTCTGTTATTTCCTGAGGAATCTTCAGGTCTTTAGATAATCCATTGCCTGACCCCAATGGTAAAATACCCATAGGAATAGTCTTCCCAATAAGTAGGTTTGCTACCAGGCTTACAGTCCCATCTCCTCCAACGGCGACCACTGCATCAGGATGTTCGTCTTCTATATATTTTAAGATGGCTTTTTGATCAGCTTTTTGATCACCTGTAGTTTTGTAGATGGAAAAGTCTATGTGTTCTTCATCACAAAAGACTTTAATAAGTAATTCGATTTCGTCCTTATCGATATTATCTCCTGAGATAGGATTAAATACCATAAGTAGTTTTTGAGGTTGCATGTAGAATTATTTGGTTTCGATAAACTTCTCGTGTTGTAAAAATTGCTCACGCCAGCTATCTGGTATAGCTACTGATTGATTGAGTTTATAGTTGTATGTAACCATAACTGTGCCACCCTTAGCTATGAGTTTTTTCTGTCCATCTTTTTCATTGACTATTACTTGTTCCAGTTCAAAACTTTTAGTACCTATATGGGTACAGCGAATATACAAATACGGCTCGTCTAAAAAGAAAAGCGGCAGAATATAGTCTACTGTATTACGTGCGATGATAACACGCGTATCGACATCCCGATAGGGAATCTGAAGTGTTTCATGCAAATACCGTAAACGAGCTTCTTCAAAATAAGTCAGATAGACAGCATTGTTTACATGCTTCATTTCATCCATGTCTGACCAACGCATTTGTATTTTCCAGCGAAAGCGAAAAGATGTCAGATAGTTTTCAAGCTCTATTTGTTGTGGCATAGTATTAAATTGGTGTCTGAAATATTGTTTGCTTTTGGATGGTTTTGATAGGGTTTTTATTTTATTTTTTGATTAATGACTTGGATATTGTTTCGAATAGTTGACTTAAATCAAAATTTCAATTATTATTCGCCAAGAAATCAGGTAGAGTATCTACTAGCTTACTTATAAGCAAAAAAGGTAATTTGGCCTGTCTATGATTAAAAATTCTAACCTTATTAATAATCAGTTATATGGCTTTTATATTTGATAACTACCATACAGAAGGTTTTTTTGATGAGATGTTTGAAGTAGATGGCAAGGTAAGACCCCACTATGAATATTTCAAACAACAGATTGAAAATTTGCCAAAAGGAGAACTGCTTCAACGTCAGCATGCTGCTGAGAGAACGCTGATGCAAATGGGGATTACTTTCAATGTGTACCATAATGGAGAAGGTACCGAACGTATAATGCCTTTTGACATTGTGCCACGCATGATACGGGCTGATGAATGGGCTCGATTAGAGAGAGGGTTGAAGCAACGTATTACTGCATTGAATTTATTTTTAGATGATGTATATAATGATCAAAAAATTCTTAAAGATGGAATAGTACCTCGTGAACTTGTAGAATCGTGTAAAGGCTATTTAAAGCCATGTGAAGGAATAAATCCTCCCAAAGGTGTGTGGTGCCATATTACAGGTACTGATCTGATTCGTGGAGATGATGGTACATTTATGGTGCTTGAAGACAACCTAAGATGTCCATCTGGTGTGTCATATATGTTGGAAAATCGTGAAATTTCGAAGCATTCATTCCCTGAAATTTTTGAAAGACTACGTGTACAACCTGTATCCAATTATCCAACACAATTATTGCAGATGCTGCAATACATCTCTAATAATCCCTCTCCGACAGTAGTTGTACTAACTCCAGGACGTTACAATTCCGCTTATTTTGAACACTCATACCTGGCACAGCAAATGGGAGTAGAATTAGTGGAAAACAATGATCTTGTTGTCCATGATGGTTATGTGAAAATGCGTACTACCAAAGGTTTTCAGATTGTAGATGTGATTTACCGCCGTATTGACGATAGTTTTTTAGATCCGAATGTATTTAATCCAGAATCATTACTGGGTATACCTGGAATATTTGAAGTATATAAAAAGGGTAGAGTTGCATTAGCCAATGCACCAGGGACAGGGGTGGCGGATGATAAAGTAATCTATGCTTACGTTCCACGTATTATTAAGTATTATTTGAATGAAGACCCCATAATCCCTAACGTTCAGACATATATTTGTGGGGAAGATAATGATATACAATATGTTCTGGAGAATATTGACAAATTAGTAGTGAAGGAAGCCAATGAAGCAGGAGGATATGGAATGTTGATTGGACCAAAATCAACAAAAGCCCAACAACGGTTGTTTCGGATGAAGATCAAACAGAACCCGCGTAACTATATTGCACAGCCGACTATATCTTTGTCTCGTGTACCTTCTATGGTTGAGAATCATTTTGAAGGCCGGCATGTAGATTTGAGACCTTATATTTTATATGGGGAAAATATTGAGGTGATTCCTGGTGGATTAACACGGGTTGCATTACGCAAAGGTTCGTTAGTTGTAAATTCCTCCCAGGGAGGTGGAAGCAAAGACACTTGGGTTTTGTACTAATCATGTCAGTTTCCGTTACTAACCATGGGCTGGAATAGATAGTCCATAGTTGTTTTATCATCTATACATTTTTTAACTGTACTTCTAATCAATGCTTTCAAGAGTCGCAAATTCTATCTACTGGATCAATCGTTATATTGAACGGGCTGAAAATTATGCCCGTTTTATAGATGTTAATTTTCATTTGATGTTTGATCTGCCACCGGAGATATCTGAGCAGTGGGCTCCTCTGGTTATAACAATGGCAGATGATAAGCTCTTTAAAGAATATTTTGATGTTCCTTCGCGTGATAATGTGTTGAGGTTTATGACATTTGATATGCGAAATCCCAATTCGATCATATCTAACCTGTATAATGCAAGGGAAAATGCCCGTACCATTCGGGAGACATTGTCAAAGGAGATGTGGGAACATATCAATAAATCCTATTTGCGTGTAAAGGAGGCTTCTCATCACCAGATGGATTTGCTGGCATTGCAAGAGTTTTACAAAGAAATAAAGATGGGAAGCCAGCTGTTTTTTGGTATTGTAGACTCTACTGTAACACGTGGTGAAGGTTGGCATTTCGGAAGAGCTGGGCGTTTTCTGGAAAGGGCTGACAAAATATCCCGTTTTGTAGATGTCAAGTATTTCATTTTGTTGCCAGATACAAATCTGGTAGGCTCTCCTTTAGATATTTTGCAATGGTCATCTGTGTTAAAATCTGCCAGTGCTTACAATATGTTTCGACAACAATACAAAGAGATAACACCTGCAAATATTGTTGAGTTTCTGGTTTTGGATAAATTGTTTCCTCGTTCTGTTTTGCATTCGTTATTGTATGCAGAGAGTTCCTTACGGGAGATTTCTGGAACTCCTTCCAGTATGCGTTACAGTAATGAAGCTGAGAAGAAACTGAGTCGTTTGCGTTCTGAAATTGAGTTTACTTCTGTTGACGAAGTTTTTGATAAGGGACTCCATGAGTTTATTGATACATTTCAAATGAAAAACAATGAGGTAGGAGAGGAGATATTTAACACGTTTTTTGCTATTAAACCCATTTAAAGGAAGTAATATAGTAATAACCACTTCTATTTTAGTAGTTTTGACAAGTAATTGTTTGAATATCAAACGTCTGGTACTAAGACAGATTTAATATTGAATTTTATGACTTTTTGTTTAGGTATAAAGGTAGAATCTGGATTAGTAGCAATTGCTGATACTCGTTTAACATCAGGAGCTGAATATTCTACAGGTAAAAAGGTCTCAGTACATCAGTTTGGCAAGCATTCTATGTTTATTATGACTTCTGGTCTCAGATCTGTACGAGATAAAGCTATCACCTATTTTGATGAAGTAATTAAAGAACAGGATCGGAAATTTAATAGACTATATAAGGCAGTAAATGCTTTTGGAGAACAGGTAAAGCGTGTTGCGGGTGAAGATAAAGATTCATTATATCAATCTGGGTTGTATTTTAATTTACATGCTATTGTTGGTGGACAATTAGAAGATGATGATGAACATAGGCTATTTTTATTATATCCGGAAGGAAATTGGGTAGAAGTTGGACCTGGAACCCCATTTGTAATCATCGGGAATACCAATTATGGAAAACCATTATTACATAGACAATTGCGGTATGAAACTTCAATGAGAGATGCTATGATGGTTGGCTTTCTTGCTTTTGATGCTACAAAAGTTAGTGTAAATGATGTAGATTATCCTCTGGATATTATTCTATACGAAAAAGGTAGCTTTCAGATAAAGGACTGCCGGCTTGAAAGAGAGGAATTAAAAGAAACATCAAAAACATGGAGCGAATTATTAAAACATGCAATAGGCCAGTTGCCAGACCAATGGGTAGATAGAGTTTTTGATATATGTGAACTACCCAAAGAAGAGTAATTGCTGGCACCTGATTCAAGTGGCTATTCTTTTTTTGTTGATCCGAAATTCCTGAACTGATCCTCTCATGCATTTTAAAGTTAACCACCAAACCTATTATACCTATTCAAAGATGGTTTACCTGGAGCCTCATATCTTATGTGTGCATCCTCCTACCTATCCTTATCAGGCAATTTTCAATTTTACCTTAAAAATAAATCCGGAGCCAGTTGTTTTCTCCCGGTCAAATGATATTGAAGGAAACTCTATTTATCTGGCTTGCTTTCAGGATCTGACAGATCATTTGTTGATTGAGACAGAGTTTGAGGTACAAACGCTTAGATCAAATCCCTTTGATTATGTATTATACCCCTTTGAAACCTGTAACTTGCCTTTTCATTATCCCGTTGACCTTCATCCTTTGTTAAAACCTTATTTAAAGCCTGAAACCAGAAATTCTAAAATAGAAAATTTTGCACTGGAATGTGTGGGAAAATCTCAACAAAGCACTTTGCGTTTATTAATGTATTTGACTGAGATTATCAATCAGGAGTTTGTGTACGAATATAACGAATTTGGACCTCCACGTAGTTCTGATGAAACATTACGACTAAAAAAAGGTTCTTGTCGGGATCTGGCGATTCTGATGATTGATATTTGTCGTGTATTAGGCATTGCCGCTCGATTTGCTAGTGGATATTATCTGGGTAATGGCACAGAAGAATCATATTTGCATGCATGGGTTGAAGTTTATCTTCCTGGAGCTGGATGGAGGGGATACGATCCTACAGAAGGCTTGGTTGTGGCTGATCAGCATATTTTGTTAGCTTCTTCCTCCTATCCCAATCTGATTGCTCCTGTTCAGGGAGTATTTCGTGGAGATGCCCGTTCCTTATTAAGGACTAAGGTTTCTATTCAACACCTCAGCTGAATGCAGTATAAATAAGCTTACATGTACTTAACCACTCTTTCTCGTATTTGTTTCTCACTACGAAATAAAAGTTAGTATGTTTTTACCAAGTAGCATTTAGTTCTATTGTATATGTAATATATCTGTACAAGTAAATGACCTAAGTATACTAATATTATTGTGTATATAGAGGTGATGATAATCTCTTTTCTTCCATACTTCCCAAAAAAATAATTTAAGGGTTACAAACTTGCCTGTTTAGAGAATAAAATATGATTTTATTTCTTTTATGTAAGAAATTTGTGATTTTTGCGATAATATGTTTTTTTGAAAGGAACTGCCTATATTTTATAAGGCAAGGACCCGGTTATCATGACAAAAAGCTATTTATAGGGAGTTTTCAATAAGTTGATTCTTGATTTAATTCTTTTACCCTCAGACTGAACTCTATTCAAAAGAATAAATGCTTTATTTGTTCTTTGATCTTTTATTATATTATTATACATGAAAAATCAATACTCGCTCAAACTTACTTCACTGCTTTTTTTGCTTTCCTTTTTAGGTTTTCAGGCTTTTGCTCAAAGTGCAAAGTCACTGGTTAAGAAAGGCGATAAAGCTCTTGACAAAGAAAATTACCACAAAGCTTTAGAGTATTACAAACAAGCTAATACAAGTAATGGAGAAAATGCTGATGCATACTTTGGGCTTGGTGTAACCAATCTGCTACTATTTAATAATAAAGAATCTCTTGATTATTTGCGAAAAGCAAGAGAATTGGACCCTGATGTTGATAAGCATTATTACTATTGGTTGGGAAGGGCCTTTCATGCTAATCTGCAGTTTGATTCTGCGGTTGCTTCTTACCGAGTATATCTGAACGATGAAATTGGAAAAAACGATAGTCGTCAGGATGCTGTAAAGACTCTTATTCTTCAGGCTGAATTTGGAAAGACATACCTTAGCAGTCCTGTTGATTATCAAATTGTCAACCTGGGTACTGAAGTTAATTCTGAATATTCAGAACATAGCCCTATGTTGACTAAGGATAAACAGACATTGTATTTTACATCTCGTCGTCCTGCTAATCCTTCTGAAATAACTCCCCGTGGTGATGGATGGGAAAATATATATACTACCAGCGGAAAAGGTAGTCACTGGAGTGGTGCTTCTTTGTTAACCGGACAGGTAAATGAAAGAAAGACACATACGTCCAATGTTCAGCTATATGATAATGATGAGAAAATGCTGGTTTATAAGTCGTCAAAATTTGGATCATTGTATGAGTCTGTATTAAATGGAGGAACCTGGTCAAAACCTAAACCTTTTGCCAAGTTCACCAATACACAGAAATTTGAGCCAGACGGATTTGTCATTAAAGATGGTAGTGTGGTATACTTTGCATCAAGTCTGGATAACAAAAATGGTAATCTTGATTTATGGATTTCCCGTCGCAAAGAAGAAGATACAACAAAATGGAGTGAACCTGAACGTTTACCTAGTATAGTAAATACAGATGCTGATGAAGATGCTCCATTTCTGTCTGAGGATGGGTTAACTTTATTTTTCTCCTCAAGAGGCCATGACAGTATGGGAGGGTATGATGTATATAAAACTACCTATGAGCCATTTACCCGTACATGGAGTAAACCAGTAAATATGGGATATCCAATAAATACTCCTGGAGATGATATCTATTTTATGACAGATAGCACAGGAAAAAATGGATATATTACCTCCAATCGTCAGGGGACTATGGGCCAGGAAGATATATATATGGTCAAAATGTATGATGATGTTGTAGTAAAAGGACAAGTTGTTATTAAAACTACAAAACGTCCTTTAGGTGATTATATTCTTAACTTTGATTCCCAACGAAAATTAGGTGTAAAAGGTAGTGCATTATCTGGTGCAGATGGTAACTATTCTTTGAAACTTCGTTCCGGACATACTTATACTGTAGAAGTAAGAAAACAAAATGGAGAAGTAGTATTGACAGATGATGTTGAGATTCCAATGGCAGAAGGTGAAGGTGCTGAAATAGTGAAAAATTTTGAGATAGATATTCCTGATACCATTCGTACTGCTGCCGGCCAGCGTATTGTACTGCAGAATTTAAACCTTGTTCGTGTTAAATATGTAGAGACAGATTCTCTTCTTATCAACGGAGAAGTAAGAGATAATGCTGGTATCCTGGCAGGGGTTCTTGTGGAGATCAGAGAGGAAAGTAGTAACAAACCTTTCCTGTCGACAAAAACAGATGCTAATGGAGTATATCACTTCGGATTTATACCAGGAAAACAAACAAACTATGTAATTGAGATTACTCAGAAGAATTACTTCCCATATTTGGTTGTATTAAATTATCCAAGTCCTGGCAATACGAATAAGTTTGTAACAGATCAGGATTTAACTTCTGTGGCATTGAATCAGGTGGATGTACGTTCTGTACTTACGTATGCATTCCCTATTGATATCAAAGAAGGAGCAAAAGCTGTATTGGGTGGAGTTTACTTTGATTTTAATAGTGCTGACCTGCGACCTGAAAGTAACTTTGCCTTGGATAAGCTATATGAGTTTTTAAAGCGTAACCCACGAATTATCATGGAGATAGGTGGTCACACAGATAATTTAGGTACAGCATATGTGAATAAATTTTTATCTCAGAAACGTGCTCAGGCAGTAGTTAATTATCTGATTAAAAAAGGTATAGATAAGAAGCGCTTGACTGCTGTCGGCTATGGATTTACACAACCTATCACTACAAACGATCACGAGTTGAATGGTCGGGATGTAAATCGTCGTGTAGAAGTGAAAATCCTGAGAAAATAAATAATAGTATTGGACATTGAATAAAAGTACCACTCAAAAGGTGGTACTTTTATTTTTGCCAGTAATGTATTTTAGTGGTATACTTATAAATTGATTAATTGAAATTTTAATGAAAGATTTATCATCTGAATTTGAGTTTGCTGCTGTACGTAGTAGCGGCCCGGGAGGACAGAATGTTAATAAAACTGCATCTAAGGTCGAGATTCGTTTTAATGTAGATAACTCCTCACTACTAACAGAGGTGGAAAAGCAGAAGATCAAAGAGAAGTTAGCCAATCATATTACCAATGATAGTGAGATCATTATTACGGCTCAGACAGATCGTAGTCAGCTAAAAAATAAAGAGACTGCTATTAAAAAGTTTTATAGACTTTTGGAGAAAGCTTTTGTGACTCCAAAGCCAAGAAAAGCTACCCAACCAAGTGCTGCATCTAAAGAAGTTCGTCGTGAAAAAAAGCGTCGCCAGGCAGATAAAAAAGCCCAGCGACAGAAAAGAGAATGGGAGTAAAAGGTATGTAACTACTTATTTTAAAGTTGGCCAGGTATAGTTTTTATTCCATGAATAGAAATCTTCAATTTCTTTGCCGTGTGAGCTGAGCCAGTCCTGAACTTCTTTACTTTGGTTACTTGCTTGTATGATATACATGAATGTAGTGACCATTGATTTTTTTTGCATCTCTGCAAAATAAGGAACATAGTATTGCCAGTAAAAACCTGTTTTTTTATCCTGATTAGACCCTAGCATAGAGAAAAAAGTATCCAGCTGAAAATTAAGTTTTTCAAGACCTGTAAGTTGTTTTTCTTCAACTTTTACTTCGCTACCCATAGTACCTAGTATAAATTCTGCAGCAAAAAAATCATTTTCTTTGGGTTTATCGCTGGATAGGTTTTTGAGTGCATCTACTGTAATGGTTATTTTTCTATTTTCATTTGATGCCGGTGTTAGAATTTCCTGCAATATCTGCCAGTTTTGTGCTGCTCTTTTGCTTTCAGGTTCCAGAATCAGCATTCGCATCAAAGCCAGCATGGCAGGGACTTTATTGGTTCTTAATAAGGTCCGGCCTATGATATTATGAGAGCCAGGATGGCTAGGTTCTAATACAATGGCTTTTTGAAAGTTTTCGAGTGCTTCTTCCTGTTTTTCTTGCTGAGCTAATGAAATTCCCTTATTAAAATACAGCAGATAATGATCTGGAAATTTTTTAATACCTTGATCATAGATCTTTATGGCTTCTTTTCCTTTGTCTAATTGATCAAGCGTATTGCCATACAAAACATATGTGAGTTGAAGCGTTGACTCATTCTGGCAGATTTTGATCAGTTTTTTAGCTATTTCTATTGCTTCTTTGCTTCGATTAAGTGAAGATAAGGAAAACGCTTTTTCATATAGAGCTGTGTAATTATCGGGTTCTTCTGTTAATGCCGCATCATACTTTTTAATAGCTTCTTCGTATCTTCCTTCATCATGTAAGGCAATCCCTTCTTTTAGAAATTGTGAGGCTTTCTGTGGATTCTGAGCTTTCAATGAAAAAATACTCAAAACAGATAAGAAAAGTATATAAGTATACTTCATATAGTATGCTTGATGTTTTTTACATGATGAAAAAGATGAGACTTTTCCATAAGCTATCTTTCTGTTTTTAGCTTTTAATTCTTCTGTAGATAAAGATTCAGAGAACATAGTATTTTTGCAGGCTAATTTGACTTCTTATTCAGTTATGATGCTTGTTTTCTATACTATAGGTATTTACTTAATGGGTGCACTTATCCGTATTGCTGCTTTGTGGAATAAGAAGGCTAGACAATGGGTAACGGGACGAAAAGACATTTTTTCAAGTTTACATGCATCTTTTGATGAAAACATCTATCCTATAGCCTGGTTTCATTGTGCTTCGCTGGGAGAGTTTGAACAAGCCCGACCTGTAATTGAAGGATTTCGAACTAAACATCCACACTATCGTATTTTATTAACCTTCTACTCACCCTCTGGATATGAAATACGAAAAAACTATGAGTATGCTGACTGGGTATTTTATCTTCCTTTAGACACAGGCAGTAATGCTAAACGATTTATTGAAACTGTCCGGCCTGCAATCGTATTCTTTGCAAAATATGAATTTTGGCATTATTATCTAGCAGAGCTGCGGAATCAAGCTATTCCAACTATACTTTTCTCTGCAATATTTCGTCAGGATCAGGCATTTTTTAAATTTTATGGTCAGTTTTTCAGGAATATGCTTACATGCTTTACTCATATCTTTGTTCAGAACACAAGCTCGCTGGCTTTATTAAAAGATATTGATTTAGAAAATGTTTCAGTGGCAGGTGATACTCGCATTGATCGAGTAAGTAAAATTGCAGAAACGAAGAAAGATATTCCATTGGCTGCAACATTCAAAGCAGACCAGCCGTTGCTGATTGTGGGAAGCGCCTGGCAGGGTGATCTGGATCTTTTAACAGGCTATCTGAATCAATATACTAAGCCACTTAAGATACTAATAGCTCCACACGAGATAAAAGAGGAAACTTTACAAAGTATTGAATCTGCCTTTACAAAAAAAACTATACGTTTATCAAAAGCTGTAGATAATTCTATTGCTACCTATGATGTTCTTTTAATTGATAGTATTGGCCTTTTGTCTTCTTTGTATCAGTATGGAGATTTTGCGTTTATAGGTGGAGGATTCTATGATGGGATTCACAGCATACTAGAACCTGCTGTTTTTGGAATGCCGATCTTTTTTGGACCTAATTATAAGAAGTTTCAGGAAGCATTTGATTTGATTGAAGAAGGTGGTGCATTTTCTGTTAAGAACACAGCTGAGTTTATTCCTATTTTTGAAAAGCTGTATTCAGATGCTACCTTACGAAAAGAGGTAAGTGATAGAGTACAGATGTATATTCGAAAAAAATTAGGAGCAACAGAGAAAATTCTTAAAGAAATAGATTTACTGTATTGAAGTATGATAAACCATTTAGATAAGTTATATATTTGTTTGTGAGGATATGTGCTGAATGTCAGGTTAATATATTGTGTTTCTATGTGTTATACCTTACAAGTTGATAATGCCAGCTGTAGTTTATTGTGAATTTTACAATAGTTAGAGACTGTTAACTAATGGTAAAAAAGTTGCTAAACACCACTACTTCAAATTCTGTCTCTACTCCGGTTGCTGTTTTTTTTCCAAATCTGAATGGTATTCGTTGTATTGCATCCCTATTAGTATTGTTCCATCATATGGAAATACTTAAGGCATTTTTTGGAATGAAAAACTTTTCCGAGAATATATTTATTGCCAGAATAGGAGGATTAGGAGTAGTTCTTTTCTTTGTATTAAGTGGTTTCTTAATTACATATCTTTTATTGGCTGAAAAACAGAAGCATTCCCATATAGCTATCAAGTCATTTTACATGCGTCGTATACTACGTATCTGGCCATTGTATTACTTGGTCGTTATAATTGCTTTTCTGGTTTTACCACGCTTCGAGTTTTTTTATATCCCATATTTATCTGATAATCTGTTAACCGATTTCTCTCTCAAACTTACCTTATATCTGCTTATTCTTCCTAATGTAGCTTCAGTAGTGACAAGTACTGTACCCTATGCCGGGCAGGCATGGTCTGTTGGTGTTGAGGAACAGTTTTATCTTCTATGGCCAATCATTCTAAGCAAAACACAGCACTACCTTGAGGTTTTATGTGCGATTATTGTAGTAATTGTAATGTTCTCCAATGGCTTTCTTGGAGATGGACTTATTACACTGGGACATTATCTACATATTTCGAATCCAGATTGGTATACTTTGGCTACTATTGTTACAAAATTTTTTAAGGACTTGAGAATTAGCTGTATGGCGATTGGAGGGATTGGAGCTTACCTATTATTTTTTAACAAAGAAGAGATTTTGAAAATTTTGTTTTCAAGAAGTGTTCAACTATTTATATATGTAGTCCTTATTCTTTTGTTACTACGAGGAACTTCAGTAAGCCAGGAGTTCTATGCTGTGTTATTTATTATTTTTATTATGAATATGGCTGCTAATACCAATCGTTTATTTAGTTTGGAAAACCCTATAATTAATTATTTGGGGAAAATATCTTTTGGGTTATATATGTGTCATAATATTGCAATTGTCATAGCAATTCGTGTTTTTCTGTACTTTTTCTCGACAGTGGATAATTTATGGCATCATCTGATCCTTACAGGGATGGTATTTAGCATCGCCATTATTATTGCGGCCTTATCATATCATTGCTTAGAAATACGATTTATGAAATTGAAGTTGTATTTTAGCCGAAGTTAGTCTTACTGCATTGTAAATGCTTACTGACAAAATCAGATACTTATTTCGCTTCCTTACTAGAATTCCCGACATTTGTGGCAAAAAAGAATAGCTAATGCCTCAAGGAATTGTAATGCGCTCAACCGGATCATGGTATGAAGTTCGTACGGATGACCATCAATTGTTAAAATGCCGTTTACGGGGAAAAATAAAGCTTAAGGATATTAAGATAAATAATCCTATTGCTGTGGGCGATAAAGTAGTATATGAGTATGAGCCAGGTCTTGCTACAGGGATCATTACTGAAATTTTACCAAGAGAAAACTATATTATTCGTCAATCAGTACACAAATCGGCATTTAGTCATATTCTTGCCGCCAATATAGATCAGGCTATTCTTATAGTTACTCTTACATTTCCTCGAACCTCGCTTGGATTTATTGACCGTTTTTTGGTCACAGCAGAGAGTTTTAGGATACCTACTATTTTGATCTTTAACAAAATAGACTTGCTTGAAGAGGAGGCCAGAGTAAACCAGAAAGAATTGATTGCTTTATATGAAGAATTAGGCTACAAATGTATTGAAACCTCAACCTTAGATAATATCAATCTTGATGAATTTCATGCAACAATCCGCCATAAGAAAAGTTTATTGTCTGGACATTCTGGAGTAGGAAAGTCGTCTTTAGTCAATAGTGTTAATCCCAATCTGAAACTGAAGACTAATGAAGTATCTACTTTTGCCAATAAGGGAGTACATACTACTACCTTTGCAGAAATGTTTGAGATAGAACCTGATACTTTTATTATAGATACTCCGGGTATTAAAGAATTGGGTTTGGCGGATATAGAATCATGGGAAGTCAGTCATTATTTTCCTGAGATGCGTGATTTACTTGGTGAATGCAAATACCATAATTGTACCCATACTCATGAGCCAGGTTGTGCAGTACTTGAAGCTGTAGAAGCAGGCAAGATTGCTGAAAGCAGATATATCAGCTATTTGAGCATGCTTCAGGGAGACGATAATCGTAAATAATCGCTTATTTCCTGTTATTTTTACAGGAAATTCATAAACTTTGTGTACAATGATAGTGGAAAGTAACTTTTGGTAAGGATTTTCGTAGTATAGAATACCTGTCTATTTAAAATCTCGCTCTTTTATCTTATGGAGCAGCCCCTGGTAACTGTAATCTGTCTGTGCTACAATCAGGAATGTTTTGTAGGAGATACTCTATTATCTGTATATCAGCAAACCTACTCTGCCATTGAACTGATAATTGTTGACAATGGAAGTACGGATGATAGTATATCCAAGATTGAAACTTTCCTGGAAATATGTCCTCATGCTATATTCATTCGGTTGAATACAAACCAGAATACAGCTATTGCTTTCAATCAGGCACTCAGTCACTCCTCTGGCAAGTATATCATTCACATTAGCGGAAATCATATTCTGGTCCCTCACAGAGTAGAAAGGCAATTAAATGCTTTTTCTAAATTGGATAAACGATATGGAATAGTCTATTCAGATGCTGAGTTATTAAATGAACAGCTTGATCATATTGGGTTCTGGTATGAAAGGAATAGTGAAAGCAAGCAACTCAATGAAGGAAATTCTGGAAATGTATATGCCTCATTATTCAGGAAAAAATATATTTGTAGTGCCTCTATGATGGTTGCCCGGGTAGTTTATGAAACCCTGAATGGCTATGATGAATCATTGGAGCATGAAGAGTTTGATTTCCAGGTTCGTTCTGCTAAAAAGTATTATTACTATTATCAGAACGAAGCCCTTACCAAAATAAGAATTTGTGGAGATATCCTGAATGACCGAAACTACATTCACGCTCATCTGCTATCTATATTAAAGGGATGCCAGCATGCCTATCGTCTGAATTCTTTTGATAAAGAAAATCAGGCACTAGCGATTTGCATACGTCGTTATTTACTTCAGGCCTTATTTACCGATAATCGGGAGCTTGTACATAAATTTGGACAACTTCTCTCAAAAATTACTGAACTCACCCGTTTAGACCACCTTTGGCTTGGTTTGGCCAAAAGCAGATTCCCTTTGTTTATTTTTTATCGTCAATATCTGCGGTTAAAAAAGCCTGTAGTTGTGTTTTAGCTCTACTAGTTGGATGTAAAAGGAATAACAACCTTGAAACTAATGTTTCTGCCCATATTATATACCCCTGTTCTCCCTGTAGCCATATTTGTATCCAGGTATTTCAGACGACTTTGATGTGACTGATAGGCTATATCAAATACATTATTTACAGATAAATAAATGGAACACAACGTTTGTCGTCTTTTTGTTGTTAAATCGCCACCAATACCTATATTGACGATTTGATATCCTGGGGTGCGTGTTTCTGTATTATATGCCTTCAAATAGTTATTCTGTGCCTGATATAATTCAAAATCAATGGTTGCATATAGATTTTGAAAGTATGAATGCCAACGATCTTTACTTACTTTTAACTGAGTAATCCATCGTGGTGCAGGCATAAAAGGTAAGTTTCTCCCATCTTCATTACTGGCAGATAGATTTTCTCCAAATACACTGGAGAAATTTTGGGTAATACTAAACCATCTAGCAGACTGAGGATTAAAAGTGGCAGTTGCTTCAATTCCTCGTAAGCGGGCATTGCCTTGAGTGTATCTGAATACAGGAATTGAACCTTGTACCAGTGAGTCAGTTCCATTCTGTGTTTGAACTCGTTCAGAAAATGTATAGTTGCGAATAGAGTTTTGGAAAAGGTTTACATCCACATACAAATTTTTGTTTTCATAGGTGAAGCCAATATCACCTTGATAGGCTACCTCTGGTATCGCTTTCAGATTACCTATTTCATAACGAAACGTTCCGGCATGAACACCATTAGAGGAAAGTTCCGGAACTGTTGGTGCACGAAATCCTCTGGATATATTGGTTCGTATCAGGAGTTGATCATTGATAGTGTAGACACCACCCAGACTGGCAGATATGTTTTGATATCTTTTCTCCAATCCACTGAATCTTTCAGAGTTTACTCCTTGTGGAGTAACCTGGAAGTTACCTGTAGAGTCGATATATAATTTGCCAATAGTAAGTGTCCTTGAATCATATCTTATTCCTCCACTGATTTTCAGTTTTTCAAAGTTGCGCTTACCAAATACAAAAAGGCCATTGTCAAATAGATTATAGTTTGGATATAATACCTGAAATCCATGGTTGTCTAATTGTTGATACATACCATTAGAACCTACATTTACTTCCCAAAGTGTAGTAGGAGCTAAATTGTATCGAATGTCATAATAATAAGTATGCAGATAAAGACTTAATTGAGACTGCCAGGGGCGGGTTACATCCCCATATTCATTTCGGCGATTTTGAGCATAACTGATAGTTGCAGAAAGCGAAGATTTATCGTTGAGATTGAATAGGCTGCTCCATGCGAGTTTACTATTTATAAGTTGCTGGGAATTATAGGGAATAAAACGTCTGCTCTTTAATTCTTCCTGAGTTACGGCTCTTGTACCTGTACTATCGTCTGGTAGAATAGTCGCTGTAGTAAAATGGCCGTTACTATCACGTGTGCCATTTATAATATTAAATTTTTGGAATGATCGTAGAAAGTAGATTCTGGAATAACCCCATTTTTTATTTAAACCTATAGATCCGTTAATATTGAAAGGCTCTGCAAAGTTAGAAGCATATACAATGCCATCATAACGGTTTCTATAGTTTTGAGAAGATTTTGTTGATGTATGCAAATGCCAGGTGACACCATTTTTATTTCCTGAAATTTGTACGGATGTTCCTATCAATCTATGATTGGTTTGATAATTGGTTAGTAAACGTCCTGTGATTTTTCCTTCTTCAACAGGACGTGGTGATAGCATAGATACAACGCCCCCTAATCCATCTGATCCATACATAAGCGAACCTGCTCCCCGAATGATTTCATAACGATCAATTGAATACTCGTCTATCTGAATACTATGTTCCTCTCCCCATTGATTATCTTCCTGGCGTACTCCATCATGCATAGTGATAACCCGATTAAATCCCAGGCCTCTGATAATAGGTTTGCTTAATCCTATACCTGTAGATACTTGTGACATGCCGGGTAGTTTAGCAACCGCATCTACTAAGTTGGTTGAGGATTGTTGCAGGAGCTTTGCTTGGCCAATAGCTACAATTGGGATAGGACTTTCTTTTATGATGGTTTTAGTAGATGATCCTGTTACAATCACTTCTTCTAGTGTTTGAGAGGTGCTTTCTATAACAAAGTTGATATTTTGATCACTTTGTATGTCTGCTTTGGCTAGAATAGTCTTATAGGATACACTACTGATCTGGATCGTGTAATAGCCTTTCGGAAGCCTGTTTATTCGATATTTTCCATTGGCATCCGTTGTTGCTCCAATCTGTAACTGTGGTATATAGATAGTAGCACCCACCACAGCTGTGCTATCATTCTGATGAATAATTGTTCCTTGTAGCGAATATTGTGCCCATGTGGTACAATAGCATAACGAAAGGATAAGGATAGTATATATTTTTTGCATAGATACGACAGATTGTTTTGTGGTATTCTGTTTAGTAGGGTGAATTTATTTCAGACAATGCTACTATTTTATCTTATGCAAATGTATATATTATTTTAATTAATTGAAAAATAATTTTAGGTGAGGCTAAATTTTTTATTCTGTGACTACTGCATTACGGATAATATAAATCATCTTTTCTGGGTCTTGGCTGTTAAGTATCAGTATACCACGGATTTTAGCAGGGCTTTCTGATTGTTTAACAGGGGATTGAGCTTCAACTTCAACTACTGTTTCGGGACCTCCTACACCACAGAAGAAACAAGCATTCAGTGGGAGAGAGGAGAGTGCAAAATGTTTTGACCAACGTGTTTGCTCAAATGGATAGATGTAGCCTGTTATTTCTACAGACTTTCCCTGTAATGCTTTAACACGGTCACCAAATTGTGGTGTGTAGTAATCATCCCGTAATCTGAATTTTACATCTGATAATATCTTCCACGTTTCTGAAGAAATAGAAGTATTATTCTGCTTGTTCTGGGCTTGTAACAAAGAGCAAATGCTAATAAAGATCAGAAGTAAGATTGATTTATGCATGTCTAAATTGTCAGAAGGGTTGATGAATGACAAATTTAGATATTATTTGCAATGATGTTGCAAATTTATTGATGCAAACAATTAACCAGATTTAAAAAATAGTAGATCGGGCAAAGAAAAAACATATGGCTTTTCATTACCTTTGACTGTTTTTTACAACCCATTTGATTACAGGTGGGTTTATTCTATATAATCTGCAATTTTACTTAATTATGATCCTTTCAGGGCTGGAAATCCGTAAGCAATTAAATAAAACCATCTTTATTGAGCCTTACAGTGAAACCCAACTTAATCCAAATAGTTATAATTTAAAATTACATCATGAGTTGTTGGTATACGATGGACCTGAGCTGGATATGCGGAAGCCTAATCCTGCAAGTAAATTGGTAATACCTGAAGATGGATTACTATTGGAGCCCGGAAAGCTTTATCTGGGGCGTACTATAGAACACACAAGAACAGATGCCTATGTTCCTATGCTGGAAGGACGTTCTTCCATTGGTAGACTTGGCTTATTTGTACATGTTACAGCAGGATTTGGGGATGTTGGTTTTAATGGCTTCTGGACATTAGAGATGTTTTGTATTCACCCATTGCGCATTTATGCAGGTGTTGAGATATGTCAGATTTTCTACCATGCTGTAGAGGGTGAATATGAAGTCTACTCTAGTGGGAAGTATCAGAATAATCAGGGGATACAACCCAGTTTGCTTTATAAAGATTTTGAAAAGAAATAAAATAAAAAAGCCTGTGACAATTCGATTATCACAGGCTTTTTTATAGCTATAGCAAAAGGTTATTATTTTTCTATTCCAAGTAATTCAACTTCAAATATAAGCAGGCTATTAGGAGGCATTTCTGCACCTCTTCCCTGATCTCCATAGCCAAGCTCTGGGGAAATGAAGACTTTCCATTTGGAACCTACTTTCATCATTTGCAGTGCTTCAGTCCAGCCTTTAATTACTTGTTGGACACCAAAAACAGCAGGTTCTCCTCTGTCTATAGAACTGTCAAATTTTTTTCCATCCAGAAATGTGCCTGTGTAGTGCACTTTTACCCGATCAGTTGGTTTTGGATAAGGGCCAGTCCCTTCTTTAAGAACCAGATATTGAAGGCCAGTTCCTGTTGTCACTACTCCTGGTTTTGTTTTATTTGCAGCTAAAAATTCATCTGCCATTTTTTTGTTTTCTACAGCTTTTTGTTTGTTTTTCTCTTCCATTTTCTGTCTCATAGATTGAAAATAGTTTTGAAGTATACCTACCGATTGCATTTCACTTAATAATAAAGTGTCTTTCTTTTCCAGTACGGAACGCAATCCCTGCAGTAATAATTCGGTATTTAATGAATCTATCGGTTGAGAGTTTACACTACTTCCTATGTTTACTCCAATCGAATAGCTTACTGAATCAAGATAATTTTTTAGTTGAGGCTTAGGTGGTGCTACAGGCAATGTTGCTTCTGTTTCTCCTTTGCCCTTTTTCTTCTTCTTGTCTTTTTTCTCTTTCTGGGCGTATGCAATTCCCGAAATCAGACTTAGTAATAATAACAGAATTGAAATTCTTCTCATAGCAGTAAAAGCAAAGTAGCACGACATTGCGTGCTACTTTGCATTAGTTTGTTTTAAAATTATTTTTTCCCTTTATATACTTTTAAAAGCTCAACTTCAAATACCAATACTGAATTTGGTTCGATACCACTTCCTGGAGGTGGCTGCATGCCATATCCTAATGAAGAAGGTACAAATAATTTATATTTAGAGCCTTCAGTCATCAGTTGTAAACCTTCAGTCCATGCAGGAATTACACCATTCAATGGGAATTTAGCAGCTTTGCCATGATCATAGGAACTGTCAAATTTCTTACCATTAGTCAACGTTCCTGTATAGTGTACTTCTACTGTATCTGTAGCAACTGGTTTTACGCCAGTACCTTCTTTGATTACCTCATATTGTAATCCGGAAGCAGTTGTTTTTACACCAGACTTGGCTTTATTGTCTGCCAGGAATTTCTCACCTGCCTTTGCGTTTGCTTCAAACTTTTTGTTTTGCTCTTTTTCTATATATGAGTTAATCATCATTTGCATTTGCATATCACTCATTTTTACACTGTCACCTTTCAATGCACTTAACATAGCACTTTGAAGTACTTCAAGGTTAAAAAGAGTATCGGCTCCATTGTCTTTAAAGCGTTTTCCCTGCATTATGCCTAGTGCGTAGCTAGCTGAGTCTTTGGCATTTTTCAATGAAACAGATCCAGAGCCGAATCCGGCTTTGTTGTTGTTACATGAAGAAAAGAACACACCACCCGCTAGCAGCATAATGGCGATCATATTATTTTTTTTCATTTAAAAGAAAGATAAAAGATATGGATTGATAATAGTCTTGATTTCTGTATAATATTTTCCCCGTAGCTATGAAGATGCCGCGAAATTACAGGATTTTTTCGATTATCCTCACATACGTGATGTTTTATCGGATATTTTGTAGCACTCTAAACGCATAGAAGGAGTGTTCTCATTCTATTTATGTGTTTATTAGAATGCAAATATCCTGTTTATTGATTCATTTGTGCCAGTAGGAATAACACTGCCATACGGACAGACACTCCGTTCTCTACTTGTTGCAGAATAATTGAATGTTGGGAGTCTGCAGCATCACTGGTAAGTTCTACACCCCGATTGATAGGGCCTGGGTGCATAAGAATAATCTCTTTATTTAGTGAATCAAGCAGTGCTTTATCTATGCCATAATAGAGACTATATTCCCGTAAGGAGGGAAAATATTTGATCTGCTGACGTTCTAGTTGTATACGAAGCACATTTGCCACATCACACCATTGCAAGGCTTTACGAACATCATATTCTACTTTAACACCTAATTCCTGAATATATTTAGGTATAAGCGTAATAGGTCCACAAACCATTACTTCTGCTCCTAATTTTTGCAGACAGAATATATTAGAGAGAGCAACTCGTGAATGGAGAATATCACCAATAATAGCTATTTTCTTTCCTTCCAGACTTCCAAGTTTTTCACGAATAGAGAATGCATCTAATAAAGCTTGAGTAGGATGTTCATGTGTCCCGTCTCCCGCATTGACTACATTAGCTTTGATGTGTTTGGATAAGTAATGAGGAGCTCCTGGACTAGAGTGGCGCATTACTATCATATCTACCTTCATTGCCAGGATATTATTAACTGTATCCAGTAGTGTTTCTCCCTTTTTTACAGAACTTCCTGAAGATGAAAAATTGACTACATCCGCAGATAATCGTTTTTCAGCTAATTCAAATGACAGGCGGGTTCTTGTCGAGTTTTCAAAAAAGACATTGGCAATAGTTATATCTCGCAAAGAAGGTACTTTTTTGATAGGGCGGTTGATTACTTCTTTAAAGGTATCAGCCGTTTCAAAAATCAGTTCTATATCCTCACGTGTGAGGTCTTTGATTCCAAGTAAGTGTCTGACACTCAGTGAAGGCATTGCGTTAATTATAAAGTTGTAATAAGAATTTATAAAGCAAACTATCTATTTTAAGACAAAGGACTGCGGATAGTTTATCCAGTTGTATCCTGAGTATCTACTAACCAGATGGCATTTTCTGTTGCCCCTTTCTCTGTCCATTCCACTAAAACACGTTGAGATAGAATGGTATTTACGTGTTGACCAACATAATGTGGCTCGATAGGCAAATCTCTGCTGTATTTTCTATCAATCAAGACCAGTAATTCCACCTTATGGGGTCTTCCAAATGCAATCATTGCATCTAGTGCTGCCCGTATTGATCTGCCAGTGAATAATACATCATCGATTAAAATGACCTTTTTGTTTTCAATAATAAAAGGTACATGTGTTGTATTGGCAAGAAGGGGTGTTTCCCGTCTGCGAAAATCGTCTCTATAAAAAGTGGTATCCAGATATCCGGTTGGAACGTTTTTACCTGTTAATTCCTGCAACTTGCTCTGAATGTGTTTGGCTAGAAAAACGCCTTTGGGTTGTAAACCAAGAATGACTGACTGCTCGAAAGTGTCATGATTTTCAATGAGCTGCTGGCACAAACGTGTGATAGTAATGTCCAGCAAACGACTATCTAAAATTAGTCTTTTAGGCATGGGGGTTGTAAATATGCCTGCAAAGATAAAAACGATTTCGGATTTCAGTTTCGCACATCGGAATTTTTTACATATTTTATGAAATGTATCTCATGGAGAATATGTTATGATTTTATCAAATATTAATCTTTATTCTCATAAATCTTTAATGTCTGAATAAACAAAAACCCCGTCTCAAAGAGCGGGGCTTTTGCGATTATTAGGTCATTCTCAGCAGATTTTTATCCAATTCGACGTTGTAATTCCTGTAATTGATCTTTCATTTTCGCTAGTTCCAACTCTACTTCATACAAGAATCCTTTAACTGGTTGCATATTCATATGAGCTTTTACCTTCCATATTTCCTTAACATCTTTGGTGGCAATAGAATATGTTGGGTAAATTGAATTATCTGATTGCAGGTAAAGCTTTTGTGAATCTTCTACATACTCAACTCGTTTCACTACTACACTTTCTTTAGTATCAGATACGACTACATACATTTCTCCACTTCTGATATCTCTCAATTTTTCTGTAAATTCACAAACCAGCCAATCACCCGTGTGTAGAGTAGGTTCCATACTTTGCCCTGTTACCTGAAAGGCTCGAAATGTGCCATTTCTAAACTCTACGCTAGGAATAGAAAAGGCTGGCAGATTACGAATGTATTCTGGTTCAACACATCCTTGCATATATCCGGCGGCAGCTTTAGTACTAACCATCAGTATATTATCAGTACCTTCCTGGTTGACTGTAACTGCAAATGGCTGAATAATACGCTCCGTTTGAGTGATAACACGTTCTACCACATTGCCTTTGCTTGTGTCTTTGTCCAGGCGTAATTTTTCATTTTCTCTTTCGAGTTCTTTCCGTTTGCGATATAGATCATCATTGGTTTCTTCAATTAACTCAATACGAGCCTTTAGCATATCATTTTCAGCCTGAATGCGTTGCCAGTCGCGATTAGTAGATTCGCCTGTTCCCAGAAAAGAGTTGGTTGACAGAATACGTTGTGCTGCTGGTGTAGGAGGGGTAGTATTTAGAAACATTTCACCTTCACCATGATATAACCATTGTTTATTAAGGTTAGGAAAAATTTCTACCAGCTTTTCCAATACTGCTGTGCTGGGCAGATTCTTTCCACTTTCAATCTGAGAAATACTGGATTGGGTAATCTCCAGCTTCTCTCCAAACTCTTGCTGATTTAAGCCTGCTGCTTTGCGCAATTGTTTAAAACGTTGCGCATATGTTGAAAAAGGTGTCATGTTATTATAATAAGAAGAAAGTTACAATGATATTTCTTTCGCTGTAGTAATAATTTTCGAATGCAATAATAATTAAAATAAATTATTTATTCCTATTTTTTAGTGATAAAAATTATTTTACCTCAAAAATAAGAAATTTTATTTTTGATTTTTATCTGTTTTAATTATATTTGCAACGGTTTAAATGGTTTGATTATAATAAAGCGAGATAATATGTTTATACCTGCTATTGCATCCAGACCTTCTGTATCTCAGTCCCTGGTGAAAGAATTGCGTAATGATGTATGTCCCAGACGTATATATGGTGCTTATGTTTTAGGATTGCCTACAGTGCCTACAGATAGTCAGTTGAGAGGTATTTACTTTGAGTATAAACTCACTGGTTCATGTGGTAAATCGGGGATTCCGCCTATAGAACCTCTGCAGAAAACAGGTAAGCGATATGTGGATTTTGAGCGGCTGGATGGACAGGCTCAATTTATACGAGAAGAACTGTTTCCTTATTATGGTATAGAAATACTGGATACGGATGTTGTGATCGCAACTGAGTTTACTCATCCTGACACAGACGAGATTGTTACTGTAAAATGCCGTCTGGATGTTTTGGCACGGGTAAATAATAAACTGGCAGTGATTGATATCAAGGCAACTGGAGACGTAGCAAACGGTGGATGGCGGAATCCGATAGGACTGGATCATACACAGGCTTATTTCTATATGTGGGCTTTATATCAGTCGAAGGAACTTAATAGCGAGGGTGTTATGCCTGAGTTTTATTATATAGTAGCAGACTGGTCTCCACGAAGTGATTATGAAGTAATTAAAGTAGAATGGAATAATGGAAGTTTCTGGGAAGTGCGTCATGCTGCAACAGAAGCATTTGATAAAATGAAGAGTATGGAAGAGCAGGGGTTTCCTGCCAGACCATCTTATCAACAGTGTCAATCTTGTCCATTCCAACATTCCTGTACAGATAAAAAACAGTTCAAAGAAGTAAAAGTAATCTGGTAAAAAATAGACACTTTATTTCTGAGCAGAAAATAGTTGACAACCTTCTCTTTTGTTATTTTTCATCCTTGTTTGAAAACTCCGTTAACTCTGTTGACGGAGTTTTTTTATTGTTATATATCATGTCTTATCACCTTATTTTATAAAGACCTGAAGTTGAGATGATAATAAATATCTTGAAAATAATTTTAATAATTATTTTGGATAATATAATATTTGATTATATTTGTACTGTAAATAATATCGCATATAACGAATAAAACTATGAATCTTATCACAATCATTGGCGGTGGTTCAGGTACAGGCAAGAGCTACTCACTACATAATTTAGGCAAAGATGCGGTTGTATTAAATGTTGAACGCAAAATGTTGCCCTTTCAATCCAAGGGATTGGTAAACGTACCAATCAATTCTACTTTCAAACTGTTTGAAGCAATTAACCGGTTACGTGATAATGATGAGTTTAGAATAATAATACTGGATTCATTCTCTGAATTCTGTGATATTCTTCTGGCTGAATGTAAAAATAAAGCTAAGGGGTTTGATGTATGGAACTTATATAACACAGAAATATTCAATTTGTTTCAGGCGTTGAAAAGCCTAAAAAACAAATATGTGTTTGTTGTAGGCCATACAGAAACTTTAATGGACTCAGATGGAGAAAGAATTCAGCGGTTGAAAGTAAAAGGAAAAGAGAATGAAGGGATGATTGAAAAGAACGCAACGTGTGTGTTCTATTCCAAAACTGTACGCAGACAGGATGGAAATGGAGTAGACTACAAGTTCATAACAAATACAGACGGGTATTTACCTGCTAAAACGCCATTTGGCATGTTTAAAGATTTTCTGGTTGAAAATGACCTTGCTGCAATTGTAAAGGTATACGACGCTTTCTATCATGAAAGTGCAATGAAACTGGCAGAAGCTGCCTGATTTGTGGTTGCGAATAGAGAGAAGTTTCAATAAGAAAACCAGAATATTTACTTCAAAAGATGTTTAACTTCCTTAATTTTTAAATTCTATGTTAGCAACTTCCATTCCAACTATGCCCCAAGAATCAGTACGTAGAGAACACTATGTAGGTATTTTGTTGGCGTATGTTGAAGCAATTAACCCAACCGATGCAGAACGTATTGAAATGGGTATTGTCACTCAGGAGTCACTGGATAGTGGTAGAACCAAACCTGTAAACTATCGTGAAGAAGATGGTCGATATCGAATTGACTTCTGGTTAAAAGGTAAAGATGAATCTGGGAAAGATGTACGGGTACGCCACTCTGTTTTTGTGAAAAATGAAGATGCTCGTCCATCGACAGTGGGTAATATCCAGGTAATTAATCAACAAGGGAAAACCGCTTACATCCCTCAGGTATTTTTCGAAAAAGGAAAATCTCCTTATGAAGATTGGTTTAGTGCTCCTTTTCAACGTGCACGTGTAGGAGAAGCAGAATTACTACACTTTGTAAATGCCTGGATGAACAAGAAAACAGAAGACAAAGCAGTTGTACTGGATTTTGCATCCATTTCTAAAGGAAACCTGAAACAATTGCACCAGATTCTGCAAAGTGATAAAGCTTCTTATGTGAAAATAATGCTGGGCGTACGTATTGCAGATGACGGACGTCGTTTTCAGACTGTATTTCCTCGTTTGGTTATGCCTTCATGGACAATAAACTATGAACGTTTGCATAAAGAATTGGTGAATTATTTGTCAAATGCCCAATCTCGTAATGATTATGGTGTTACTCCGGATATGGCGTATGACCGCAAATTATATCGCCTTCGTGTGTATGATGAAGTAGTGACGACAAGTAATTCATCTAACATGATGCATTCCAATATGCAGGAACCTATTTCACAGCTAGACCTGCCTATTACATCCATGCATGATGAAGACCTGCCTTTTTAAGTAAGATCTGATGAGAGGGTGAAATCTGGCAGGAAATTTATCAATAGATTTCCCCTCTCTCAACCAGCTATAGTACCTTATTATATTCATTTACTACAACTATGATTTCGAATAAAGATTTATATCTGGAAGAATACTATCAGAACGGCGCAGAGATAGCTATGTATCAGGAATTTGAAGCATGGCAGGCGTGGGAGGCATTGTTGAAATGGGCCGATGATCGTATTCGTCAATCTGAATCATTTTTTCTGGATTTAAGAGATGATTCTTTAGAACCTGTAGAAATAACGCCGGAAGATGAATTAATCAGTGAGGAAATGAATTGGTTTATGCGTGGAGACTCTGTTTCACAGGAAGGAAAGTCAATTCGTTTTTTGCCGGAAAATACCGGATGGCGTATACCTGCCTAAGGAAAGTGGTACTCTTTCAGATTTGATCTTTATCTGGTAGAAGGGATTCATTTTAAAAAAACAAACCATATGAATAGTAAAGTTAAGCAGTTATGGACGGAGGCATTGCTCAGTGGGGAGTATAAACAGGGATCTAAACGGCTTAGAGATAAAGAAGATCATTTCTGTGTATTGGGAGTATTATGTGATTTATATGTAAAACACCATACGGATTGCCGATGGAAGCCTATGGAAACCAAAAGTGGTTTTCGGATTGTCGGTAAACGTGAAATTCATTGGTGTGAAGACTATTTGATTGAGCCTGTAATGGAATGGGCTGGATTGGAAAAAAATAATCCGTTGGTAGAATATGACGGACAAAATATTTCTCTGGTAGCTTTGAACGATAAGGGATTACCATTCGAACAAATTGCCAGATTAATAAAACAACAGCTTTAGACTATAAAAAATGCTGGTTGCAATAGGTGGACCAGGTGTTTTTACAAATTAAAACAAAACTAATAATAGCCATGTACGTTGCTGAAAAGATCACTTGCCCTCATTGTGCCGGAAGTCGTACTGTTCAGATACAGGAACGCGAATTTGCTATCTGCGGTGTTTGTAGTGGCAGAGGGTATATTCAAAAGTATCAAAAACTTACTGCTGCTCAGATTTTTGGAATGATATGGCAGGAAGATACGAATACGGATGTTAAGTATGCTGTTAACAGTGGAGAAGGGGGAAGTTCGCAAGATAGAAATGATGATCGGAAAGGCGTTATTAAGAAGTCATAGGCCAGACAAAGGTGAGTAATAGATCGCTGATAGATTACTCAATAAAGGATGTGGTTTTATGTATTGATATATCCTGTTTTCAGTGTATTACTTTTCGATTTTTTACTGATGATTGAACTTACAACCCGCTATCCTTGTCAACGCATTACCCTTGACCCTGATTTTACAGAGATGGTTTTAGATAAAGTAATCCTCCTTTCACATATTTCTTATTTTGACTGGATTGATGATTTTATAAAAATCTATTTCTGTATTAAGATGACTAACCATAATGGACGGACTGAAAGTATCATATGGCATCCATTCAATGAAGTTTCTGTTGCAAATTGTTATCCTATTGCTGAGTATAATGAAGTAATCGAAATACCTGAATGGGCTATAGAAGCAGAAGTCTCATTGGTGAATACAGATCTTCTGACAGGAGATGAAGTTGTAGGTGTTTTTCTGGATTTTACTAAAGCACCACGCTCAGTGCAGGAAACAAACCGAGTTGATGTGAGTGCAGATGTATATTAAAATAGAAGTGGAATTGTGCAGGATTACATACACAAATTTAACCAATCCACTTATTACCCAAATTGAAAATAATTAAAACGTTAGAAAACTATGGCACTTAAGATTAAACGTAGATTAACAACAGAAACTATTGATAATCTGGCAACGACATTGCCGTTATATCTGACAGACGAGTTTAATATATGGTACTATGCTGTTTTGGATGAAAATACTGTGTTGGTAGTTTCATGTGATTCATGCCAGGTACAGACTTTTGATGAGACTTTTAATAGCAAATATTCCATAGATTTTGATGAATTGAAAAAATGTGATGCAGCTTCTTTTAATGAGGTATACTCACATACCAGAGAAAGATTAGTGGATGCTGACAGAAAGCTTCAGTCTTCTTTGGCTGTATCAAAGTCTACCTTTACAGAACTTTTCATTGAGAGTGCCGATCATTTACGTGCTGCCAGCTAATAATCAGATAGATTATTAATATAATACACAGTCCCATTGTATGTAGTCAGAGTAACATACAATGGGACTTTTTCTGTTTGTAAGCTTGGGAAGTGATAGCGATTGACTATGATTGTTTAAATGCTTATTGTTTTAGAATTTCAATAACCTTTTCCTAGACATTATCTGTACTTGTCTGAATACCTTCTATATTGTTGTTAATCATAGTTAATTACCATTTGATGAAAGCGAAGATTGTTTAATCAAATCCTGAGTAAATTGTAGTTCCCTGTCAGTATGATTAAGTATATCCTGAATAGAGGGTTCAATCGTATGATCTGGAATCACACCATGATCAGGATATGGATATCCTGAAACAGCCATATAATAAGCTAACATGGGAATCCCTACAATAAACTTACTGTGAGGTAATTTAACAATAATGAAGGTGCCACTGTTGTTTCCATAATAGCCTCCGCCTACTTCTTGTCCAATAAATGTAGCTCTCTGATGAGAGTGGGCTATTGTAGCAAACTCTGACGTTACCGAAAAGCTCCATCCATTCGTAAGGATATATAATTTACCCAAATAGGCATTTTGCTGGGGCTTCTGAACCTTCAGGTTTTTGTGATGTGTCCATAAATGTGGTCCATTTTTAGGTTTTTTGATTAGCATTTTTAGAATGCCGTAAAACTTAGGCATATCTGCATATTGTGCAAAGCTATATGAATGGGTTGGGGTCATTTCCAGACGGTCATAGTAAGGAAATTTTTCATCTGTCAGATAAGAATACAGTTGAGCTCCCCATCGGTCCAGGCCTCCTTCATTATCCCGCAAGTCAAGAATCAAATGTTGAATATTACGGGTTTTGAGTTGAGCAAAAGATTCCTTTAGAAATTGTTCATAATCATCTCCTTTTTGAGCTGGATAGAATACCTTGATACGTATAAGAGCCGTTTGATTGTCCAGAAATTTCAGCTGAAAGGTAGGTTCTTCTGGTTTGGGATGCTGTTTCTCAAATGCTTCAATCTGAGATACTGTTACTGCTGGAACTTCAAGAGATGAAGTAGTACTATCTGTTTTACGGCAAGTAATCTGAAAGGATGGGGACGAACCTATAAGGTTAGCATAATAAGCTGAAAAGCCTTGGTTTAATTCCAGATATCGGGTAGACCGATTGTTTCCATCTACGAAAATTTTTGTGAGTAATGAAGAAACAACTTCTGAAACAGGTTTGCCATTGATTGCAATAATTTCTGTTCCTTTAGCGACTGGAAGATTGCCTGCATAACTTTCCAGTACATATACCTTCTGCTGAGTAAAATAAAGCTGCCAAGGGAACAATTGATCTGTCGCGTAAAAATAACGAGTCGTCCACTTGCCATCCGGATGAAATTTTGTGTGACCACATTTGATCTGCGCAATAGCTGGAGTAAGAGTTTGATAGAATTCCTGATCAGTCATCTCTCGTTTAAAAGAATGTGACAGACTATCAAACATCTTTGTAAATGTTGTTGTATCTGTATAACGATACAAACCAGGATGTGCTTCTTTTAATGCTCTCTGGAAGACATCAAAATCTTCCTGCATCTGAGTGGGAGTTAGCTTTACCGTCTGAGCAAAGCTGGACAGGCATATGATTAGACCTATCCAGAAACAAAGGACCTTTTTTTGCATAGTTGTAAATAAGATTGTAGTAAAATGTGGTGCAAAAGTATATCCCCACTTAGTATTGATCGTCTGATCCGATAAATTCAGACAACTTCTTTGTATGATTTGATGTATTCAGACGGAGTTTGTCCGGTTATTTTTTTGAAAACAGCATTGAATGTGGCTTTGGAGTTAAATCCTGCTTCTCCTGAAATAGCTAATGTCGTCAAGTGTTTATACTTGGGATCAACAAGCATACGCTGTGCTTCTTTTACACGATATTCGTTTACAAAATCATAAAAGTTCTTTTCCAGGCGCTCATTGATAAGTTGAGACAATTGATGCCTGGAAATACCTGTTCGTTCCGCTAAATCCTGAATGGTGAGTTCTTGCCGCAGGTACAGTTTCTCGTTTTCCATCAAATGAGTTAACTGCTTAAGATAGGTATCCACTACATCATTAGTCAATGTCGATTTCTGGTATTTGTTTTTAGGTATTTCTTCTTCTGCTACAACAGAAATAGACACATCTTTTTTGGGTTCAGGCACATGGGTGACTGGCAATTCAAACTGGTTAAAAATGCGAGGCTGTGAGAGTGCTTTATAGCCAATCCAGTAAATTAAGGCTACAACACCAAGATAATGATAGCGATAGAGCTGGGTTAGCCAACCAATATTCCATTTTTTTGCATAAAAAATAATAACAGAGATAAGCATTACTGTTAAGACAAAAAGCAGAAGCTGACGAAGCCAGCGGAGGCGGATTTGAGTAATATCAGAGAATGAATTCAGAATACCCTGCTGGTATTTCTTTACTATAAATAAAGACAACGTTACATAAAACAGATGCAGGAAGTTGGTTAGTTGATTCAAAAAACCAAAATCGTCCTGTAGAGCTGCCTCAAAGTTATTCAGATAGGCACTTTTTTCTGCTGCCGATTTTGCATAATAAGGCAAGAGATAAAAGAAATAAACGATAAAGGGAACCAGATGAATACAGTCTGCTCTTTTCCAGATTGGTTTCTCTGAAGTTATTTTTCGGGTAAACAAGAAGAGTAATGGACCAAACAAAGAGGGTAGTAGCCAGGATATCTTACTCAGATGAGGAAAGCGAAGAAAAAATTCCCGATTGTCAAAGCCGACTAATAACGTTTGAATGGAAATTAGAAAAATTAATAACCCTAATAAACGACTTGCCAAAGGATTAACTCTTCGGGTTACCAGCAAAAAGGCTAACAGAAATCCTTGAGCAGCACCGGCAACAAGTAGTAACTGCAAGATTGTAAAAGGCATGCATACTATAGTTTTGTAGTGTAAAGGTAAAGAAAACTCTTTACTAAAAAAGAATAGCTGTTCCAGCTTGATTCAGCTAAAACAGCTATGTAATTAATCTGCTAAGAATGACCTATGTGAAAATCAATGAAATACTATGTGATTTATGAGATGATCCGCCTATACAAAATATATCAATTACTCTTGTCGGGTAGTCAGATTGGCATCGTAGGTTATTTTATTAAGATAAAATACTCTGCGTTTGCTGGAGCCTACCGTTCTTGCACCCTGGATCTCCTGTGTGCCCCAACTGATAAAGTATTTGTTATACCAGAAATCAATATTCACATCATCAGAGTCAATCACTTTATCTTCTTCAAAATTAGTCGCGATCTTAAATTTCTCTTTTTCTTTTAATACATCATTACCACGAATCACTTTGGTATGGATTTCTCCTTCTTCCGGATAGGTGAGAATAATTTTGTCCTGGTCAAAGGCAACTTCAACCATTTCCCGCAGATTATAATTAACTATATTCTGGATTTCAAAAGAGTTGTCCCAAAGTAGATTGCCTGATTTGTCAAAACCACATATCACAGCATGAGTATAGTGATACCCTTCAAATACACGGTCTCCATAACTTCTTCCTAAGTTTCCTATTGGAGCATAGGCATAGCCATACGAAGTACCTGAACGATACTGCGGGTAAAATGCTTCTGCAACAAGTATATACTGATCTGAAGTTTCGATAATATCATGCATTAGCAATTTATAATGCAATAACATTTCTTTTCCTTTCTGGCGTTTCTTTAAAATCCTTTCTTTGATTTTTTCCTGTCGGCGCGGCTTCATGAAATTAAAGAAGTTCTTAAAGTCATTAAATTGAAAGTATTTGATGTATTCCTGGTTATTCCCATTGAGTTTAGCCATGAATAACCCCTGAGAGTAAGGAAGGTTTTTATAGGCATAGTGTCCCATAATTAGCTTTTCCTGTTCGTTGAGGGATGTAATACGTCCTGTAATAAGACCTTTCTCTTTAGGACTTTCCAATGTCACATTCTGTACTACTTTACCTGAATAATCAAACGAGCGAACAGATAACTTACCATGATTACGTTCCTGCGTATAGATGAGTACATTACTGATACGTTGGTATGGATCAATCTGAATATGATTAAGCTCTGTACGGGGTTCATATAAAGCCGGTAATACACGCGTTCGTTTATCAAAGAAGTTGAATGTTAGCACAACAGGGCGATAATTCACTATTCCACCAATAAAAGCTGTATTACTTAATACCTTGAACTCTGTCATATAAATATAAGTCAGGGTATTACCATCCATCCATTCATGATCACCCGTTATCAGATCCAGTCGAAATATTTTAAACTTCTTCGAGTCTGGCTGAGCTAGTAAGACATAATAATAACTGGAATCCAGATAGGTGTTGACAGGTTCGAACAGGTGATCTACTTTGTATTGATTAGCCCATATCTGATGCAGTGTAGTATCATAACGAGTAATATTCCATACATTCCCATCTCTTCCCGACGGAAAGCGTGGTTGAGTAGATACAAGTAGTCCTTGTTTTTCTAAAGGTGTTACATCATAAATCAGATCTTCGTAATCGTCTTCTTTTAAGGGTAATTCTAATCGTAAGACCTGATTGAGCTGTGCTCTGGTAAGTATTGGATTAATCCAGGCTAGTAAAACAGCAAGGATAAGTATGCGTTTTTTCATCGGGAGTCTGGTGTATATGATTATAGATCATGTAAGCTGGTACTGTAAATGGATTTCTCCAGTGTTTTTATTACACTTAGTTAAGATACAAATAAGTTGTAAATTCCATATAAAAAATGGAAATATTTTACTGGAAAAACAGATGACCCCCGATGCAAAACTCTTTTATTGAAGCATTTATATAGTGTTAATTCAGATAGGTTGCCATAGCCATGCCGGACTGCTGGTGCGAACTACTGCCTTCAGTTGATTCAGCATGGAATACAATCCATAATACGTCCGGTTAATATATAAAGAATCTTTTGAACCACGTGCTACTTTTGATTCTCTTAATTCTTTTAGATTGGAAAGATATTCTGCATAATCATAAATAGACTGGAAATAAGCATCATCTCCAAAGTCAAACTCTTGGGTATGAAAAGGTTTGCCCAACAAGCCAATCATAGTAATAAATAAATCACTATAAAATTTTCGTTCCTGAGGCGTGTCTTGTTCGTGTAAAAATTCCAGATTAACAAAAACTTTATCACAGATAGCCGGGTCTTTCAGATTATCAGGATTGATCAGCGTGAAATAATTGCGGTAATAGTTTTCCGGAATCTCTTTGACACAACCAAAGTCGATAACACCCATCGTTCCATCCGGACGCATCAGAAAGTTTCCCGGATGGGGATCTGCATGTACTTTCCGTAGTATATGGACCTGAAAGTCATAGAAATCCCATAAGGCCTGACCTATTTTATTACGTACTTCCTGAGAAGGATTGGTTTTAAGAAAGTCGTCCAGGTGGAAACCTTCCAGCCAGTCCATAGTAAGTACCCTTTCGCTGGAAAATTCAGGATAGTAGGTCGGAAATACCAGACCGTTAATGTGGCCACAGGCTGTTGATATTTCTTGAGAACGTTGAAGTTCAAGTTGATAGTCTGTCTCTTCCAGAAGTTTCGTCTCAACTTCGTCCATATACTTATCTACATCTTTTTCATTCAGATTCATCAAACGGACAGCAAAGGGCTTAACCATTTTCAGATCTGACTTAACGCTTTGAGCTACCCCCGGATACTGGATCTTCACGGCCAGCTTTTTGCCATTTTTTGTAGCCTGATGTACCTGACCAATAGATGCTGCATTGGATGCGTCCATCGCAAACGTATCAAACAATGCTTGAGGCGCTTTGCCGAAGTAGCGGGTAAAGGTTTTGATTACTAATGGACCAGATAGAGGAGGTGCACTGTATTGTGCCATTTGAAATCGTTCAGAGTAGGCTTTCGGTAACAGATTGCGGTCCATACTCATCATCTGTGCTACTTTTAGTGCGCTGCCTTTTAATTCACTTAGAGTTTCATAAATATCAGCTGCATTGCTTTCATGGAGCTCATCACGGGATAGGTCCGGATTGATGGCTTTCTTTGCATAGTGCTTAATGTAGTTTCCTCCAACTTTAATACCTGTGGTAACAAACCGGGTTGCTCTTTCAACTTTGGTTGCTGGAATATTATTCTGCGATTTCATAGTGTAGGTTTGATTAATGACAAATGCCTGTTTTTACTACGTAGTCCGATCTTATAGTCCGTATCCTGCTCGCTGAGTCTGATAAAGGAATTTGCCAAAGTCAAACAATGTATCCAGTGCTGACTTACCAATAAAGTCAAACGATGTATTTACTGCTTTTTCTATAGCGGCATCTGTCAATTCATAACCAGCACTATTGTCTTTTACCCAAAAACGTAGTACAAATAAGGCTTGAACCCAGAATCCATCAGCATATCTTTCAGTCACAAATGGTCTGTTTACAACCTCTCCTGTATTACGACCTTCAGTAATTAGTTCATTTGCATATTCGGTAAATGCTCTCTTGAAAGGACTTAGCAGGGCTGTTTCCTGGTGTAGATGTCTGGTCCCTGCAGCAAACAGTACAAAACTCCGATGATTTTTCAATACCTCCACCCAGGTATAATAAAAGGAAAGAAGTTTTTCACGGACAGAATATCGTTCATACACTTCCTGGGAAATAGTTTGTTGTTTGGCTTCCTGAAAAAACTGGAGCCAGATATCTGCCTCTACTGCCTGTAGCGAATTGTAGATGGCATAAAAATCTTTTTCATCAATTCCGGCTAGTTTAGCTAAAAGATAGGGAGAAGGAGGGACCTTGCCATTTTCAAGAAGGTACTCGATATAGGTTTTTTGAATAAGTTCTTGGTTGTTCATAGAAGTAATGAGTCAGGTTTACAAAATAACCCAAAAGTCAGGTAAATGGTTTTGATTTAGGATGATAAATAGTTGAGTAACTATAGGTCACTCATCCTATCTGGTAGACGTATGGGTGTTGGATTTATTTTATTTCAACAACCTTCTTATTTGTTTGATATCTGACATTTCTACCTGTCTGTGTATTTTATTGCGATACATATTATTTTGTGTATAACTATGTTCATACAGACGTGTTGAACTGGTTTCAGTACATGATAAGTTCTGCGGTGAAGTCACCGCAGCGGAGATGTAGAAGTGTGGATCATGGTTGATTGAGTCAAAACAATTTTTGCCCAGAGTTTACCGCAAAATTGCTGATGAGTTGAATTCACCGCAAAAAAGTTTTTGCATAGAATTAACCACAAAATTGGTGTTTAAACGGAATTCACCACAAAAAATTTCATGCGCATAGTTCTGGTCAAAACAAAGATCCATAAAACTATGCGCATGTAGGGCTATGTTATGCTATACATGTTATTTTCCCATCCATTTCTTAAAATCCTGTACTTTTTCGCGGCTTACCAATATTTCTTTGTCAAGAATAGGTTTTAATACCAGTGATAACCTGTTACCGAAATAGGGTTGAATCTGGTCAACAGACTTATGGGTAACAAGCATTGCCCGATTAATTCGGAAGAAATGGGCTGGATCGAGTGACTGGGATATTTCATCAAGTGTATAATCTACCAGAAACTTCTGATTGGTGTGGGTTACAAAAAAGCTGTATCGTTCATCTGTAAAGAAATAGGCGATCTCGTTGGTTTCAATAGACAGATACCGTTGCCCTTGCCGTACCAGAAAACGTTTGCGGTAATCTTTAGCAGATTGCAGCTGTAGTTCGCGTAATAGTTTATCTACATTTAAAGTAACATTGGTTTCAGTACCTGCCTGAGTCATTGATGTTTTCAGATCCTGAAATTTTTTGAGGCTGCGCTGCAAATCTTCTTTCTGAATCGGTTTGAGCAGATAATCAATGCTATTTACCTTAAAAGCTTGTAAGGCATATTCATCATAGGACGTAGTAAAGATGACCGTACTATATACTTCTACCTGATCAAAGATTTCAAAACTTTGCCCGTCTGCCAGTTCAATATCCATAAATATCAGATCTGGCTTGGATGGATGGGTACTGTCATATTCTCCAAGCCAGGCAACCGTATCTTCAATGCTGTTGGTGACGCCAACAATGGTTAAAGAAGGATCAACCTCTGTCAGTAACTTTTGTAATTTGCGGACGGCTAGTTCTTCGTCCTCTACGATTAAGATATTCATAATTTATGGGAGAAAAAGCGGTAAAACAACAGTAAAGTAATGATCGTCACAAAGGATGGCAGGCTCGGTTATACCCGGTTTTCCTGCTCCTGCTTTGTTTCGGTTTAGCAATCGGTATTTGGCTGTAATATTGGTTAAGCCAACACCATTGGACGTATCCCTGTTTGAATCCGGTAAATGGATGGTTGCGCCGATTTTGCGCTGAAGGTTATTGCGTATCAACAGATTTGTTGCAGCTTGATCCTGCTGAATAAATAGTTCCAGCAGAAGAGGCTTTCTGTTTGAAATTACATTGTGCTTAACAGCATTTTCAACCAGCATTTGTAATGCCAGAGGAGGTAACCGATAGGTCATATATTCTCTATCTATCTCAATTTGCAGCTCAATACCAGCACGGTAACGGGTTTTAAGCAAATGGAAGTAGGATTCAATAAAATCCAGCTCAGTTGCTAGAGTTGTGAGTTCACCATTGCCTTCCTGGCCATTGTTTGTTTGCAGAAGATAGCGATATACTTTGGCCATTTCGTCTACAAAATGTTCCGCTTGTTGGGGTTCATCAGCGATCAATGATGACAGTGAATTGAGACTGTTAAATAGAAAATGGGGATTTACCTGATGCTTTAAGCTTTCATACTGACTTTGAAGAGTTACTTTTTCCAGCTCTTCACGTTCTAACGCATTTTCTCTCCACTTACGAAGCGAATAGACTGTTTCATCAATACCTACAGACAATATATTGAACCCCACATTATAGAGTAGAATCCGTGTGGTTAATCCTGGGGTATGTTGAAATCCAAACAGGTGAAAATAACTATAGATAAAAATTCCAACTACTAAATAAGAGGGTGTAACAAGAAAAAATACCAGAAACGTACGACCTGCGCGGGCTGCACTTTGATCCAATCCAGGGTATTGGCGAATAACCTTTTGGGTTAGAGTATCTAGTGTAAGTACACAGCAACCTGTCAGGAAATAGTTAAGAAGTGATGCCTGCAGAAATATTTTTCCATCAGAGAAATAGGCAGGACCAACCAGCCAGTAGGAAACCAATGGAATGAATACCATAGGCATTAATAAAACATGCCATCGCAAACCTTCTTTTTGCGTTACTGGTATCGTATTATGTACAGTAGCATTCTGCTGGTGTTTAGGTAAACGCCTGAATGGTAGTTTGGAGATGATATGTTTTAGTCTGGAGTTCATACTATACAGTGCCCTTATCGATTGCTTTCGAGAAGAGGTACGATTACTTCAAAATATTGATCATTTTCTATGATTTGTGGTTCACTTTTACATAATAACTGATACTTGGCTGCCAGATTAGCTAATCCAGACTGACCTGTTTCCAGGCGCATGGTTTTACGTTGTATATTATTTCGTACTCTCAAATGTCCGGGATCACTTGTTGTAATGCAGATAGTAAGAGGACGGCCCGGAAGCATACTATTATGTTTCATGGCATTGTCAATTAATGTTTGCAGAGTGAGTGGAGGTAATGTACGGTTTTTGTACGCCTCGGCTATGTGTTGCTCAATAAGAAGGCTTTTGCCATACCGGGTTTTTAATAAGCTGATATAGGAAGCAATAAAATTGAGTTCGGTTTGCAGTGTTACCAACTCACTATGTTCGCCATCAGGTTGAGATGATCTGCCTGTTTGTAAAAGATAACGGTATACTTTAGCCAGATCATCCACAAAATGTTCCGCTTGTTGGGTATCTTCACTGATCAAGGAAGAAAGCGAATTGAGACTGTTAAACAGAAAGTGTGGATTTAGCTGGCCCTTGAGTGTATCAAACTGGTGTTGTAGTTTCTCTTTTTTTAGTTTTTCAATTTCAACCTGTTGTTTTTGCCACATGGATAAGGCATAAAAATAACCATGTGCTATACAGAACAATAAATCAAAAATTAAACCTAACAGAATAAGAGTATACATATTATCGTGAGAAAACCGGACATCCAGTATGTCGATTTTACTAAGTACCCACACACTTCCAATTGCAGATATACTTGAAACAATTCCGGTTAACAACAACATGAACCCAATGCGAAGTACTGTAAAATGCAGGCTGGGATAACAATAGATTGCCAGTCGTACACTCAACGTTAACAAGGCTGCAATGGGAATATATAGGAGTGTTACTACCGCTGATCCTAGTGCGAGTAACAATCCATTGGTCCAGTAGCGGGGGCCAATAATCAGATGGTTGGCAATCGGTATAAAAACCAGTACGGCCAGTCCATGAAAGCCCCAACCCAGAGGTGAAATTCCTAATCGTGTCAGAGCCGGATTAGCCAGAGCTAGCCAACTAGCTGAATTAGTGGGGGTGTTGGATTTCCAGATCAGATTTGAGTTGAAAAGAAGAAAGGCTGCACACAGAAAGAAATCAAAGACTCCACCCAGAATAAGGATTGGACAAACTGTTTTCCACGAAAATTTTACGCCTGTCTGATGAAATAAACTATAGATCCAAACATCAAAAAAAGCAAGAAAGAAGGTAAGTATGCCTACTACCAGAAACAGGAAAGAAGTTCGTATCCACACCTGTTCTTTTTCTGACCAATAAGCCAATACTTTTCGTACTGCCACTGTGAGTATTATAATGGAAAACCAGTATAAAATGAATACCAGCAGAGTGCCGATAAGAAACAGGCTGGGTTGCTGAAAGTAGGACTGACCAATAAGGTAATAGTTGCCCAGAGGGAACAACACCGGCATCATGAGAAGGTGATACCTCCATTCTGCTTTGGAAAAGAAGCCAGGATGCAAACCTGCTTGTATCAATATGCTGAAGAGTTTCTGTGGAAAGAGTATATATGCACTAGTATCCAAAAATACTAACTCTTAAGCCAGATATCAGACCGATATTGGATGAATTGTCAAAAAAGATGTATGAACTGTAGAAGAGAGATTTGAATAGTAGTGGTTTTTTAGTCTACATATAATTGTCTGATTGAGAAAGTTCGGAAAAATAAAAATCGCTGGCGCAAAAATAGATTTTCATCTCTTGAAAGCTTACGTTGACAGCATTGTGAGCCTGCTACGAACTATATTTACTTTTATATAGCTATAAAAATCCGATTCACTGAGTCTGTCACCAGAAAAGTGAAAGGGGAGTAGCAGAATACTCACAAAGTGTTAAAAATGCTACGCCAGACTGATTATTTTCCGACGTGCGCAATATACCTGATTCAGTACTAAGCCAGTTTAATCAGAGGAAACGGCAATACGGTTGGTTGGACAGTAGTAGAAGGGACAAAGGCGTCCTTTCCCAGTTTGCGCAGCATCCGGTAGTGCGACTGAAGAGCAATGAAGAAGGTTTTATTTTCCAGATAGGGTAAACCAAATTCCTGTGCCGTGTGTCTGACAATGACCGAAAGAGCTGGGTAATGCACATGACAAATTTTAGGAAACAGGTGATGCTCAATCTGGCGGTTTAGTCCGCCACATAGAAAAGCTGCCAGTTTACTGTCAGGGGCAAAGTTGGCCGTAGTACGCAACTGATGAACCGCCCAGGCATCTTCCATATTGCCTTGTGCATTGGGTGTAGGAAAGTTGGTGCCTTCCACTACATGAGCCAGTTGGAAAACCAGACCCAGTGTGATACCTTCTATCAGATGCATAATCACAAACCCTAGCCCTACCTGCCACCAGGACAGATCCAATAGTACCAACGGGAGTACAATGAAGAAAAAATAATAGAGTGCTTTGTAGAAAAACAGATTAAAGTATTCCTTTCTGGGATGCGTATAGGAGTGTGCGCCAATGCGATGATGAAAGAACTTAAGATAGTCTTTACGCAATACCCACGAAAGGGAGGTTAACGAATAGAGAAAAAAAGCATACAGATGCTGGAAGCGTTGTAGCCTGTTTATCTTCTCTTGTGGATCTACTCGAATAAGTCCTGGTGCAATCTCGATGTCTTCGTCATGGCCTATTATGTTGGTATAGGTATGGTGAACCACATTATGTGTCAGATTCCATATATAAGGACTGGCTCCCAGCAGATAAAAACTTTTACTTAGTAGGTCGTTCACCCATTTATGACCCGAAAAGGCACCATGTACGGCATCATGAGAAACGTTGAAGCCAATGGTTGCTGCAAATATCCCCAGACCCCCCGCCATTGCCAGCATTGTCCATGCATTAAACTGACCAGACAGGATCAAACCGTATAGCAACAGATAACCAAGCAGAAAGAAAATAGACTTGAACCACATGGCTGTATTGGCATGTGAAGAAAGACTACGTGTTTTAAAATAAGTATCTACACGTTCACGGACTGTAGAGAAAAAGGCAGAATGGCTCTTGTCAATAAACTTGATTTTAGGCTGCCTGGCTTTGGTGAATTGGCTGCGTTCCATAGTAATAGAAGTATAATTGTAAACTAGAGTACTAACCTGGCAGAAATGAGAGAGCCTGGAAGGATTATAGTCAGTAAGGAAAAGAGTATTGACTTATCAGGCTTTGAGATAACTATCGGGTATTCAGAGTTTACAGTGAAATTATCATTCCTCACCAACACACGAAGAAAGATGTATGGAATTATGTATTTGCCAAAAACAGGCTTTATACGTTCTCTTGCAGGTTTTCGAAGAGGAATAAGACCAATAGTGCGTTAAACACCTATTTGCACAAATAGGTGTTTAACGCATAAAAGTGGGGAATTTGTATTGCCGTTTTGGGACTCTCAGAACTCTTGGAGTAAAAGAATGTTTTTTCTAACGTTATTTCTGATGCTGATTTCTCAATTGCCAATCGGCTTTCAGGTCATGGTTTTCTTTCCTGAATTTTCTATTCCTGATCATCCTACTCACAGGACTTGTAAAGCAGCAATGACTAGAAAAACAAATTTCCGTTTTTCCTGTAAAATCAGGAAATGAAACAATGTATTTTGTTGGTAATGTGTGATATATGCAAGATTGATTATGTAATATGTAATATTATTACGGTTAAATAAATATACCTTTATATTGAGTACTTACTTATAAACGTACTCACAAAATCCATGGATACACAAAACAATAATGGTGTAGCTAAATATCCTGCGGGTATAGCTCCTTTTAAAATAACTGGCGACTGGTATCTGCAAGCCAAAGCCCTTCAGCAGAGGTATCCTCAATTAACGGATGCTGACCTGAGGTTTCAGACAGGTAAGGTAGAAGAACTCCTTTGCCGTATAGTGACACGGCTCGATCAGACGCGCGAAGAGGTGATTGAGTGTATCAAAATAATTCAATCAGGCATTCCAATCAGACATTAACAGAAATAGCTACTATATCTATGAATAACTATCTGAACATAGGAGCAAGGTATAATGGCATTGATCTGTTGAACTAATTGGGAACTAATGGAAACATTACCCTTTTGATACATAGGCAGTAGGATAGAATAATATATAATTTCATGAGATGTAAACCATTGTAAATCGGTGCATTTAAGACAATCTATTATATTTTTATTTTCTTCCTGTTGCTTATATTCAATTAATCGATGAGGCTGTCCCGCTTATCCTTGAGAAAAGAAGTATATACTAAAACGGAAGCAATTTGTATCAGTATCTATTGCGGAACAGTGTGAGTGCAGTCGCTACAGAATTCAATAGAATCTGGCTTTGATCACTTGAGTTTTAGTAAGGAAGAGTACGCAGCCAGTAGAAAAGGTATCCCCACCTTTGTAGGTAAGAAACAGATTTGCCTGTATAAACAAGAATAGAACATCCTTCCTTGATTGACTTGAGGGTATACTATCCTCCAAAACCAGTAGTCCTATGTATTTGTTAGTCTAAATTTATAAGCTTCACTTATATTTTCTCTCACTTCCCGCAATTATAAATCTATAATCAAAACTATCCTTTCAAAATTGCAATAAATGGGGATAGATATGCCTGCTGTTACAAAATAACACTTCCCGTATATCCAAGAAAAATCATATAAATTTTATTTTTGCCATAAATTCTGCTTATTTCATTTGCACCTCTTATCGGTTTGGGTTATTTTTGCTTTTAGAGATTTACACCTGAGAAATGATCAAAATCAGGGGCTGGATTTTGACCAGTCTATTTACTTTTTTAGTGCTTCAAACCGTACAACTTTCATGAGAACCGTAAAATTATCCGTCGAAAAAGGTGTCCCTATTGGCCATTTATCCACAAAAAACACTTTATCTAAAAATCAACCCTTATCATTTTTAGTGCACACAAGTTTCTCACTTGTGAACAGTTTGTCAGTAATCGACTTATTTGTATCTGGTAGTACCCCTTTATTTTTCAATAATCCTCCAAGTATCCCTCGTCGACCGGGACACTAACCTGCCCTCCGCAAAAAAGTACAATTAATCAGTTGTACACCCTGCCTCTGCATTCTTTTCTGTTTTATTCTTTTTTTAATTCTCATCCAGGTATACACTATGGACGCATTGCGCCTATCCCAGCAACTAGAACAGCTACAAACCGAACTAGCCTGTTTGCAGGCAGAGGTCAAACGATTGGAAGCCCTATACATCCATCAGGCTACAGGTCAGACTACACGCATCACCATGGCCGAGGCCGAAAATCAACTGGGCGTTTCGCGCTTTCATATTCGCAGACTGATCGGAGCTGGTATCATTCAGAGTGGTCAACGCATTGGTGCTGGCAAAAACGCCAAGTGGACGTTTGACTACCAGGAGATTTTGCATCTGGTTAAAAACCCGTCGTTCCTCAACATCGAATCCGTTTCCTAAGAACAGGAAATCCTTTTATCGTTTCTCATTCCCAATGCCCAGTATTGATACTGGCTGCATTTGCCTGATCTAACCATCGGGTAGTGGAATGCTATTGTCTAAACCCAATTGTCTATTCATTCATCCACTCTTTGTTATCACACTTTTATGAAGTACACACTCATTTATCATGACCTGCTTGGACATTTTGACATCAGCATGAACGAACATGCACTGATGAGTCTGATCGATAATTTTTCTGCTCAAACGGGTTGGTGTTACGCCTCCAAAGTAGAACTGGGTAAAGCGCTTCGTCTAACCTCGCGCTGGGTGTTTGATGCCATTACCCGGCTAGAGGGCAAAGGATTGGTAGAAATAAATGCAGAATCCCGTTTTTTGCGTGCCTGTCCGGTTTGGAAAAAAGCAATACATCAGTGTCAGAATCAACTTCCTTTGTCTGAAACTGTACAGGGGTCAGAGGAATGGATACAGGCCATTCAGCAAAAAAAGCGCAGAGCTGTGCAATACAAACATCGGCAGGCTATGCAGGATGCACACAACCATGATGCAAACCAGGAAGACTCAGAAGGGTATGCAGAAAATGCGCAGCAGCCTATAAATACTTTTCCGTCTACAGCTGAAAAAACTTCAACGGTTGTGAATAGTTTTCCTATGCAGCAGGAAGAAAATTCCGTATCTGGTATGGACTATTCAATGAACGAATTTCATAACCTATATGAAGAGACTTCACCATTGCCTGTGAATAATTTTCGATCAGGGTATGAAGAGAATTCGCATCAGGATATGAAAACTATTCCATTTGCCTATGAACAGAATGCACACTATAATAACATATATAGTAACAGAAATAATAACAAGTATAAAAACAAAAATAATAACAATACAATAACAGAAAAAAGCGCATGCGCGCAAAGTTTTCAATTTTCAAATGAGCAGGAGATTTTTAAAAATGAACAAGCAGGGGAGAAGCTAGAAAATTTTTTGAAGAGCGAAGAACAGAACCAACCTGTTGTAGAAGCCGCTATAGTAACCCCTCCCCAGGTTGCGCCGGCCCCCTCCCCTAAGAAGGCTGCACAGATAGAAAATGCTATGCAAAACGTGCATAGCCTTAAAACCGATTCTAAGGCCACTCCAGTCGATCCGTGTCTTGTGCCTTGTCGAGAGGTCTATCTGCTATATTTTGGGGCTTACAAGTGGGTCTATGGGCGTGACGACAAGTTTCTTAAACAGGTCTTGGAACAGATCCGCTACAAGATTGCTGTACAGTGGCAGCAACCCACTATGAATCTGGCAGAGATTCCTGATGAGTCAGTGATCCATTCCTTCCAGAGCTTGCTGGAAATGATTCCTACCTGGTATCGCGACAATGGCTACACAGCACCCAACGATCTGAATCGTTTTTTTGAGAAGTACTATGCGGCTATTAAGTCAGGCAATGGAGGAGGAGCCCGTTCATCATTTGCTCCACCCAGAGATCAGGATGAGGAATATCTCCGTCTGATGCGTTTGTGTCGCGATTAATGCCTGAATACAAACTAATCAGCAGACAATTTTTTACTATTCAATAACCAGCTAATTTTTTATCATGTCCCTGATTCAACATCCGTCATCATCTGCCCTGCTGGGCAAGCAGTTCCAGTCTGTGAATCTGATTCAACAAGCTCAATCGCGTATTACAAACCTGCTCGAATGGCTGCAGCAAAACAACCTTCCGGCTCAACTGACCGTAGCCAAAAAATACCAGATCTATGCCCAAACGCTGATGGAAGGGCTGCAAGCTATTCCGCAACAAAGTGAAAGTTTGATTTACAATATGCAATCTCTGCAAGCGGACTACGGTGTACTCATTACCCAGATGTACAAGCATGCCAATGAGGAGATTGCCTCTCGTGCTCCGGCTCTGGAGGTGTTTGCCCGTACGCAAGGCGATGAAATCACCAATCGGCTTTTGTTTGTGCTCATCAAGTATTTTACCGAATCGATTACTGTCAAACAGTCGCTAACTGTGAAACAAACCACTGCCATGGCAAGTATGGTACAGGTAGACTTTCGGGATCTGTCACTGACCGATGTGCTGCTATGTCTTCGCAATACCCAGAGTGGCAAGTATGGGCAGCTCTATGAGTCGTTTGATTTTATCAAGCTGGGTGAATTTCTGCGAAAATACCGAAAAGAGAAGGAAGAGGTGAAAGCCCAGAAACACAAAGATCTGAAGTATTCACAGAGTTCAATCCTGTATGACATTGTAAGCAATCTGGACAAAGCCCCTGAACAGTTCAGAGAGCCTTTCCAAAGCCTGTCGGCTCAAAAGATTGCCCAAAAGTTGTCAACAGAACAGGATACCCACTCAGCCACACCCGACAGACCCGAGATAGGGGTAGACCTGGACGCAGTATTTGCAGAGGCAAACAAACCTACTTCCAAACTACCTCGACCCAAGCCATTGACAGAGAGCGAAAACCGCCAGCGAATTATGTCTGAGTTGACGCTGTATATGGACCATATGACCGAAGCGGAATACCTCTATTATGTGGATTACTATGAAACGTATCGACAACCCGAACTGGTCGAATGGCTCAAGGTAGAGTGGAAGAAGGTGCAGGAGAAACAGAAAACCAAAGCATCGTAAACAGGCTGGCAAAATGTCAATTCTAGCAACAATTATTCCGATACCCTGTAGGGGCAATCACGCCCAAACATTTCCCCTCCGAACGATTGGGAATATGCCAAACCAATGTAGGGGCGCACCTGCGTGTGCGCCCATGTTTCGTGCAGACCGTGTTTAGGTTTATAAACCAACATCGGGAAATGTAGGGGTGCCCCTTGCGGGTACCCGTGTTTCCGACAACGAATGTCTGGGATTAATCCGAAAGGTTTGTCTAATAAACCCAATCATTCGCGAATGGAAACCGGGCAGGGGCAAGCCCAGCCCCTACAGGATCGGAAATACACAAACGCGGTCTGTGGGAATCAGGGCGCACCTGTGTGTGCCATGTTTCGTGCAGACAATGATTGGATTGGCGAATTACCATTGTGAAATGTAGGGGCGATTGGCAGATCGCCCTGGTTCGTGCAGACACGGCATGGGATACATCCGAAATGATGGTCGGAATATCATAATCATTCGGCGGGGAATCAGGGCGATCTGCCAATCGCCCCTACGATATCGGATTGTCACAAACAGGGTTTGCCGGAAACCGGGCGCACACATGGGTGCGCCCCTACATCGGTTCGGAAAAATACCTATGTGTTGGATGGTAACAATCAGGTGATTTGCCATATGTGACCGGAGTTCCGGTCACACAGAAGAAATATCCGAAGTATGGTCAACACCCGTGATTGATCGGAACTATGGTCAAAATGGTAATCGCTGACTGAGTGAACAGAAAAATGTTCAGCAAACGAAGTGAACAGAAATCGAATCACTTTGTAAAATGACTGGAACTCTGTTCACTTTTGCGTTTGACCATACTTCCGGTCGCTTTTTGGTTTGACTGGAATACCAGTCGCTTTCCAGAAATATTCGAACTCTGGTCACTTTACAGAATGACCATACTTCCAGTCAAACTCTTGGCTGACCATAGTTCCAGTCACCAACCTGTTTGATCGTACTTCCGGTCAGCAGAAAACAAACAAATACACACGAAACCAGCCATACCATGAATCTAAAAGACATCGGCGAACGCATCCGCCTCTTTCGAATGGAAGTACTCAACCTCTCTCAACGCGAATTTGCTCAGCGCATGGGAGTAGCCCAGGGCAACCTATCCTCTCTGGAAAAAGGCCACCAGCTACCAAGTTGCTTCTTCCTGTGGTGCCTACATGCGACCTATCAGGCCAATGTGCATTGGCTCTTTACAGGAGATGGTGAGCCGGTGGTGAAAGCAAATAAATAAGTATTTCGTTTGTAAAAGCTTTATTTTGTTCTTTAATCAGTATTACCAAACTACAATCTTTAATTATGGAGGGACTTAAATTATGCCCACAAATTCATGAAGTGTTCTTTGATCAACATGAAGAATACAAGAAATACTTTAAGCCACTGGTTTCTATCAATCTTTCATTGGTAAATCCACAGTGGAATGGTCAACTATTTATTGTTTATTCGAATAATGATCCCTACTGTACTGCTGCCCAAGCACATATGAATACGTTTTGTCATCAAACAAAAGTGACATTTGATATTGTGGATGGGAAATATAAGTTTAAAGCAGATTTTGGTTATTTTCAGACTAATACTGATTGGAAAGAATGGCTTGAGATGGGAAATAAATCTTATAGTGAGTTTTTAACACAACAGGAAAGAAAACCTGCAAATCCTAAAAGATATATTCGCCAGTTTAATAAAATTCCTAAATGGATACAGATGAATGAAACGCCTCTAAACTCTCGTGGAGACAAAATGACCTTTATCTGTCAAATGAATTCTGGGGATATCATTAGCGATTATTGTGAAGAAGAGATATACCTGTTTTATGATGATTTTGACAAAGTTGCAGTACAGATACAACAGATAGATTAATCATCTGGAGGCTTGATATTTTAACTGTAACTAGTATAAGTATTTCTGTTTTTTGTCCTCTAGCGCCTACATGTGAACTTTCACATAAACCTGTATTGGTTAATAGCGGGTGAAGAAGGGAGCAAAGAACATTCTTGATGCATAGTGAGAAAATAGTTAGTCGAAAAGGTTCATATATTTACGAAGTACAACTTTTATAAAAGCACTTACAAAGACAATGACAGAACAGGAAATTCTGGATAAACTTGATAATAGCAGCATTGAATATTATGGTTCTTTTGTTCAACTCGGACATCCTTATTCTTTTTTGCTGGATACACGGCTGAATGTGTTTCGGGGAGATAATGATCGTTGGGCTATTGCTGTTGAAAAGCTTGGGTATAACCCCCGAGGAGAAGCCATTATTCTGGAGATTTACTACTATGGCAACTGCCTGATAAACCTTGGAAGTTATAATAATATACCCCTAAATGATTATGGTATTTATCCAATAGACATGGATAACTTTGAGGAGATAACTGACGGTGAAGCCTTGAAACCGGATGCGAAATTTTGGCTGGTTCGTGGACACCAGGTGCCATTAACCCATACAAAACAAGCGTATGCAGATGCCGGTATTGAATTGAAGGAATACGAACCTGATACAATTCGTGTAGAAGAGGCAGCCAGACTTGTGTTGTTAACAAATCGTGATTTGTTTCGTGCTACTGACAATGAACTTTATAAGTGCATTCCAGCAGATCTGAAAAAGATACTGGTGCTTAATGAGTGGTTTCACAAAGATTTCTTCCTAAACCTGTCCCCAACACTGTCTGACGAACATCTACGCCAAACCTATGAGTTCAACAAAAATCTGACGGGTCTGCCTGGAATAACTTTTGAAACTTTTGCTCAGGCACGTAGAATGCACGAAATACAGGCAAGTGAATTGGATAGGGAAGAATGGGAAACTAACAGACCTGGTTCGTATGAAACCTGGCAATTGATTGCAAAAGTAATTGTCACTAATGATCTCACACACTACAAGCCGACATTACAGCCCAATACACATTGGATACACTGGCCAGATTCTGGAAGTTTGTAAAAACACTGAAAAATAACAGTGAGTACGATAGGCCTAGCAGTAAATCGGCTGATGTGCATTGATGAGACATTAAAAAGTATAAACTTTGTCATAAGAATTGATCTAATATACTTGCTTGCTATATTATTAATTCCAAGTGAGCCACTGGAAGGAGTTGTTTTTTCAACAAATCAAAAAAAGCTAAAAATAAGTAGAGCAGATACAAAGTTCAAAGTTATAAAACGGGGAAATGCCTTCTTTTTAGAAAAGATATAGAATTATGTTGAGACTATTTTCAAAACCATTTTTGCATAGTTGTTTCTTTCTGGTTTTTACACTACTGATTTGTGAAGACACTCTGGCTCAGAGCAAGGACATTGTGAAACAAGAGAGCCACTTTGTAAAACTATATTCAAAGCTGAGTTCTTTTATCCAAACAGACTACGACAGCATTCAGTTTTATACCCATGTGTTTGAAAAAGAGTTTACAAGCTTTATAAAAAACAATCCGGCAACACTCAGTTATCCATTTACCAAACTCAGTGATAATCATTCCTGTGACATAAGAACTTCTGAAGATGGAAATTTCAGGATATACAGCTGGGACACCTGGACAGGTGGAACTATGCATGTGTTTAGAGAAATCTATCAGTGGAAAGCAAACGGCAAAGTATTTACAAAAATACCACACTATGAAGAAGGTGATGGAGGTACATCTTGCTCAAAAGTTTTTACAGTCAGCATTCACAACAAACCCTGTTATTTTGCCATTACGAATGCCACGTATTCAACGAAAGATGCCAGGCAATCCATTACCGCTTTCAGCATTGAAGGTAATCAGTTGGTGGATACTATGAAGGTTTTCAAGACGAAAACACAAAAGCTCAATAAGATAGATGTCGATTTTGACTTTTTCAGTGTAGTGGATCGACCTGAACGTCCCCTGGAATTAATTAACTACGACCACAGACAGAAAATAATCTATATTCCTTTGGTAAACGACAAGGGTCAAGTGACAAAGAAGAATCTACTTTACCAACTCAAAGATCGTTATTTTGAGTTCATAGGCATAGAGACAGGCATGCGGAAGTGATAGTGTATACATAACTTGGTCATGATGCAGACTGAAGAAACACGTTTGAGCTAAAAACAAGATCAGAAGAAGCAATTCCAAATTTGTATTAACAAACTGTAAATCTTTTTTATCAGAGAAATACCATTTCCAGTATCTGCCAAAAGATACCCAACAGGATTGCTCTTTGTGAAAAGTAATGGCAGACAAGATATACGTATATACGATGAAAAAGCCTACAGGTCCTTATCTCGAACAAAACTTTTACTACTCTAATCTTTCTCATACAGAAGCCTTTCGCCGATTGGTCTCAACCGTAATACAACTGGGTGCTAATTTTGGAGGAATAGGTGAAGCCCACCTCGCCCCAGGTATTCGGGATCAGCTTTTTGCAGGTATCCATGATCAGGTTTTGACTACGATAGCCATACAGGATTATACTACATTTGAAACATATCTGAATAGTCCGGATGTACTGCTTATTCAGCTGCTACTAACTGAAGCCAAAAGACACTCCTTCAAACAGAAAAGTCATGATTTAATTACCTGCCTGAGTGTATCTGAGCAGAGCATACCTCACTATAGTCATCCAGTAGCGATCTGGTCAGAAGATTTGATTTTTGATCCGGGAAGGCTTGCTCCATCCGAAAAAAGAAAAGAGGGTTTAGCTATATACGAACGCTTTAAAGAGATAATTGAACTCAGTTCACCAGATTATGCTGCTATTACTACCGAATACTCATTAGAAAATCCTGGTATGCTAAAAGATGGTCGGGAAAGTTATGCTTTTACTAACTTCTATATACGAACCAATTTTCTGGGAGAGATTACTTTACAGAAGATAAAAGACCTTTATAAAGATGCCTACTCGGAATCTGTGCATGATGGATTATATATTTCAACCACTTGCTGGTTAAATCCTGAACAAAAAGAAATAGACAGCGATGAAGCTAGCCAATTGTCGGTAAAGGTTGGGAAATATATCGGGAATGTGGAATAGTATTTTAATTACGAGATTCTATTACATTCCCACAAAACCCACATATTCAACCCCCTCAGCTTCCATGCAATTCATATTGGCCAGCAGACTATGTAAATCATTGATCAGGCGTTGTTCTCCATATTTTCGTTGTGAGGGCTTAACCGAAAAGTAATCTCCCCAACCTTCTGCATCTTTGATGTGTTTACCAAAATCGGGTTGCTCTTCCATTTTTTGTATCAACGTCTGTACTACCTGACGCATTTCTGTCAAAAGTGTCCAACCTCTATGATCTGTGTCATAGTTCTTATCCCAGTCCACTTTTGCTTGTTCTATCTGAACTTTGACTTAAGCAATTTTGACGGTATCATTTTCTTCTTCAGCCAGATAGAGACTATATTCCAGTTCGCCTGTATCGAGCATATAATTAGCTGGAGATCTCTTAAAGGCTGACAGGTCTATAGCAAGAATAGCTTCTACCTGTTTCAATCCATTTTCTCCAACCTCTCCCGAATGAAAAAAGGTAAATGTTTCACTTAGATCCGTATTCTTTTCTTCACACAGAGTAATCCTGTATTCCTTTTCTTCATCACGCGTTTTAGGCATTAAAAAGATATCGTATCCCATAGAGTTGAATTGTTGGTCAAGAGAGGTAAAATCATGTAGTAGTAGCTACAAAGTAGACAAAGACAACTCTATCCGCAAAGAGATTTTTCTGCTATCTTTTTCTGAATACAAACCAATTTGTTACCAATACTGGCTGGCTTAGGGTAACAGATTTGTATGTGGATGATAATCAGGCATGACCATAGATCGGATGATCCGAACTATGGTCAGTTTCATATTGTCCAAATCCCGATCTTTGTATCATCAATCCGGTCAGAAAAAGACAACGCAACCGCAACTTTTTACCCTGTCCATTCTTCTGTATCCGGATACTTTTTCATCTATTTTTTAACCATTTTTTTCATCTAACCCTTTTTAAAACTATGGCACTAAGTGTAGCCCTATTAACCTCACGAGCCGATTGTGACAAAGTCCTTAACGAGCTGTCAGACATCAAAGGCAATCTGGAATTCCGTCAGATCTCACTGACACGTAGTAAAGATAATGCAGCCGACAGAGCCTCTACCATCGACGCAGATCTGGCTGCTGCTGAAGCAGAGGTAGAATCGTTGATTTCGATTATCGCAGCCCTTCCTGAAAGCGCCACCAAAACCGAGATGGAAAACCGTAAGGTACGTGCCGACTATCGGTTGTTCACCTTACAGCAACGGAAGGCACAGTTTGGTACTACGGCTGTGATTTTGTATGAATCCGAGTTAGGAGAGATCGAACAGCGTTTGTCTGTGATTGATGGTTCCATGAACGACGTTACCGTTCGTAAAGCAGCTTTGCCAGCAGGCTAAGCGTAAGATTATACGCAGAGGCAGCGTAGATAATAGCCGTATAGAGAATAGGTTGGTGGTTTGGGGAAGCAGTTCGGTCATTGACCAACTGCTTCTTTTGTAACCGTTCTGTGTGTCTAGCTGCTTCTGGTTTGTTTCACCCTTTATCTATTTCGATGTATGAAAGTACTGATTTTGATTTCGGCTTTATGTTTTGTGGTGGGTTTGGCTGGTGGCTTGTTGGTAGAGCATCATTTCAATCCACCGGAAGTATACGAGTGTGAAGTGATTGACTACAGCCAGATTGAGCAGATTGTAGCTAAACAGGTTGCCAGTCATCCGGTACAGATGCTGGATGTGGAGAAGATCAAACATGTACGTCAGTTTACGTATGCGCCTGTATTTTGTGTGAGAGATACCTGTAAAGGGCCGTGAATTATTGTAGGAGCAATCACTGTGTAAGGGATTGTTTCTCTTTTTTTCTCAAAAAGACCCTCCTTTTTTGTCCTTCTGAAAGAATTTTGTGACAAGACCGGCGACCTTTCCGACTGGAGATTATTTTCTTTCTCATAACACAAACGCCACTCTATTTGTCACAAGATTCTTTCAGAAGGACAGGAACGAAAGAGTGATTCTTCCAAAAGAACAATCAGAGGAGGTGTTCCTTTCAGGAGGATAGTAGTATTACTTAATCTTAAAACCACATGGCAAAATCGATATACGACTATATCCAGTTTGTGCTAAACAACTGGAAAACTTCTACCCTTGGGCTCTTTACTTTTTCAGGATACCTGCTCTGGATGATCAACCGGATCGATACCCAATCGTTTGTATCGTTACTGGCTTTTATCTCTACCGTTGGATTCTTCTCGATGCGAGATCCTAAATAATACTTCAGAAGGCGAATAACCGTCCTCTGATTCTTACCCTTCTTACTTATCAGTAAACCTTTATCAAACTATACCAAAATGACTATTGCAACTACTGCCGTTCAACCAATTTGTGAATCAAATCTAGCTGTTGACAACATCTGTTTGACCCTTGCCAACGAACAGTTAGCCTTTGAGAAAAAGCTGCTTGAAAACGAAATCCAGCGCCTGCAATTATTGCTTGAAGATACCCAGCTACAGCTGGAAATGCTCAAAGAACAAAACGAGGAGCTGGAAGGTGAAAACCAGGATTTACATATGGAAGTATCTGAACTACAGGACGAAATCATTGACCTGATGGAAACAGTGGAAGATCTGATGGACGTGTAATCACTCAAATGATGAATCACTCAAACGATCATTCTGGTTGCTCAACGATCAGAATGATCCTTTTCCTCCAACATTCCTTCACCAGCTAAATCACCCAACCATGAAATTTCAATACTTAATCATTCACTGCACCGCTACACTCGCCGGACGCTGGGTATCTGCCGAAGACGTCAAAAAATGGCACACCAAACCCAAACCCTACGGCAACGGCTGGAAGCAAGTAGGCTACTCCGATCTGATCCTGTTAGATGGCTCCCGTCACCAGTTCGTCAAACACAACAACGACCAGATCATTGACTCCTTCGAGATTACCAATGGGGTAGCAGGTATCAACTCCATTTCCAGACATTTGTGCTATGTAGGTGGCCTGGACTCTTCCCATAAAGCACCATTGGATAGTCGGACGCCTCAACAGATCTCGACCATGCTCGATATAATAGGGGAGGTGTTAGGTTATGCACCCAATATCAAGATTGCCGGACATAACCAGTTTGATAACAAAGGCTGTCCGTCTTTCTTCGCCCCAACATGGCTTAAGCAGCTAGGTATTCCCGAACACAACATCGAGTGGCGCGATCCGTTTGGCTATGAACGGTATTTTAAGCAGGCCTGGAAGCGATAAACATGAGGACTTTGAGAGAAAAGTAAGATACAAGTAGCTTGGTGACCTACTTTTCTTTTGTACAAACATAACTGAAGAAGTCGGTGGAAGAAAATGTATCAGAACAATAAACAAACATAGGTAGCAAGATTTGTCAAAAATTAACCAGCGACTATACCCTTTTCAAAAGTATAGTCGCTGGTTAAAAGACCCACAGTATCATTCAGGATGGCTCATGTATCATGAGTATAAACAGATGCGTTGAAACCTGGCTGATATGTTGTGTGTTAAAAACCGAATCCTACATAAATCTGGAAGACGCTGTTTTTAGAGTCTCTTAGCAACCGACTGGCGTTGGTAGAACCATTCAGGCTGATCCCTCCATCTTTTCCTACCTCACGTAAACCATAGTTATAACGGAATCCCAGTGTAGCTCCCTTCAGATCAAAACCGAGACCTCCAGCCAGACCATAATCAATGCTATTGAATTTGTCTTTATTCAATTCGGTTACTCCATCTATCGATCCATCATCGTCTACATCTTTTATATTCACATTCGTCAGAAAGGCCGCGTACGGACCGGCGTGAATGTTGAGAGGGCCCAGATTTACCATCAACAGAATAGGTACCTGAATATATCCCAGGTTGAAACGGTACTTACCACTGCCCTGTAAAAAATTGCTATACTCGGTTTCAGAGCCCACCAGTGTATATAAAACCTCAGGCTGTATGGATAAAACTTCTCCTGCAATGGGTGCCTTTAGAAATACGCCTGCATTGAATCCGGGTTTAATCTTTTCGTCTCCGACTTCTGTTTTATAAAAGTTGGAAAGGTTAAGTCCCCCCTTGATCCCAAATTTTACTCCATCTGCTTCTTGTGCATAGGAATAGGTACTCACACTTAACAAGGCAAGCAAACTGAAAGTTAGATGCTTAAACGCCTGTTGTTTGATTGCAAAAAGATTTTTCATGCTGGTTGTGATTAGTTAGTATAAGTAAACTTAGTTGTTGTAGCGATTGATTGTATATCAGTCAGATCCTACAGCATATAGGTATGTTTCGTTTTACATACCTGGGCAATCTGTTTTCGCTTTACCTGTACCACAGTAGGCCATGCTGATAAAGTTTACGTCCATATCTATATCCTATTCCTTCTGTTGAAAACACATCTGCAGAAAGCAGGAACTTTATTTTCATACTGAGATCTCAGGAAAGCAAATCGAATGAGTCAGTGAGTACAAAATTTGTGAATTGCTACATAAGTGAGAGGGTGTAGTGTTGGGAGTATGCCAGTATGCATACTATTTCTTCCAAACATTGGTATTAGAAAAGAAAGTAAAAAAAGTTATCAGCATCGCAATAACTCTTTCTTGGGATTTTCTATGGACATTACTTTTATCTTATCTCATTTTTATCTCACATACTCTTCTGATTTTATAGAGTCCACGTAGAGAACCCATAGTGGCAGAAGTACTAGTAAAGACATACTATGCTAACAAAGAGAATCAACTACAGTTTGTCAGTTAGCTTTTACAACAAACGGTACAATATATATGTGATAAAACAGTGCCACCAAATCATCTGGTAATTGAGAATCAGTATTCTATGTGGTAAATACTTAAACTGATAAATAGGTGTTTTGTGCAGAAAGTCTTCTTTATACACTTTCTCTCAAAGAGTATATTGCGTTTTATGCTCAGATGACCACAATCGACAAAAATACATACTTGCGTAGGGTGTGGCAAATACCTATAATACACTTCTTTGGTACAAGTGATAGTTGTTTATATATGTTGAGGTACAGTTTTTACAGAGAACAGGTAAAATAATATGTAGATTTTTAGTCCGGAATTAATTTCTCATCAGAGACTTTATGCTACATGTTTTTTTGTTGAGAAAATTTTTGCAGTTATATCATATACTTTGTCTGCTTAACTTCTAACTTCAACAATCAGACATGCCACATATAACAGTATGATTATTTGAGTAGGAATACTATCTCAGATAAACCTGGGAAAAACTAACAACAAGACTAATTAAAAGCTTGTCGTAAAGTATGGAAATCTGGTATTCACTTTTTTTAGCGGGATTTTTGGCGATATCCTATCTTTATGAAGGTATTTATCGTATAAAGCTTACCTGATGTATTTTTTGATCCCATCTTTAAGAGCCATACCTGGAAAATCCTTATGTTGTTGAACAAACCAATCTCGCTGTCATATTTTATTAACCTCATTAAATATGATGCACTCATTATTGTACTTTATAGTGGTATTGCTATGGTTGTTCGCCATCACAAATACCTTCACTCTATTTCAATCCCCCTTCCCGTAGCCGCCATAATTGGTACATTGATATCTTTGTTGCTGGCATTCAGAATATCGCAGTCGTATGAACGCTGGTGGGAGGCCAGAATTATCTGGGGAGGGATTGTGAATGAGAGCCGTACTCTCATCCGTCAGGTAAAGCAGTTCTTACCAGCAGATCCGATGGCTAAAACCCATATGATCGACTTTGCCGAGCGACAGATTATCTGGGCGTTTGCCCTGGGAGAATCTCTCAGAAAGCTTCCGTTTTCACAAAAAGTAACTACTTATCTGAACAAACATGAATTGCAAAGCAACAACATTCCCAATCTGTTGCTGGATAAGCACTCCGAACAATGGCAATATGTAAGCAGTCAGTACAATCTGGACCCCAACAAACAGGTACAGCTTGATTCAACGTTGGTGAGATTAACCGATGCAATGGGAAAATGCGAGCGCATTAAAAGCACAGTTTTTCCAAAATCGTACAGTGTGCTAATCCGTTTTATCATTTATGTGTTTTTAACCGTTTTTCCTTTTGGTCTGGAAGAGGTTGGCGATATACCAGAAATTATATTATCCATATTGATTCCACTCCTTTTTATTATGATTGAACAGACATCCGTCCTTATGCAGGACCCCTTTGAGAATCGCCCAACAGATACCCCGGTTACAACCATCGCTCAAACCATTGAGATCAATTTAAGCGAGATGACTAGTTCGGTTATGATTCAAAAACAATCTCCTGTGGATAGCAGCTATTATATATTGTAAGAGTATACGATGCTGGCCAACTTAACAAGCAGACATAGTAAAAACACTTCTGTGAATAGGTATTACAAGCTATGATAGCAGTATATCCGGTATCTATTGTAAAAGAGCTGGTTATTCCGGAACGACTCAGCAGAGTATGCAGGCTACTCTATACAGTAAGCAGGGGTCAGTCATTGCAGCCTAGCTGACATTTTCTGGGAAGTGCCAGGCTATGCTTCTGGCATCAGCATGACTAGTTTGATAATCCAAGGATGTACAAGCTTTGTTGTACCCACCTGGCTTAAGCAGCTCCCGAACATACTATTGAGTAGAGCAATTCGTTTGGTGCTGAACGGTACTTTAAACAAGCCTGGAAGCGATAAATAAGAAAATAGCCTTAAGTAGCAGGTGTGCTATTTGTTGATATTCAGAGATTTATATTTTGTGGGTGGACAAATAGAAAAGCCTGTCAGACAATTGACAGGCTTTTCTATTTGTCTTTATACCATTTCTTTTTCGTTTTATATTTTACATAGTTCTTCGGTACATATCAATAGATAAATAGGCTTCCGAACTGATTCTGGTCATATCGTCGACTTGTCTTTGCTGGCAGGCATCAACCATTAAAGCTTGGGCACCTTCCAGTGCTGTAAGCAATCGTTTACGCGCCAAACAAGTTAACGATTCTTCGGGTTCCAGTGCAAATCCATTAATTGTATCACAAGCCGATCCGATAAGCGATTGCAGCGCAACGGGTGTATGAGCCTCTGACATATAGGGAGCCAGCTTTTCAATTTCTTCCAGAATAACTATCAGTGTCTTCTCGTTGTCTGTCCTAAAAGTAGGAGTATGGCGTGTATGCATATGGTTTGATAGTTTATATATGTAACAGTTTATTTATTCACTAATCTGTAGTTGTGGGATATCATAACAACCCGTCTATCTGTATTTTATTTCACTCTTTACCTTACTGTATACAAAGGATAAAAAATGATGCCATGTGTTTGTAATTTATTGTAAATCAGTTAAATCTATCTATAGATGACAGTTCTGTTTGCCATTTGTGAGCTTCATGTGTAAAGAAAAGCAATCCATAAGGATGTTTATCTATGTCAATGATAAACACTATTTTTACGTTTTACTCCGATTTGAAATACAGTCTGAAAATAGTGCCCTTGTCAAGTGAGCTCTCAACTTCGATTTTCCCTCCGGCAGCATATATCAGCTTTTTAACCAAATACAGACCAATGCCTTGCCCTTCTATGTGCTGCTCAATCCGATGGTAAAGTGAAAAGATTTGGGGTAGCTGTTCGGCATCCATTCCTTTTCCATTATCCTGGACAGTCAGGAGTTGAAATCCGGGCAGTGATTCGGTACGGATGAGAATTTCCGGTTTTCGGTTTACAGAACGATATTTAACTGCATTGCTAATCAGATTATAGAGGATGCTGCGAACACTCTTGCGTGATACTGTGATAACCGCAACCTGAAAGTCAGTTTTAATGGTAGCCTGAGTAGCATTTAGCTGATCAAGAATACTCAGACGAATGTCTTCGAATAATTCAGCCCAGTTAACCAAATCTTGTTGCTGGACTATCTGCGATTCCATATTGCCAATGTAAGCCAGTTCTTTTACCAAAGTCCTGAATCGTTTCAGTGCCTGCTCAATCATCTCATAAAACGAATGCTTTTCTTTGTCAGTGGTCTTGTTGTCCTGTAACAAAAGAATAAGCCCCTCAATATTAGCGAGCGGAGCCAGCAGATCATGAGATGCCGCATATACAAATGTGTCCAGCTCTGCATTGATGCGCAGCAGACTCTGATTGCTTACCTGAAGTTCTTCCTGTGTTTTCTTTAAATGGGAAATATCATAAAATGTAATAATGGCTCCGTCAACTTTCTGATCATTAAGGCGAATGTATGGAACGGTCATTACCTGATAATAATTACCTGTAACAGACTCTGCTTCCCTGACAATCGATTGCCCACTGGCAATAACCTTTTGTATATCAGTGAGCAAGGTTTCAAAGCGGATGTTGGTCGTAATATGGCCCAGAGGTCGTCCAATGTCACTCTCCCGCATATTAATGTGCTGGACAGCAGCTGGAGAGAATTTTTTAAGCCTTAGATCTGAATCTACAAATAACTGTCCATTCTGATTACTTCGAAAATAATTGTTCAGATCATCATTGAGTTCGGTAAGTTCGCGGATCTTAAGCTGATATTCATTATTAATCGTTTGTATTTCTTCATTGACAGATTGTTGTTCTTCGTTAGCGCTCTGCAATTCTTCATTGACAGACAGGAGTTCCTCATTAAAGGAAAGCATATTCTCTCTGGAAAGATCCAGCTTCTCATGCGCCTGCAGCAAGCGTTCCCGTGCATTTTTGAGTTCTTCTTCAAGATGGACAATATATTCCATGGTATGCTGCGAATGATGAAACTGTTCAACAGCATGTTGGGAAGAGGGGTGTTCTTCACGATCCGGTTGTAGTGTACTTTCTCTGAAAGCAGCTTCCTTATTCTGTTGTCTATCCGGACTGGGGTTGCTATGTGGCATTTCTTCACTGAACAGCACCAGCAAAGACTGCATATTTCGCTTATCCTTGATTTGTTGTAGCTTCAGGCGTACTGACCTGAAAGGCTCTGTGGACAGAACAATGCCTGTAAGAGTCACTTGTGCATGGGGTTGTTGACTCATATTGTTTATTCGGTGTAAGCCAGCACCAAAGGCAATTGCCAATGGCTCTGGTAACAACTCTGGCAATTGAAAGGTAAGAACTTTGGGTAATAAATATTTTTCTACCGGGCCAAAAGATTGTACTACCTGCATGGCTTCATTGATACATACAGCCGCCTGTCCGGATTCTTCCAGCAGTACCTGTGCAACGGCTTCTCCCAATTGTGGTTTCGGAAAGGCACTTTCACGTATAGAGCTTACAGCCAGGTTTTCAGGCAGATTTTCCGGTATTACTGGCAGCGAAAAATGACTCAGGCGCAACGGAGCCTGCTGCGTTTTCTGATAGATTTTCCATTTGCGGCTAACTTCCTGCACATAAGGCTTGAGGGTAGAAATAGACTCACTGGCTCCCAGAAATAAATATCCCCCCAGCTTCAGACCAAAATGCAACTGATAGAAAATCTTGTGTTGAAGCACAGAATTCATGTAAATCAAAAGATTCCGGCAACTGATCAGATCCATATGACAATAGGGTGGGTGAGTCCCTAAGTCATGATGCGCAAAGACAAGCATGTGTCGTAGCTGAGGTATAACCCGATAAGACTCTTCTTCCCTGACAAAAAAACGCTCCAGTCGCGAAGGAATCAACTGATTTTCGATACTGATCGGATATACTCCACGGGCAGCTACAGCCAGCGCGTTTTTGTCCAGATCCGTAGCAAAGATTTTCACATGCTGCTTCTGACCATGTCGCTCCAGATACTCCACAATCAGCATAGCAATAGAGTAAGCTTCTTCGCCTGTGGCACAGCCCGCCACCCATACTTTGATCTCATTCTGTGAGTGGGTAGTATCTGATTGATTATAAGTAAGTATAGAAGGAATCGTTTCTTTTTCGAGAATATCAAAAGCATCCGGATCACGAAAAAATGAGGTAACACTGATGAGAAACTCCTGAGCCAATACCTGAAGTTCCAAAGGATGAACTTTTAAAAAAGCCAGATAGGCGTCAGACTCAGCAAGATGGTGGTGAGCCATCCGTTTACGGATACGACGGAAGATGGTGGCACGTTTGTATCCGGAGAAATCAAACGGCAACTGATTTTTTAACAGATCCAGAATGGCTACAATGGTGTTTTCTTCGTTGATAAGCTTTTCTTCGCTGACGAGTATAAATGAGCTGTCGGGTGTAATGGTTGATACAATATCAGTAGATAAGGCAGCCTCTGTAAGAGATGAGTCAATGTCTGTCATTGTCTTATCGTCTTCGATGATCAGGTCAGGGTTTGCACCAATAGAATGAACTGGCTGCACCTCAGGCAAAATAGATGATAGTTGTTCTTTATCCTGGTTAGTTGTTTGCACCGGATTAGTTTCCTTGTCTTGCTCTATATAGCGCAGAATGGCCTCAGGCATAGCATGTGTGGCAAGAACCTTATCTACTATACCGGTAGCCAAGGCATGTGCAGGCATGTCCGGATACGCAGCTGTTACAGGATCTTGCACCAACACGAGACCCCCTGCTTTTTTTAATGCTATCACGCCTTTGCTTCCATCATTTCCCATTCCGGAAAGAATCACACCGATGGCCTTATTGCCCTGATCAGCGGCAAGTGCCTCAAAGAATGTATCAATCGTTCGATGGGGATATTTATGACCTTGTTTACTGATCAAAAATAGCTCTCCTCCCCGAATAGTCAGGTAATGTTGGGGTGGAATTACATATATTTTGTTCCGTTCTACTTTCATATGAGTCGTTACCTCATAGATAGACAGCTTGCTATGGACTGCCAATAGCTGTGCCAGATGACTCTGATGATCGGCAGACAAGTGCTGAATGATGATATAGGATACTTCATCCGGTAAGGTATGATCAAAAAAGTCGAAAATAGCCTCAATGCCACCGGCAGAAGCGCCCAGGGCAATAATATACTGACCTGACAGAGAAAAGAGTGGCATATGATTCTAATCGTTAGGATGTAACTACTAAGAATAGAGTTTCAGGACAATCAGCTGGATAGAATAGAAACAAGTTAAAGGGAATAAGGCTATGAGTTAAGTGACCACAGGTTCATATTCAGCAGTCTACAAGATTATGCACATACAAAGGATGGACAAAGACATAAAACGGATCAGGTTCATCAAGCAAAGCGGCAAACTTACACTTTGTATCCGGTTGTTGTGATCGAGCAGGTATTGAAATAAACTGACTCTCTTTTGCCGCTGCTTTCGTGTTAACTGGTTATATGAAAACAAATCAGACAACACAAATCCAATAGTTACAATATAGGTAATTAGTACGGACAATTAGTATACCTTACTGTCTGTACCTGACTAAAGCTATCGGACAGGAGCAGGAAAATATTCATTAGACATACTTGTTAGCGTCTGAAAACCCGTTTTGTGAAAATATTTTCTACCTGATTACGTGAAATACTCATTTGCACAAATAAGTATTTCACACACTCCGTCCCTAAAAAGTTACTACTCAATAGGTGTGAATAATGTAAATCGTTTTCAAAGATGTGTAATATATTCCTACCTCAGATACACCACCTTTGCACGATAGTTTTAAGAGTATATAATTGAAAATTACCTACGGCAAACTTCTGCTAACCACTGGTAACAATACACATACAAACCACTTAAGCCTAAACGTAAAAAAGAATCATGTCTTTTATCATCCGTATTCTACTAAAAAGAAAATACTATGATAAGCAATACCTATCTGCACTTTCCCTTCAGACCTCTGTTTCAACATGGTTGAAATAAACCGTTAAAAGAGTGAAAGTCGATCTGACAATTTTATAGTTGGTTTCAGATAAATGACTATATACTTGTTCAGACCTGAATACTAATTGTACTATACGTCTAACTGGATTACTCTAGTAATGTGAAAACACTATAGTTGATTTAGGTGAAAATGGTATTTAATCTGTGGGTCTATCTGAGCTATTCAGTGCAAAACACCTTCCTAGAGTAATAAAATAGAAAGATCAGACTATCTTAGTCTGATCTTTTTGTTGATTCCGGATATAGTTACTCTGCCCGGAATTTAGTTTACAACCGGTTGTTTACAAACAGACCAGTAGTCTAGAATTATTTTTACAAGATCTTTCAACTCTGTATACTCAAAAGGCTTCTCAAAAGCACCCTGGAGAGCAATAGTAGTATAGATATCTGTAATAACAGTATTTGAGATAGCATTGGACATAAACACAAATGGAATACTTTTGATTTTCATTTGTGTAAGCTCATCTACCCGCTTTTTAAATTCTACTCCATTTTCCATAGGAAGCATCATATCACAAATAATCAGAAATGGAATAGGAGTATTGTTTGCCAAATAGTCAAAAGCTGAATGGGTGTTGGTAAAATAGAGTCTTTCCTGAGGAGTATTTAACTCCTGAAAGATTTTTTCCATTATGAATTCCTCATCCTCATCATCATTAATGATCAAGATAGGACCACGGTGTAAGGTTTGCGGTAAGGCCATTTAAGATAAATTTATTGCTCGTATAACCATTAATGGACAATGCTGTAATAGGGTGCAGGCATGGATGATTTTGTACTATTACCCTGATCGTTTGATTATATACGGGAACATTCCAGCATAATTAAACACTGGTTTTAGAAACCTGAGACAGTTGCATTTCCATCCATTCAAAGACCTGCATGGCTACTTCTTCCCAACCTTGTTCGCCACAGATATAGTGTGAACGATTGGCAAACTCACGATATTCTACACGAAAGTTTTCATCTGTATAGGCTTTGCTGTTCTTTTCGACCAGTTCGTGTGGAATAATCTGATCTTCTTTTCCACTGATAAATAACAAAGGTACATGAGGGGTATCCAGTTCAATATATGCCGATGAGCCCAAACATCCTCTGAGTATATTGCGGCTGTCATGTGTAGCAGTTTCTTCATAGGCTAGTCTGGCATGCTGCTCACTCAATGTATTACAAAAGTTTTTATGGAAGCTTTCAACGGTTTGCTTAAAAGGTTGATCTCCTTTGAACGGATTGGTGATAGCTGCTACATTCTTAAAGAACGGCCAATCAAAGGTCATCATCATATTAGGTGCTACCGGACTGATAGCTATACCCAAACTTGCCAGATTCCGGTTAACAAAAATCTGTGTGAGCAATCCCCCAACGGAATGGCCAATGAGGATAGGCTTTTCGTTTATGTCTTCATTCAGACCACCTGCTGCCCGTATAGTACTTTCCATAGCAGAGATCACATCATCCAGCATCAAATCACCCAAACCAGCTGGAGGATTGGCACGTAATTGAGCAGGATCACCGACATGACTAGGCCAAGCGGGAGCTATACAGTTGAAACCACGTGCCGTAAAATACAAGATCCATTTTTCCCAGCTTTTGGGATTTTGAAACATACCATGAATAAATACAATCGTCTTTTTCATATAAAATGTATAAAAGAGGTAAGTGGTAAATTACTATGCGTGAGTGCTATAAAAATAAGCCAGATGCCTTCCTCAGAATACAGTATACATTGTTCAGATGCATATATACCCAGATGATTATATAGTCAGGTTGGTTATAGACTCATGGTAAAACTTTCGATAGAGGTATAGACCCTGGCTATTAAATTTACTAATAGCACAGGATCTTTTTCCTGCTCATTCTCATAGGTAGAGAGTCCCTCATCTACAGTCTCAAAGAAAAACAGCGCCTTATCCTTCATGATAAAGGCAAGGCTTTTCCCCTCAATGTCTAACCCGTTAATGAGTACCGTTGCATGCAGAGTAATAGTTCTCAGTTCATGACATACTGCAGAATCATCTGCTTTATGGAACAAACTTTTCACTTTGGGTAATAATTCAATGAGTTCTGCTTTAGACATGTTGAATCTCTGTTCTTTGGGCATGCGGGTTTTCGTTTGTGATGACAAACTTAGGTGCGTTTAATTGATAGAGGTATGTAAAGAACAGGATCTAAAGTAAGTTACTAACTAGCCGTTTGAGTGGCGAACTGCTCACGTTTTTCTTCCAGCCCTTTCATCAACTTCTCAAATGGGTCATTGAATTTGTAAATACCTTCTTGTTCTAATTGAGCTGCGATAGTTTCCAAATCGATTCCTAGCTCTGGTAAACGGGCAAGTAAGGATTCTGCTTGTTCAAGATTATCTTCCAGACGTATTACGGGCTTTCCATCTGCCCGGTAAATCTGTAACGTTTCCAACGGAACTGTATTAACTGTTTTGGGACCAATCAGTGATTCAACGTATTTGAGTGGGGAGTAGAGAGGGTTTTTATTACCTGTGCTAGCCCATAACAATCGTTGCGTGGCTGCTCCTTTATCCATTAACTCCTGAAAACGCATGGATGAAAATACTTCTTTATAAACGCGGTAGGCTGTTTTGGCACTGGCAATGGCTACCTGACCCAACATTTCCTGAGCAAGTGCTCCTTTTTCACCACCTGACTGGACTATCTTTTCCAATAATGGATCTAGTAGCAAATCAATCCGGGAAAGAAAGAAGCTGGCTACTGATGAAATGCCATCAATTGGTTTACCACTGGCGGCACGTGCTGCCAGTGCTGCTATGTATGTTTCGGCTACAGCCCGATAACGCTCCACACTAAATAATAAAGTGACATTCACATTAATGCCTTCGGTCAGAAGCGTTTGAATGGCAGGTAGTCCTTCTTCTGTCCCTGGTACCTTAATCATCAGGTTAGGACGGTTAACAGCTTTCCATAAACGTCTGCCTTCTTCAATCGTACCCTGTGTATCATGTACCAGCGTGGGGGCAACTTCCAGGCTTACATAGCCGTCGGTACGATTGTTATCCGGATCATTATACACAGGAAGAAAAGCATCACAGGCTCGTTGTACATCAGCTACAGCCATGGCTTCGTATATCTCTTTGGTCGTATGCTCCTGTTGAGTGAGCTGACGAATATCATCATCGTATTCATTACTGCCTGTCATAGCTTTTTCGAAGATAGCCGGATTAGAAGTCATTCCACGCAAACCGTCTTCATCAATAAGCCGTTGCAGATTGCCATCTCTCAGAAGCTGGCGGTTAATAAAGTCTAACCAGATGCTCTGACCTAGTTCATTGACCTGTACCAATGGATTTAACGTATTCTTTTTCATTTCATTTGTTGGATTTCATTACAAAAAGCTGGATATAGATTCTGCTATACCCATTTATTTTATTTTCTGCTATCGGGATAGTGAATAAACCTATAATAAATCAGCATTCCTTTCCTGAATAAATACGATTTTGAACACTGACCCACACAATGGCTTATCTCAAAACTATAGGTGAATTTTAAATGGAAAAGAGAAGTGAGAGAATGAGATTGACTGAAGCTGAAGAATAAAATTATGCATAACTATCTGTTATTCATAAATAAGCATGCCTGTTGCAACCTCAGGAATTTATTTTTACTAAAAGAGGACAGCGATAGGTTGAGGTATCTCTTCTGATTTTCTACCAAACAAATTCAGAAACGAGGCTGACAGACTTTTAAGGGAATAATTTGACGTGCTAACAGGAAAGAGGCAGGCAGAAAGTGATTTAAATTGTTTTAATCCCTATTAACATATTGTATCAACCAGGCAGATACTTTACCTGGTAGCAGCATTGTAAACTCTATTGTACCTAATTAAAAGTGAGATAATTACTGACAGTGAGATAATAAGGTACATATAGTGTCAGATCTGCCCCAATAATGACTTAGGTTAAAAAATGGTAATTTTGTTTCAACATAGTATTGACATTTGCCATTGTCTGTTTCAGATTCATACTGGCATGTGTACAGGATGAAATAGTACAGTTCTTTCAAATGAATTTAAAGAACTGTACAAACATATACGATCATGAAAGGTAATTCCCGCAGATATTATTCACTTGGATCGAAATCAAAATCCGCGCCATCATTCACACTAGGCGTCGTGCTTATATTCATCACGGTTTCTCCCTGACTGTTTTTGCGAATGACATAATAATACTTTTGCGTTTTTAATTCGTCTGCATGTGCATCACGTTTGAAGTTTTTACTGGGTGCACAGGAATAATAGCCACGCATAGTGCCTGATAGAGGGCGAATGGTAAATGTACCTTCGGACTCATTGAAGGTGACATTACCTGTATTGAAGGTAAATGCCTCCGTGCGACAGTTGTAACTCGTGGCTGCATTGATAACATAGAGTTCATATTTTCCATTGGGCTTGAAATAAAATACCATCCCTTGTTCAAATGCTTTTCCTCCATAGGACCCATCATAGTTTTCGAAGTCATTGAGTGAGAAAGAACCTCCAAATGCCCACTTCCCTTTTACATTGGAAGGAATAGAAGTTCCAGGACCTGGGTCGTCTGAGGAGTTGTTTTTGGTACATGCAGATGTAGCCAGCGTAAGTAAGGTCAGGAAATTTAAAAATAATTGTTTCATAGTGTAAGTGTTAAATGATTACTGAGCCAAATTTGCTGCCCAATGATCTTACTTGCACTGTTATTCGGTTGAATTGATAGTATTATTACATGAATTGAAGTGACTATGGGGAAATTGTAGCTAGTGAATTGCATTGAATATATCAATAGAATAGTTACCTTCGATTATCCGGATAATAGCTAATTGATCATGTCTGAATTCTTTTCAACTCAAAACAGAGCCCGATTTATTGAACAAATGTGCCAAAAGCCTCTTGATCTTTTGGTGATTGGTGGGGGCATTACAGGTGCAGGAATTGCATTGGATGCAGTGACACGGGGCATGAGAACAGGATTGCTGGAAATGCAGGATTTTGCAGCGGGTACATCAAGCCGGTCAACCAAGCTGATACATGGTGGATTGCGTTATTTAAAACAACTTGAAATTAAGCTTGTGGCTGAGACCGGCAGAGAGCGTAAGATTGTCTATGAGAATGGCCCACATATTACCAAAGCAGAACCTATGTTACTGCCTTTGGTAAAAGATGGTTCATTAAGCAAATGGAGTGCCTCGCTGGGACTGGCTGTATATGACTGGCTGGCGAAAGTTCCGGTATCAGAAAGAAGACGGATGTTATCTGTTGAGGAGACGAAGACGATGGAGCCATTGCTTGACAATAGTTCCCTAATTGGGGGTGCTCATTACTATGAGTACCGGACAGACGATGCCCGACTGACCATAGAAGTATTAAAAGAAGCAGTTGACAGGGGAGGGAGGGCCGTAAATTATATGAAGGTGATTGACTTCCTATATAAAGACAAAAAGATTGCCGGGGTTGTGGTGGAAGATCAGTTGACAAATGACAAACATGAAATATATGCTCAGGTAATTGTAAATGCTACAGGCCCCTGGGTAGATACGCTGGATGTATTGAATGATACAACAAAAGGAGAGAAACTGTATTTAACCAAGGGTGTACATATTGTAGTAGCACAATCCCGGTTGCCTATCCGGCAGGCTTTGTATTTTGATACACCAGATGGACGAATGGTATTCGCTATACCCCGTGCCGGCAAAACGTATATTGGTACTACAGATACTCCTTATAAAGGAGATACAGCGCATCCTCATATGACAAATGAGGATCTGACCTATCTGCTGAATGCTGTCAATCATATTTTTCCATCTGTTCAACTGGTAGCAAGTGATGTAGAATCACATTGGGTGGGGCTGCGGCCACTGATTCGGCAGACAGGAAAAGGTCCTTCTGAAATTTCCAGGAAGGATGAAATATTTCAGTATGAATCCGGGTTGATTTCAATTGCAGGAGGAAAGCTGACAGGATATCGGAAGATGGCAGAACGGATTGTGAATCTGGTAGCGATTCGTTTAAGGCAGAAGGAGGGACGTAAATTTACTGCTTGCCAAACACATAACTTGCCTGTATCCGGAGGAAATGTTGGAGGGTCAATAGGGTTTGAAAACTTTGTAAAGGAAAAGATGCAGCAAGGGGTTTTACTGGGATTAACTGCTGGTGAATCCGAAAAACTGGTGCGTATGTATGGGTCTAATGTGGGACAGGTATTTTCATACTTACAAAACTGGAAAGTGGAAAGTGCTGCTTATGGGCTGACACCTGTACTGTTTGCTCAGTTGCAATATGCATTGAATCATGAAATGGTTGTGACACCTGCCGACTTTTTTATACGACGTACAGGGGCTCTATATTTTCACATTGACTGGGTACGCAATTGGGAAACTGTTGTGTGGACGTATCTAATGAATGAATTGAAATGGAGCAAAGAAAAGGCTATAGAATACAGACAACAAATGCGAGAGTTGATTCAGGAGGCTGAAGGAGAGGCTCTGGTGAAGAATACCAAATGAGGAGTTATATAATACTACTATATAACTCCTGAAATAGATTACAATATTTTCAGACCCAGAGAAAGTTGATAAAGACCACCTTTGGGCTTTCCAAGATTTACCCGGTCCCAGTCTCCGGTTTCGGTAAATGAACCTTCATATCGTGCATCAATGGTAAACGATCCGAGATCCAGTCCTAAACCTGCCTGATAGCCCAGAACAGCTTTTTTATACGCTTCTTCTACAGAGCCTGTTTCTTTCAAAAAGTCTTTAACTCCTTCTCCATTCAGATTATAAGAGGCCATCGGTCCACCAAACACACGAATGTTAAATAGCTTGTTCTGAATCAATGTTAATCCGATCAGAACAGGGATATCTACATTGTATAATTTGAGTTCGTATTTACCTGACTTTACATCCGGATCTACGGATTGATTGATAGTGATGGAAGCACCTTTGGTAGAAAAGATACCTTCTGGCTGGATGTACAGGCGACCTACGTTAAAGCGAAGAAATAAACCGGCATTATATCCTAAACGATAATCTGCAGAAAAGTTGCGTGTGTCCCGTACCAGTGTAGAAAAGTTCACACCCGCTTTGGGACCGAATGTAAAGAACGGAGGCTTATCTTGTGCTTGTGTCAATTGGATACAGCCCAGAAAAAGGCTTACCAAAAATAGTTTTTTTAACATAATTGTAAGGGTTGTGTGTTGCAATAACGTCAGAATAAATAATAGATTGCATGAGCCGGAATGTTCTGAATCAAAAACTATACCTGTTAAATAAAAAAGCATAGAATGGGTATATTCCATTCCATGCTTTTTGTGGGCAATAACCAATAAGAAGTAAACAGATCTAGCTGTTAAAAATAAAATTGTGTTAGTGAGGAAGTTGTGCTATTTGATAGGACACTAAACTGAATAAAAGTTACTTAAACAGGCCTCCCAGTAAACCACCCAGTGGGTCTTGTTGATTCTTCTGTGTAGAAGGAGTGGATGTAGAATTGTTTCCCCCCATCATTCCACCTAATACAGAACCTAATAATCCACCACCTGCATTGCTTCCACCTCCCAGTAGACCGCCAAGCAATCCACCCAGATCTCCGCTCTTTACTTTCCCATTCAGCATATTTAAAATGATAGGAATTGCTATAGTGGCTATAGTTTGAGCTATGGCAGGTGAAATATTTAATTTACTGCTTAACTGAGATACGACAGTAGGAGCCAGACCATTCACTACAGGGCTGTTGGCATGGGTTTCTTCTCCTGAAAGTAATTCCTGAACTCCAGACATATCTCCGTTTTGTACCTGTTGCATCAGTGAATCCAGAATAGCATTACTGGTTACACCAGCTACTTCCTGTGTATTTACATTCAGACCTTGTACTGCTGGATTTTTAGGCAAGCTTTCCCCCAATTGAGACTGAGCCATTGATAATAATTCGTCAAACATAGTATTTTCGTGTTAGGTTATAAAAATAATACGATACTCAGTGACTGTATCCTTCTTCCATAATTGGCAGAAAGTACAGGATTTTTTTGACCAGAGTCAAACATATTCTTCTTTATTCGATAGGCCATCCAATCAGATCTCGGATCACAACCGACGCGCAAGTCATGCCAAATACAGCAGGCAGATACGATATAGTACCATAGGCTGATTTTTTAAACCGATTTCCGTCAGTATACATTAATGCCTGATCTACATGCTTTTCACGGGAATATACGGTTTTAATACCGGAATGGATACCAAGTCGTCGGAGTCGTTTGCGAACATCAGACGCGAGTCGGCAAATCCGGGTGTCTGCTATGTCTGCTACGCGAAGCTGGGTAGGGTCAAGTTTTCCTCCTGCACCCATAGAACTTACAATTCGCTGTCCTTGTTTGTAAGCTGTGCTTAACAACATGAGTTTAGGAGTAAGACTGTCAATGGCATCTACCACATAATCATAGTTGGAGTTAAGTAGAGAAACCATTTGATCTGGCTGCAAAAACTGTTTTTGTGTAAACAACTGAACTTCCGGGTTGATTTGCTTCATGCGTTCAGCCATAATATCTACTTTGTATTGTCCCTGTGTGGTAGCTAGTGCCGGGAGTTGTCGATTGCGATTCGAAGCCTCTACTTCATCTCCATCTGCAATCGTTAGTGTACCAACACCTGCCCTGCAAATAGCCTCTGCTGCAAAAGATCCTACTCCTCCCAGACCCACAATCAGCACATGGGCGTTTTGCAGTTTTTGTATGTTTTCGTCTCCAATCAGTAAAGTTGTTCTGGATAACCAGCTTAAATCAGACATTGTTGTATAAAATGGGTTTTAAAATAAAACAGGCCAGAGCATCTCATTTCTGAGATGATGTATATGTATGAGCTATTTCAGGAAATAAGTTTAATACTCTTGTGAAAATATCTTTAGTAAGTGCCTCAATGGAATTATTTAGAATAGAAGAAGCCATCTGATAAATCTCCTCTATTGTAATATACTTGTCATCTGTTTCCAGGAAAAAACGATCCGGTGGTATGACTTTCAGGAGTTGTCCAGCATTGGATGTTGTATGTAGTAATGCTGAACCTAATGAAAAGTAAAATCCATGATCTAATAACTGTGTAGCAATAGTGAGATTAGCATTGTATCCATGTACAATCCAGGTAACTGTACTATACTTTTGTTTTTTTAGTTGTATAAGTTCTGGAAATGCCCGTACACAATGAATCACAAGCGGTTTCTGGAGTTGTTCGGCCAACGAAATATGTTTGGTAAAGATCTCTATCTGCGTTTCTATTGTAGCCTGTGCGTTGCGGTCCAGACCCGCCTCTCCAATGAGTAATGCAGATGGTTCCTTTGCTTGTTTTTCTACATAGTGCCATTGTTCATCCAGATCCGGTAAATGCACATCCCAGGGGTGAATACCTACAGATATATATTCATTTATTTGCGATAAAGAATTACGTTCAGATGCCCGTACATTCCGAAATGCTATTTCGTTACGTTGCCTGGAGGAATGTATATGAAAATTGACAAACGGATATAGCATAGTTACCTCATTCTTTTGAACATTGTGGTGCAAGTTAGGCATTCGGTACAAAATATGTTTTATGATTGCCGTTTTCTATGCTATCTTTGCACTATGCAAGCCGTCCTATCGCTATTCTGTTTTGGCAGAGTGGAGGAAAGTCCGGGCAGCACAGAGCAGCGTACTTCCTAACGGGAAGGCTATGAACGGGCAACTGTTTATAGACAGATAGTGCCACAGAAAATATACCGCCAGATTCTGGTAAGGGTGAAATGGTGGAGTAAGAGCCCACCGCATGGATGGTGACATCAATGGCAGGGTAAACCTTACGCGCTGAAAGACCAAATAAGCTGGCGATGTAGGTAGTGCATACCCTGTACTACGTATGAAAGGGCTGCTCGCCCGAGTCAGTGGGTAGGTCGTTAAAGGCCAATGGTGACGTTGGTTCAAGATAAATGATAGGAGTCTGAATCTATTCAGAACACAGAACCCGGCTTACAGGCTTGCATAATTTTTACGTTGGTGTAGCGCTTCCACCATTTTCAGGTGAGCAAACGTAGCTGCAATACTTTGTCCTACCTTTTCCAGAAATTGAATCTCATGAGGCTCAAAGTAATGAAAAGAGGCTAGTTCCAATACACCTTCTTTGGTATGATTGGCAATCAAAGGCACCAGTAAGATAGAACGCGGTGTAGCATCTCCCAATCCGGAGGTGATGGCAGGGTAATCCTGAGGGACTTCCTTCATATAGATATATTCCCCTTCCTTCCAGCATTGACCTACTAGGCCAAAGGACTTATCAATCTGTTTCTGAATATACTTTTTCTTGTCAAAAGCAATACAGGCTTTCATTTCCAGTATATCTGTATCAGGCAGTTCTACAAAAATAGCTCCCTGGCATGCCCTGACGTACTGAATCAGTTCACGAAGTACTTCATGGCTTATTACAGTAATTTCTGCATTGCGTTGAAGAATCTCGGCAATTCGGGCATAACCTACATTTATCCAGTTTTGACGTGTTTCTTCTTCCTTAAGCAAACGTAATTGCCGGGTCAGATGCAACAGAGAATTATTCAGCTTATCTTTTGAAGATGCAACCACAATATCTGTTTCCAATTTTCCTTCTGAAATCTCTGTCAGATGCTGAGATGTTTGTTGCAGTCGGTCTACTACTTTGCTAAAACCCGCTAATAGTTTATTAAGAGAGTTATGATGCAAGGATATGGCTAATGAGGTATCAATGTTTCCCTCTGCTATATGTTGTGTAATAGTGGTAAGTTCCTGAATTGGTGTAACAACCAGTCGCTTGAATAGATAACTGCTTACTGCCAGCCCAATGATAGATAATGCAATCAATAGTATAAGAATACCTACTATCCAACGTATGGCCGTATGTGCATACTGATTCAGATCAGAGTTTATTGTAGCTATATCAGTTTGGATTTTCTGATATGTGAGGTTCATTTCCTTACGCAAGCCTTCATTTTCATCCAATCCTACTCTTTTTTCTATTTCTACAATTTTGAAGAACACAACTCCATAGGTTTCCAGAGCTGCTTTCACATGGTCGCCTATTTCTGGACTTTTACCGCCTGCAATGATACTATCTATTTTATTCTGAAATTTATTGAGCTGATACGCAAACGTTTTTACATAATGTTTGTCTTTACGTAAAAAGAAATCTTTCTCTTCCCTACGAAGCAGAAGCAAATCTGTTTTATCTGTTGGGAAATTTGCTTCTTCCACAAAATACACTGCAACACGCATTTGTCCTTCCAGTCCCATATCATTGAAACCTCTTTCCCGGTATAATTTTCCAACGGTTTCAAATGCAGTATTATAGCGGGCAAGATCCTGTTGAAGGGCAACCAGGGCAAGTTCATTCTTTTCAGACTGGCAAACACTAATTTTCTGAAGAATTTTGATAAGGCTATCCGACTCCTGTAAAATCTGTTGATTTTTATCGAAAAAAGTACTCTTGCCAGTTCTGATAAAAACTTCACTGTTAAAATCTTTGAGCAGAAAGTCTTTTTCTGCGCGTCTGGCTTCTCCTATCTTAGTAAGCACCTCCTCAATAGTAGTGCTGGCCTGATAACTTTGTTTCAGCTGATTAATTAAAAAGAACAGGGCGACAACAATACCTCCTATACTAATGCAGAGTATGGCTGCAATATAAACTTTAGAGCGAGCAATCCGGTTGAAACCGTGAAACATATAAACAGGAAGCGATACTAAGTATAATAATTTTAAAATCAGCTAATTATTAAATCTACAAAGAGGATATACATTATTCAAACAGTCCGTTGTTATCATATAAGCCAATGAAAATCAAACTTCTTTGATTTGTCTGATAAAGAAGAGGAATACCAGAGTTTACTGAAAAACTTACATATTTTTAGCTATAGTTCATTTAAAGAAGTAAAGGAACAATAAAGTAATTCTGCTGGGAGATAGGTACATGACTAACTTCTATTCAAAATATTATATATAGTTTTGTGTAGTTCAATTTTATCATTTGATTTGCTTTGTAACCTATTAAACATACTGATACATGCCCCGATTATTAATTATTGATGACGAAAAAAGCATTCGGTATACACTGAAGGAAATTCTCGAATATGAGAAATATGAAGTAGATGAAGCTCAGGATGGAGAAGAAGGACTACGCAAGCTAACTGAAAATCATTATGATGTTGCCTTGTGTGATATCAAAATGCCTAAAATGGATGGCGTAGAGGTACTAACCAAAGCAAAAGAGCAGGGCATAGATACACAGTTTATTATGATATCCGCTCATGGAACTATTGAAACGGCTGTAGAGGCTACCAAAAAAGGAGCCTACGATTTTATTTCCAAACCACCTGATTTGAATCGCTTACTGGTTACTGTGCGAAATGCCATGGATAAGTCATCACTAGTGACAGAAACCAAGGTGTTGCGTAAAAAAGTAAGCAAAGGATCTGATATTATTGGAGCTTCGGAACCCATACAACGTGTAAAAGAAGCGATTGAGAAGGTAGCCCCAACGGAAGCACGGGTATTGATTACCGGACCGAATGGAGCTGGAAAAGAGCTGGTAGCCCGTCAGTTACATGAAAAAAGCAATCGTTCTGGTGCAGGTCTGGTTGAAGTAAACTGTGCAGCTATCCCCAGTGAATTGATAGAGAGCGAGTTGTTTGGACATGAAAAAGGTTCTTTTACCTCAGCTGTAAAACAACGGATCGGAAAGTTTGAACAGGCCGATGGCGGTACACTTTTTCTGGATGAGATAGGGGATATGAGTTTGTCTGCTCAGGCCAAGGTATTACGGGCATTACAGGAAAACAAAATTACCAGAGTAGGAGGGGATAAAGAAATTAAAGTAAATGTACGTGTACTGGCGGCGACCAACAAAGACTTAAAAAAAGAGATTGCCGAAAACCGTTTTCGGGAAGATTTGTACCATCGGTTGAGTGTGATTCTGATACATGTCCCTTCTCTGGATGATCGCAAGGATGATATTCCGTTATTAGTAGATAAGTTTCTGGGTGACATTGCAGAAGATTATGGAACCGCTCCCAAACGAATTGATGCAGGTGCGCTTGCTTACCTGCAAAGTCTTTCCTGGAGTGGAAATATTCGGGAACTGCGAAATGTAGTAGAACGACTGGTGATTATGAGTGGCAATGAAATCAGTGAAGCAGATGCCAAAGCCTATACTGGTAAGTAAGCTGATGTAGTATTTAAAAGAAGTTATCAGGAATCCTGTAAAGCTGCCTTTACAGGATTTTTTATTGAGAGAAACTATAATTCTGGTAACTCAACCTCTTTATTGTCTATATTCACTAAACCTGAATAACAAGCCCTATGAAAAAGCTTTTTCTACTAATCTCTCTGTTTCTACTTTATACATCTTTTAAACCCAAAGAACTTACCTGGGTAGCCATTGGGGATTCAATTACGTATCTCAACGACCATCCTGACGAAACAGGCAATCGAATCACCAAAGGATACCTGACAGGAGTGACAGAAAAGCTTCCACATATACATGTCATCAATCAGGGACACAATGGGTGGACTTCCGGAGGTATTGCGGAATCATTAGACAAGCTGGGATTAGTAAAGGCTGATATCTATTCCATTTTTCTGGGCACTAACGACTGGTGGCGTGGTAGACTACTAGGTAAACTAAGTGATTACCAGAATAACACTGGCAATGGTACCGTCTATGGCTCCTTTCGTCTCATTACTAATAAACTACGTGAACTGAATCCACAAGCCAAAATTATTCTGATTACCCCAATGCAGCGGGGTGACTTTGTATATATCAATAATCCTAAGAACAATGCGTATGGTTCCTATAAGCCTAAAAACGAACAAATGCTGGAGCAGTTTGTCTGGGCTATTGATAGTATTGCAAAGGTAGAGAAATTTGCAGTGGTAGACTTATACCATCAGAAAGAACTGGATTTGAAACACATAGTACAATTTAAACGCTTAAAAGATCCTACTACAGGAGAGTATAAAAATTATCCATACCCAGAGTATATAGGTATACCCTACAATCCTGAAACAGACGAATATCCATATCCTGTACAATCCATTGATATGACCTACGATGGCCTACATCCTTCAGACAAAGGATATGAAGTTATCACCCGGATGTTGGTAGCGATTATGAAGAAGTATTGATAAAGAGTTTCCTTATCATTTTGTTGGCTTAGGAAAATGAATTTACAAATCATTCACAATCCGGATGGTAATACTCTCTAGGATAGGTTTTTATTGGGCGAAAAATTTGTTCAGAAGGGCAAAAGATAAAATCAAAGTGGATTTTACGATCAGGAATTTTTTTTGTGCAAATCATTTTCAATACAGAAGAAAAACGTAAGTCATTGTACCCGTCTTTATTTAAGTCTCTTATATCAATATTCATGAAATAGGGATCGTATATATTATCATCTTCATGCATATCTATAGTGTTAGGTATATCTATATCATCAGTAAGGGCGTCTCTGATTTTTCCCTTATGATACATATACAAATGATGACCTCCATTACCAAACCCTGTTACATAAGCTGTTAATAAGAAGGGATTTTTGTTCTTAAATACTGAAAAATACTTTAATGAATCACAATGATCCTGATAAAGTAATATCTTACCAGATTTATTAAGGATACATAGTATCTGTGGTGGATAAGAGCTGGACGATCCTCCGAAAAATTCAAAAAAAAGCATAAAGAATTTTTGATCACTTCCATATATCTTATGTTGTTCAAATGAAAGGATTTTTCCATAATCCCAGTTTTTAGGATAAATGCTTAATGTATCTCCATATTCTTGTGCGGAATAGATACACTCTATCTTTCTAAGAAAGTCAGATGTATCTTTAACCTGTAAATAGTAAGAAGCAGGATTGAAGTTTTGGAGTTCTGAGAAAAATAATGTATCAACTTCTTTCTGAGGAGGAGCTAGGGTTTCACAATATTTTAACGCAACTTTTGTCGATTGTAAAGATTTCTTAGTAGATGATTTTTCATCTGGCTTGGTTTGGGATGATTGACAGGATACTAAAATTACAAATAGGAATGGTATAAGTCGATACACTTTTTATGGGATTTTAAGGATAATAACTAACCTTGAAATATACTTGTTTTAATGCTGATTTCTGGTATTAGGTCTTTACTATATCTTTTTGTATTATCTTGAAACAAACAGATGATTACTATACGGTTACTGGAGGAAACAACAGACTTAAGCACACCCAGACGTGTCATGCGGTATGTGCTGGTGTATTGCTCAGAAGGAAGCATCAGGATGAATGTCGATGAAAAAAATTTTATTCTGCAAGCTGGAGACGTGATTACTATTACCTCAGGACAAATTCATGCTCTGCAAACCAATTCTTATACGAAAGGATATATCCTCGAATTTACTCTCGACTTCTTTTGCAAGGATGATCAGGATATTGAGCTGATCTTTCATAATGGTCTTTTCTGTCACTTTGCGATGAATGAAGTAATCCAGGTGGATAGGCGTATAACAGAAATGTATCTTCAAGCTATTCAGTATGAACTGGTTCGACAACCATATCAGTATTTTGTATCAATCCATAGTTATATCAAACTCATGCTGGTTGCGATCAACCGTGCCAAGGTGGAACGGGGTGATGAAATTTGGAAACCTGACGCCTTATTTCTTCGCTTTCTGGAAGCTGTTCGGAATAGTTTTGAACACAACTATACAGTTGCACAACTAGCCCAACAACTGGGTACTACAGAAATAAAACTCAACGAACTGGCTAAGCTGCATACTGGTAAGACTGCTCAAAGTGTAATATATGGATTGGTAACTTCGGAAGCTAAACGCTTACTCACCTATGAGAAGCTGACAATAAAAGAAGTGGCTTATAAACTTGGCTTCAATGATCCGTTTTATTTCTCCAATTTCTTTAAAAAACAAACTCAAATTTCTCCCTCCCAGTACAAGGAAACATATGCTTTGTAAAAAGTACATGATTTTCTGAAGATTCTCTATTCTTTTCAGATGTTGTCTCCTGCATCTTTGTATCGAATTCTATTATATACAGAGTCAGAAGATGAATACCTATCAGAATATAGCTGGTTTTTTAGTACGTATAGCATTGGCATCCGGATTTCTATCTGCTGTAGCTAGTCGCCTGAGTTTATGGGGTACAAATTCTTCTGGCTGGAGTGCCTTTGTAACTTATACCGCCAAGGTAAATTCTTTTTTACCCGAACGTCTTGCTCTCTTTCTGGCTATAATAAGTACCATAGTTGAAGTAGTTCTCGGCCTTTTGTTGCTGATAGGCTTTAAAACCCGTTGGGCAGCCTTCGGAGCCGCTGTGCTTTCCTTGTTGTTTGCTTTAGCCATGACATATTCCTATACCATCAAAGAGCCTTTAGACTATTCGGTTTTTGCTTTTAGTATGGGTGCTTTTTTGTTGAGCACATTGCCTGTGTACAAATGGAGTATAGATTCTTTATTCACCTAATCACTTTTATGAATATGAAAAATACAAGCACCAACATTCAGGATTATCTGGTACGAAGAGATACCAAAACCTGGCAACATTGGAAAATACTACTTTGAAAGAAGGTGATTATCTTTATACACCACCCAGTTTCAAACATTCCGTAACCAGTCAGACTGGTTGTACCTTACTACTAATCATTCCGGAAGAAGTAGAGATCCTTGTCTGAGTATAATAGAAGAGGATTTAATAAAGCCAGTATGGAGATCCTGTACTGGCTTTGGTCTAATAAGAAGTTATCTAAGGAAATGAAAGTAATTGGAGTAATAGTGAGAGTCAGATAATTATATCATTTATTTTTATGATATCACTAAGCCTGACTTGACAAATGAATTCAAATTTTAGGTTGCTGAAAACCCAGCTACTTGCTGATTTTCCATCAGGTTCATCCATCATCTTTTATAAAGGACAATTTTATATCATTGGGGATGATGCTACATGTATCCTGGTTCTTGATAGGTCTTATCAAAAAGTTGATTCAGTGCAATTATTTGAGTATCCGGATAAAAGAATTCCCAAAGCTCATAAAACTGACTTTGAAGGCGCTACTATACTGACTATTGATGGTATAGAGTATATTCTGATTGTAGGATCTGCTGCAACTGAACTTCGCAAACGAATATGTTTAATTCCATTGCTGAACAATAAGTTAGGTGTCAAAGCACAAACAACTCTTTTTTTTGAAACTCAGGTATTTATTAACAGAATCCAGGATCAGGGAATAAAGGAGATAAACATTGAAGGTGTTTGTACCATAGGCAACGAACTCTTATTGGGAAATCGCGGGAACAGAACAAATCCTACCAATCATATCATTATCACTAGTCAGAATTTTTGGGAACATCAGGAAGATGCCAAACTTAAGATTCTGAGTCTGATTATACCTGGCACTGATCTTCAGAATATAGTAGGATTATCAGAGCTTTGTTATATCGCTGCATCCGATTTGCTTTTAATCACACTGACAAGTGAAAATACAACCAATGCATATGATGACGGAGTTATTGGCGATAGCTACATAGGTTTGATTGAAAATGTAAGTGAACAGCTAAAAGATACTACACTAACAATCAATCGGATGGTTAACCTTTCACAAATAGATTCACGTTTTAAAAATGAGAAAATAGAAGGCATCTGTGTCGAATTTATTTCGTCATCAGATATCCTGATTCATTTGATTACTGATAATGATACTGGAGAGAGCCGATTGTTTACTCTGAAGTGTTTGTCTTAAAGACTATTTTCAATATTGAAATACATAGAAAGAGGGGTCTTTTCTCAAAGACCCCTCTTTCTATGTAATAACCTCATAAATGAAACGCTTATTCTTCTATTGGTAACAATAGAGAGATTATCTACTGGTCAACGTGTTATTTTCCAGTAAGGATTGGAATTGATTCACCTCATCCTGAAATGCTTCAACGGTATTTTTCGCTATTTGCTTTGTGGCCATATCCCTACCATGCTCAACTTCTGCCTGTGCTATATCAATAACTCCCTGATAAAGAGTCTTCATCAAAACTACAAATTCCTGATCTACCTCACCTGTCAACTCATCTTCGCTTATCTGCTGATCCATTTTTGTAAGAGTTTTGGAAACCATCTGAGAAAATTTATTGGTAGTGAATTGTTTGTTATCCTGTTTTTTGGATTGTTTTTCTATTTTTTGTGTATGTGCTGTTAGCCTGGACATCTGTTCTTCCATAGTCGCAACAATTTGTCTGGCTTTCGCTTTCAATACATTGTTTTTGCCTAGTTCTATTTCTATCTGTGCCATGTCGATGGCTCCTTGGTGAAGTTCCTTCATCAGTCCTGCAAAATCTTTGTCCGCATGGTTGTTTAATGTGATCTGCTGCATATTTTCCCTCATTTCCACTATAGCATCCGCTACCATTATCTCATCCTTGGACTGTGCTTGAGGCTGAGGTGTGGTGAGGTTTTCACGAGTATCTATTTTATGTGTTTCCACTGGAGTATTTTCCACATTTGTAGCTTCTCCATTGTTGGAATGAATGGATACAGCAAATATATAGAAGGAGGCAATAGAAAGTAGAGGGACACTCAGAGCCATTCGTAGAGTTTTCATATTCTTATAACATATTATTTAGGTTGTAACATAGGTAAACTGATACACAAGCTGTGATATAAGCTTTCCGGATGGACATTTGTAATATGACATAGCTTGTTCCATAGTTCGACGGAATGAAATTGTGTTCCGTTTCTTCTATAATGCTAAATAACTATGCCATAGAGAGAGCTGCTCTACTATTTCTGGAGACTTTTTGATAAACGGTTAGTTTTAGAAGGATTTTGGTTAGAGAAGAGTTATTTACCTTCTATATTTCTTGTGCATTAATATCTATGTTCTATTACTAGCTATGTTTTTTAGTCATATATCCTCTTGCTGTAACTCTTATTATATGAGTGAAAGTTATACCTGCTACTTCATTTAACGCTTTTAACTTTTAAATCTGAAAAACGGGTACTATCTGAAGATTAGAAAGATGACTGGAAAATAACTATCGGATAAGATGTAAATAAATATAGAAACTTTCAAATTCTCATTTAGGCTTAACAGTAAACTCTATTTTTATGCACAATACATACACCATTTACTTTAGAGGAATGATTCTACTAACTTTCTTTGTAATAGTTTGCTGCAAAAAAGGTGATGAACCCTCTATTTCTAATCCAGGTTCAGGGAGTGATTCTGTTATCATACAACCAACTGGCGTTTATGTGAGTGGCTATGAAGATAAAGGTTCTACTGCGGTTGTTAGCTATTGGAAGAATGGATCAATTACTAAACTGACAGATGGTTCCAAATATGGTTATGCGAGTGATATATATGTCTTAGGTAGTGATGTTTATGTTGCAGGTGTAGAATCCAATGGTAGCAAGAATGTAGGGAAATACTGGAAAAATGGAAAATCTGTAATCCTTACAGATGGCAAGTATACTGCTACTGTTAATTCTTTACTTGTATCAGGTAATGATGTGTATGTAGCAGGCGCAGAAAGCAACGGAACATTTGCTGTGGCTAAATACTGGAAGAATGGAAGATCCATTAATCTGAGTAATGGAATAACCAATGTTTATGCCCGTGATATTTTTGTATCAAATAAAGATGTATTTATAGTCGGTGACGAATATATCGGGAAGAAGTATGTTGCAAAGTATTGGAAGAATGAAATGGAGATAAATCTTACGGATGGAAAAAATAATGCCTTTGCAGAGGCTGTTTATGTAAAACAAAACGATGTGTATATAGCAGGTTATGAATCCAACGGATATTTTACTGTCGGTTCCTACTGGAAAAATGGTATTAAGGAAGAGTTAACAGATGGTACAAGAGATGCTTTTGCCACTGATATTTATGTTTCTGGAAATGATGTATATGTAACTGGCTATGAGTATTATGGAGATAAATCTGTTGCCAAATACTGGAAAAATGGTGTGGAAGTGCAGCTTTCAGAGAAAACTGGAAATGCATTTGCTACTGGGCTATTTATATCTGGTAATGACGTATATATTACAGGGAATAAGTTGAATGGAGCGAAATATGTGGCAACCTACTGGAAGAACGGAACAGAGGTAATGCTTTCAGATGAAGCATATGATGTAAAAACTACCTCAATTTTTGTTACTAAATAATAATACAAGAATAAAGAAATACTAGTTGTTTTTAAAAAAATATTCGAACTCTGTTCATGTTGAAGTTTGACTGGAGTTACGGTTGATTTTTCAGATCAACCGTAACTCCAGTCATTTTTTATTTTAACTGCACCTCCAGGTAGTAGAAATAAACTATTGGAATTAGTTCTTGAGTTTTTCCCGCTTATAGACAGAGTTTGAATAGGGTTGAACAAGCTTTTAAAATCACAAAGACACAAGAGTATTTTTTAGTTTTGTAAAAAGTAGAAATAATCTGTCACGTTTTTTCTTGCATACTGGTCATAAGTACAGATTTCATTTAAAACAAAAATACTTATGAAAACAAGAATTTCATTTCAGGAAGCTCCCAAAGGATTTATGGACGGATTAATGAAAACACATCTGTATCTGAAAAAATCAGGACTAGATGCCAAGTTGATTGAATTAATCAATTTCCGTGTCTCTCAAATCAACGAATGTGCTTATTGTCTGGATATGCACTACAAGGATGCAATTCAACTAGGTGAATCGGAGCAACGCCTTTACTCACTAGCTACCTGGAGAGAAACTCCTTACTATTCCAAAGCAGAAAGAGCTGCATTGGCTTATACAGAATCCTTAACCCGGTTGAATAATCATGAGTCGGCAGAAAAGGAGTGGGAAGAATTATCTATCTATTTCTCTACAACCGATATCGCCAACCTGACTTTAGCCATTACCCAGATCAATACCTGGAATCGGCTTAACCGTGCTTTTGGTACTGTTCCGGGCAACTATCAGCCAGGCGAACATGAAGTGGCTCCAGCCGTAGCGGTTTAAATAGATAACTATCAGCAGCAGGAATTATTTCCTGTTGCTGATTAGGTACCAACTAAAAAAGTGAAATATGTATAAAGTAAAAGCCGTTTTTAACCGTCTTCGAAGGTAGAAGAGTTAGCTTAATACATATGATTACCCGTTAGTATTCAATATCTTATCAACCTTGCTTATGCGACACATACTTGAAAAATTCAAAACAAAGATTTTATCTTGGTTAATCGGCTATCCAGGTATTATCCTTTTATTGATCTTATTAGGAGAGGTTTTGATGCGGATTCATCCTGTACCAGTTACTACAATGGTGGTTCTCCTGATAGGAGTACGTTTACTGGTGTTTCTTCTCACACCGTGGATAAACAAACATTTTCCCGTCTGGAAGTATATTTTATAAAATACTTCTCAAATTCCTGGATAGCCTAAATCATAAGATAAGGTTTGTAGGCTGTTGGTTGGGTAATTACCATTTTTAATCCATTGATAGTATCCAGTAAAGGACTTTGGCTAAGAGTATAGGAAATTTCCTGATCAAAGGTGAGTTGTTTCCTCATATATTCAAAAATCGATCCTCCGCCGGTATAATGAACTCCTTTGCTCATTACTTTTTCTAAATCTACTGAAGTTTTGACAGCTGCAAGAGTGTTCTGAATTTCAAGGTTGACAAAGGTAAAATAGGCATCCAGAATAGGTTGGATACTCTGAAAAGAGATTATTGTTGTACCAATTCTGAATTCATTTTTAGAAGAGATTGCCTTTAAATCCATTAAGATATGTTCTATATCTTTGTTGATAATAGGAACCTGGTAATTGCTGGAAAGATGATTGAGAAGGAGATTACTCAATGTTCGAATACCCATGCGGACACTTCCTACTGATACGGGAAATCCTTTAACAAACACAGAAATATCAAATTTACTGGCACCCCACTCAATCAGAATGAAGTCTTTCTTTTCGTGTAGTATATTCATTCCCAAAGCAGCACAGATATTCTGATAAATCATATATACCTCTTTAGCTCCTGCATGTTCTGCACTGTCTTTGTATGTTCTTTTTTCTGCTTCTGTAGCCTGAGTAGGTAGACTGAAAAAAACTTTGTATGATTTATAGGATCTATACCTATTTGCTAAGCCTTGTTTCAGTGCCAGCTTTATTAAATGCTCAAAGCCAATAAAGTCACTTATTGTGTAGTTAACTGGAGATACAACTATGCTTTCTTTGGTTGTACGTGTCGTATTGCCAATACCTGAAATTTTGTTTTCAACTGAATCAATAGAAAAATGGGCAGGTTCATTAAATATTAACTTGTTGTTATGAATAATTCGTAAATATTGGCTACCAGGATCTATACCGACAGTTTCAGAAAAAAAGGACATAATAGATTATTGGAGTAAGATGACAAGCTTTACTTGGTTTTAACTTTGTCTGGAAGATCATACAACTTAGAACTTTTAATTGTTCCATCCGTATTATATCTCACATGTTTGCCATATTGATATTTGGGCTTAAGCCGATCACTAAGCGTTTTTTCAAATTCAGGAGAAACAAGAGAATAGGTGTCTGTTAGCACTTCGTTTTTGTCATACAATCTCCAATTCTCTATTAACACTACTTTCTGGTTCAGAGTGTCTAGAGTACTTGTCATCTTTCGTACTCTGATAAGTGAATCTGTTTTTCCTTGTAAAAAAGCATCCTGGGCAATCATATTTCCTTTTTGATCGTATTTCCTTTCGATATGATATGCTCCAGTTTTCAAATCCAATGAATTTTTTTTTGGAAATGTGACGTACCATTCTCCTACCTCTACAAAGTTGTACATGGTACCTTGTTTTTCTACCAGGATTTTGCCATTTTCCACTTCATTTCCTTTTCTGTCATACAGAGTGATTCCTTTGACAAGCCTTCCCTTTTCTTTAATTATAGCTTTTTCACTTTCAGTTAATGATCTCTCATATAGAAGATACAATCCGTTAGGTGCTCCTTTGCTGCCTATCAATCCACAAGCATACAAAAACATGCAACATCCAATCAGGAAACATACTTTTGGGTAGTATAACAGATATAATTTCATATGTATAGGCTGGTTCAATGGCTCGTTCTTAACTCAAAGTTTGGTTAGCCATCTGTTAAATATGCAACAAAGATATATACGTTTATGGAAGATACATGTTATAAACCTGCAGATGAATTAATACAATTGCATGCAAAGACAACATGTATTCAGTATATGAAATAAATAATGGAAGTATATTGTAAACTAACAATTATCCTTAACTGTATGACACTTAAAATTTACTGCTTCTATATTCAAACCAAACTGGTTTTATTACTATTGTTCGTATTCATTGGATGCAAAAATGAATTCGGTAAAAGCAAAGTTGAGGTCGTTGACATCCAAAAGTCACTAAGGGAGATATCTGATATAGTTTAGAAAAAGTAGTGATAGAAACGTTCAGAAACAAGGCTTTAACTATAGAAAGTTGGCTCTGTACAAATACTCCTCCCCATCGTTTATCTTCCAATAGGGTTACTTAATTTTGATTCGTCCATTAAGAGTTTTAATAACATCCAAATACTTGAATTTCCATAGTTGGTTATACTTACTTTGAAGAATAAATAAAAACATATATTCCTGATATGATACTAGCAATTATTATTATAGCTTCCATTAGCTTCTGTTTTTTGTTAATTTATTATAAGTATCGTCAATACCAAAGGGTAAAGAACGATCCTGAAGCTTTAAAGAAATGGCAGAAAAAACACGAAAAATATGAAGCAATTGGTAGTGTTTTATCTGGTATTGGTTCCATATTAGAGATACTAGGTGCAATCTTTTTTTAATAACTGAGTTTCGGTCAGGAAAGATAGCTTTCAAATACAATATTTGTATTTGCATACTAATCTCTTAATTATATGCATCTCCCAACGAATGAAAGTCATCTCGTAACCAATACCAGTACTCTCCTTTGTGCTGATAAAGTGATTCCAATAACTCAGTAAAGCTTGTCGCAATAACAGGACAATTGCCCTTAAGTGCATGGGTTTCCCAAAAGCTATCATAACACCGACCTAATCTTTCCTGAGCCAGATCAATCGTAATATATTGAGAGCCGGATTCTCCAATAATAAACCAATTATAGCTTCTGTCATACTCTCCATCTGTTCCTGCAATAATCGGATTGGCTCTTACAAAATCCTGAGGAGCTACTATCTTCATCGAATAATTTTTATTCGGAAAGAGTTCTACTCCACCACAATGGGTATAAAATAGTATGACATCTTCTGGCAAAAGTATACCTTCAGGAGGTCGAGGGATAAACGATCTGTCCAGATAAATGCATTCTTTATCTTCTCTGATTTTAGTAAGTAATTCCAGGAATAGTTTCATACAGACAAAATAACTCACTTATAGCCAATTCCTCTAAACAAGCTGGCACTAAATTTTTGCATGGTAGGACATCTGTATGGTAATTTTTTACACTTAGCTCGTATACTGGAATGGCTTTAATTGGATACCACGCATCACACGAACAGTTTAAACCCAGTGAACTGCTCACTTATGTCTCTATGGCAGAACAGGCTGGATTTCAGGCAGTGAATTCATCAGACCATTTTTATCCCTGGAGTGAACGGCAGGGGCAAAGTGGGTTTTCTTTTGCCTGGCTAGGAGCGGCCATGAATACCTCTTCGCTTCCATTTGGTATGGTAGTGTCTCCGGGACCACGGTATCATCCTGCTGTACTGGCACAGGCTATAGCTACCTTATGTGAAATGTTTCCTGAGCGATTTTGGGTATCATTGGGTAGTGGCGAGGCATTAAATGAGGCTATCACAGGCGAACTTTGGCCTGCAAAGCAGGATCGAAATATACGCTTGAAAGAAAGTGTAGAGGTTATTCGTCAGCTATTGAATGGCGAAATGGTGCATTACAAAGGTTCGTTTACCGTCGAAAATGCAAAACTCTATACGCTTCCCAAAATTAAACCTTTGCTGATTGGTGCTGCTGTCACAGCTGAAACTGCCGGTTGGATGGGAGGCTGGACAGATGGGATAGTGACTATATCGAAGCCAATAGAAGAATTGAAAAAGACGGTTGACGCATTTCGCCAGAATGGAGGGGACGGGAAGCCTATGTATCTGAAGGTGCAACTATCCTATGCCCGTTCAGAAGAAGAAGCTTTGATGGGTGCCTATGATCAGTGGCGTACCAATATCTTTCAGGGAAATGTGTTGGGACAATTGCGTACGGTAGCCGAATTTGACGCGCTGGGTGAGTTGGTTAAACCCGAAGATCTACCCGACAAAATAGACATTTCTTCTGATACAGAATTTCATATTGAGAAAATACGTCAATACAAGGCGCTTGGCTTTGAAAGGATTATCCTGCACAACGTAAACAGAGATCAAAAAACATTTATACAGGATTTTGGAACAAAAGTCATCCCTCAGGTAATTTAAGCACTTAACTATGTTAGAACATCTCTGGTACAAAAACGCAGTAATTTATAGTCTGGATCTTGAATCGTTTAAAGATGGAAATAACGATGGAGTAGGGGATTTTGAAGGTCTTATCGAACGGTTGGATTATTTGCATGCATTAGGGGTAGATACAATATGGCTGGCTCCGTTTCAGCCAACTCCCAACAAAGACAATGGATATGATATTTCCGATTATTATGGTGTTGATCCCCGGCATGGTTCCTCGGGTGACTTTGTGAATTTTATGCATAAAGCCAGAGGACTAGGTATACGGGTTATCATTGACCTGGTAGTGAATCACACATCGGATCAGCATCTCTGGTTTAAAGAAGCTCGTGCTTCCAAAGACAATCCCAAACGGAACTGGTATGTGTGGTCTGATCATAAACCTTCCAACTGGAACAAGGGTATGGTGTTTCCAGGTGTACAGAAAGCTACCTGGACTAAGGACCCCAAAACCGGGTCTTATTACTTTCATCGGTTTTATGACCATATGCCCGACCTGAATACAGACAACCCTGAGGTGCGGGATGAAATCTTAAAGATCATTGGATTTTGGTTGCAGTTGGGTGTTTCTGGTTTTCGGATGGATGCCGTTCCGTTTGTGCTGGAATCTCCCAAGCCGGATGTTGACAGCACTACGCTACATTATGGCTATCTCAAAGAATTACGGCGGTTTCTGCAATGGCGAAAGGGAGATGCAATTTTATTGGGAGAAGCCAATGTGTTGCCAGAGGAAACGGTCAACTACTTTGGCGAGGCAGGTGACGGCATTCATCTGATGTTTAACTTCTTTGTGAACCAACATCTGTTTTATGCGTTAGCCTCAACTGAAATCGAACCTTTACAAAAGGCACTGGAAGCTACTCGTGAAATTAATCCGACTTCTCAGTGGGCGCATTTTCTTCGAAATCACGATGAACTGGATCTGGGACGGCTTACAGAGGAACAAAGACAGCGTGTGTTCCAGGAATTTGGTCCGGAAAAAAACATGCAGATCTATGACCGGGGCATTCGTCGCAGGCTCGCCTCTATGCTGGGCAATCGCCAGCAGATTGAGCTCGCTTATAGCCTGATGTTTACTTTGCCTGGCACTCCGGTAATTCGTTATGGAGATGAGATTGGGATGGGAGACGATCTGTCGCTGAAAGAACGTGAAGCTGTTCGTACACCTATGCAATGGTCCTCAGAAGGTCAAGCTGGGTTCTCTGATTCAGACAAAGAAGTAAAACCTGTAATTTCAGAAGGAATCTATTCGTATAAGCAGGTCAATGTGAAAGACCAGAAACGAGATCCCAATTCGTTGTTTAACTGGATGGCATTTATGATCCGCCTTCGGAAAGAATGTCCCGAGATAGGCTTTGGTTCCTGGGAGATCATTCCTGTAAAGCCTAAAGGTATTCTGGTGATGCGTTACGAATTCAAAGAAGAGATCCTGGTTTTTGTTCATAATTTCACTGCCAAAGGGGAAGAATTGGTTTTAACAACCCGGCAAGCAAAAACTCAACGGTTGATTGATCTAATTAATAAGGTGGAAAGTATTGCCGATGAGGACGGCAGACACACAATTATTCTCAACGCCTATGGGTATCGATGGTTTAGAGGAGGAGAATAAGGATTGCCTTTGACTTATTATTGTGTGAATTTTATACTTTTGTATAAATGAAAACACTTCATACTTTTCCAACCCTGGAATTAAACGACGACCTGAAACTAAAAGGTTTTAGGGTATATGAAGCTGCCCTATGCCAGACAGGCCATTCCATGTTTGGTCGTAGGCATTTCTATAAAATTGTATTAAGCACTGGCAAAACAGTAATCACCTATACTGACCGCAGTAGTGTTAAACTAGATGGTGTGTGCCTGTATTTTGCGAATCCACACATTCCTTATAGTGTTGACATTCTTTCTGGCGAGCCAGGAGGATATGCGTGCATTTTTACAGAAAACTTTATCAAGCCTCTGGAACGTTCGGAAATTTTGCTACAATCTCCCTTGTTTAAAGCAGATGGAAACCCTGCCTTTCGGCTTACTGAACAACAGAGGGTAAAAATTACCGGAATCTTTGAAAGCATGATAGCCGAACAGGCTACCAATTATGTATACAAGGCTGATTTGCTACGTAATTATATCCAACTGATTGTGCATGAAGCTTTGCGTATGCAACCAGAGGATTTTTCTATCCACTATCGAAATGCTTCTACACGTATCACTAATCAGTTTCTGGATCTGCTGGAGCGACAGTTTCCTATAGAAAGTATAACTTCACCCTTAATGCTAAAGACTGCCCAGGACTATGCGAACCAGCTAGCTGTACATGTAAACTACCTGAATCGTGCTGTTAAGGAAGAAACCGGAAAATCAACCACTACCCATATAGCAGACCGTGTCACCACTGAGGCTACAGTCTTGCTGCAGCATACAGACTGGAGTGTAGCGGAGATTGCCTATGCGCTGGGATTTGAATATCCTAATTACTTCAGCAATTTCTTTAAGAAGATGACAGGCAATATTCCCAAAGCTTACCGCACCCGTCAGGTTTGAAATTTATACTTTTCTGTTTGAATCGTTTACTTTGCCAAGAGAGGTTGTTTATACTTTTGCATCACTGGTTTTCATTGTAGAAGATGAGAATTCAGGACATATCAATAATGTGAAAACAACCGATCAAGACAATGGAAAAACGTAAATTAGGTAATGCCGGACTGGAAGTGTCAGCTATAGGACTGGGCTGTATGGGTATGAGTTTTGGGTATGGCAATATTGTAGACAGAAACGAAATGATTAAGCTGATACACTATGCCATTGAAAAAGGAATCAACTTTTTTGATACCGCAGAAATGTATGGTCCTTATGTTAATGAAGAATTGGTAGGAGAAGCCCTGGCTCCCTTTCGAGACAAGGTAGTCATTGCTACAAAGTTTGGATTCGAGTTCGATCCCAAAACCCACGAAAACAAAGGCATGAACAGTAGCCCGGAGCATATCCGCAAGGTAGTGGACGGATCATTGAAACGCCTGAAAACGGATGTGATTGATCTGTATTACCAGCACCGTGTAGATCCCAATGTACCCATAGAAGAGGTGGCAGGTGCAGTCAAAGAACTGATTCAGGAAGGTAAGGTAAAATACTTTGGTTTATCAGAGGCAGATGCAGACAGCATTCGCAGAGCCCATGCTGTGCAACCCGTGACAGCATTACAAAGTGCCTATTCGCTTTGGATACGTGGGGTAGAAAATGTAATTCTACCAACTTTAGAAGAGCTCGGTATTGGCTTTGTGCCCTATGGTCCGCTGGGTCATGGATATCTGACTGGTACTATTGATGCCAGTACTCAATTTAATAGCAACGATATCCGAAGCCAGCATCCGAACTTTTCAGAAGAAAACCGGAAAAAAAACCAGCAACTTGTTACGTTACTAACTGCATTTGCTGAAAAGAAAGAAATCACACCTGCTCAGTTGGCATTAGCTTGGGTATTACATCAGAAACCATCAATGGTTCCTATTCCTGGAACCACAAAACTACACCGTTTGGACGAAAACCTGGGAGCTGTAGATGTAGAACTGTCAGCTGAAGACTTAGCTGAAATCAGGCGGATCCTAACCTCTGTTAACGTTGTGGTTCCATATTAAAGGGAAAAAATCTCAAATTGACGAAGTGTCAGAAAAACCAAAAACACATCATATTGCCAAACAACTCGTGGCAATATGATGTGTTTTTGGTTTTTATATGGCAAAATGTGTATAGTAAAATAACTGATTAGTATTTCATTATACAGACAGATTACCCTCTTGTGAAGTTGAAGTAATATCAGATAATGAAGTTTTACCAATGACAGATTTCAGTTAGTAAGCCATAATCTGTAGTATTTTTGTGTATTTGAGCGACTATCTTGTCTAAATATCCAATACATATGAAACCTTAAAATGATAAAATGCAATTAATTGATTATCTGAAGAAATTATACTGAGGTAAAAAATAATTACCTTTTTCTTAGGGGTAATTCTCTTTTAGCCTGTTATACACATGAAATTGTTTCATTCCTGACAAATACTTTTATCTGCTTTGTTAGAAATGATAAACAAATCACTGCGCAACAGAGATGAAGATGCTGGCTACAAATAAATAAAGTACAATTTTACTTGTTTGCAGTCAGTCTATACCTGTTTTAACGCTTAGACCAGCTAGTTAAATCTGAGAATCCTTATGCAATTCACTTTTCTTTTACGGAAATGCGTTTCCGTTTTGCTATTGTTTTGCCCATTCTTATCTGTCTATGCCCAATGCACCTATACTTCTGTGGCAGGTGGAGGGAACTGGAGTGATCCCGCTACTTGGACTATTACAGGAAGTGGATGCAGCACAACTCCTTCCTCTACAAGTACTGTGATTATAGATTCACATGTCATCCTCGATCAGAATTTTGCAGTTTTGTCTGCTGGTTCCAGGCATGGATCGATTACTATTAATACGGGTGCTTCGCTGCAAGAAAGCTCTACTGCTCAGACTTTAAACTTTGGGGATGGAACCGGCTCTCAGCAACAGCGGTTAATAGCGAATGGTTTACTGAATGTGTCCAATGTGTTTTTTGATAAATCGGATGCTTTATTTACTGTACATTCAACTATTAAGTGTAATCTGACTGTTAACAATCAATCTACTATTACCATATCAGGTACTCAGCTTACTGTTGAAGGGAATTATAACTTTATCAATGGGAATATTGCCTCCGGAGGCAATGGTAAACTTCTTATTGTCGGTTGTGTTACAGGCTCCAATGGATTTTTGAATAGTTCTATCATTGCACCGCTGATTGTATGTGTTTTGAATCAGCCTACTACCTGTGGTACAGGTACCTGTAATGGAGATGTTCCTCTTAACAATGATCAGAATTGTATGCTGATGATGCCCGTTGACTGGTTATCATTTACCACTACCTATAATGAAGAAAAGAAATATGTTGTCTTGCAATGGGAAACTGCCAGTGAAGAAAACAACGCCTATTTTGTGATCGAGTATTCAGAAGACGGAATAAATTTTACATCTATTGGGCAGGTAATGGGTGCTGGAACCTCAACAGAGAAACACACCTACTCATACATGGATTCAAAGCCTTCTTATGGTACACACTATTATCGTATACGTCAGGTAGATGATACCAATATCTCCTCTTACTCGAAAGTAAATACTATCCGCATTTTTGCTGATAATGCCAGTCTGCATATGGTTTCCAATGGAAATGGCAGCTATACATTACAAATTTATGGTGCTGGAAATATTAAACAGGTACAGGTGTTTGATCTTTTAGGGCGTATCATTTATTCAGATCAGAGTCAGGCATCGGCAGAAGCGTCGTATGTAGAGAAGAGTATACCGCTGGCTTTCAGCAGTGCAGTGTATACAGTGAGAGTAGTGACAGATAAAGGGGCATTTTTCCGGAAAGTTGCTCTTCAGAACGAGTAATGTAATATGGATCTGGAAGGGTTATTTTATTTGTAGGTTTTACAGAGAATAAAAATAGGTGTAGTGGTTAGAAGAATTGGGTAAAATAAATTTGTCTTTACTCTTCTATCGTTTATTTTTTCTACAGACCCAAATGTAATTTATATGTCTCTATAAGTTGTGTTTCCTGGGTATCCATCTTAAAAGTAGTGTTTCTGCACGCAAGGTACATTACTCTACTCTATTGGCAAAATGTTGAGGTTATTCCTTTATTTTTTAGAGTATAATACCAATAGTAAAAGCTAATGATACTTCACTGAAAGGCTTGTCTAAATTCAGAGGGGGAGAGATTTGTCTTGTTTTTAAATAGCTTGCTAAATGATTGTGGGTATTCAAAACCAAGTTCATAGGCAATCTCATTCACTGAGAAGTCTGTAGTTGAGAGAAGTTCTTTGGCTTTGTTTATCAGTCGTTCATGGATATGTTGCTGCACATTGTTGCCCGTTAGTTGACGGAGCATATCGCCCAGGTAGTTGGGAGAAATATTCATGGCATCTGCAAAATATTTGACTGTAGGCAGTCCTTTGTCTGTCATTTTATTGTCAAAGTACTCGTTCAGGAGCTTTTCAAACTTTCCCAGTAATGTGTGGTTGGTGGCCTTTCTGACAATAAACTGTCTGTTATAATAGCGATTGCAGTAGGTGAGTAGTAATTCGATGTTGGAAATCACTACATCCTGGCTAAAATTGTCTATAGGTAAGGTATATTCTCTTTCAATCTGTTGAAAGATAGCTATAATAGATTTTTCTTCCTCTTCCGAAAGTATCAGTGCTTCATTAACTGCATATTCAAAAAAGCCATAATCCTTTATTTTCTGTGCCAGGGGATAGGTTCGTAAAAAATCCGGATGGATGTTGAGTAACCACCCGGATCTTGCCAGTACCTCTCCAGGTTCTAAAATGTTTACCTGTTTCGGTGCAAAAAAGGACATTACACCTTCATCAAAGTCATACATGGTTTGTCCGTATTGCAATTTGCCAGGACAATTCCTTTTCAGGGTGATTTGGTAATAACCAAAAATCAGACGTAAGCGGGAATCCAATGCTTGCTGCTCTATATCTTCGAACCGGACAATGCTGAACAAGGGATGCTTCGGCTTGTCTATCCTCATTAATTGATGGCTTTGGGTTATACTGTCGATATGTATGGTTTCTATGGGCTCTTTTTTCATCACATACTACATTACAGGTTCATTTTCTTTCTTTTGGTATTGGCAAAGGTTCTGGCAATGGTAGCATTGGGTATCAGGCTTATTAGTTTTACAGTCAGTGCATTGATACGTCCTGAAACATGGAATGATTTCTTCTTTTCCCACGCCTGTATCATTTCGATTGCTACCTGTTCTGCTGTTTGGGTGTAGGCATTTTCAGTTAATGTCTTGCCCCAGCTATTGTTATTGGCTGGTGTATTCATAAAATTGGTTGTTGTAAAACCTGGACTAAACAGCATTACCTGTACATGATAGGGTTTGCATTCTTCAGTAAGAGCCTCGGTAAATGAGCGCACAAATGCCTTTGAGGCTGCATAGGCTGCCATGTAAGGGCTTGGAAAAAACGAAGCCAGCGATCCTACATTAATAATTCCTCCGCTTTTGTTCGCTACCATATTAGGCAGAAACAGGCGACACAGAGCCACCAGTGATACATTGTTAAGTTCCAGCATATCCAGTTCGGATTGTAGGTTGTTATGCACAAACTCCCCACTGGAACCAATGCCTGCGTTATTGATTAGTAAATTTACGAATAAGTTTTTCTTTTTGCTTTCAACATACACAAAGTTAGCAGCATCCGGTTTACTCAGATCGGCCACAATGTAATGAGCTGTAATGCCATTTTTAGCTGTTATTTCTTCGCAAAGTTGTTTGAGTGCCTGTTCATTACGGGCTACTAACACCAAGTTGTGTTTCTTAGCTGCCAGTTGGTGTGCTAGAGCCTTTCCGATTCCGCTTGAAGCTCCTGTTAATAATGTTACTTGCATGAGACTGTTAGGTATTTGTACATGACAAAATTCCGAAAGTCTCTTATAAATAATCTATCCGGATTACGGATACTTGTGTTTAAAATGAGGATCTTGCTTTCTGTGCAAACTTTGCTGTATTGGTATGGATTTTTTGTTAAAGGGGATACTAGAAAATATGTTGTGAAAAACAGATTGTTTTTTTTCTCTAACTAATAATCTATGGCTTTAGGCAATGAAGATCAATACCTGGCAGATCATATCCTGATTCGCGAACTGATTTGATAATGTACCTGTAAACGATCGAGTACAAACTGTAATAACTTTGCAAGTAAACTAATGCTTAGTGAGATATAGCCAAATCAGCAGTTTATCCTTCGATTGCATTAGCATCCACAGATGAATAAGATAGATACTCAGATAATCTTCCGGGTCTGATAGTATACTAGTTACTGTTTTGTAATTTAGTAATAATTATAGAAGAAAGCACTTATTTGTTTTATGAAGTTAACTGGAATATTGAGTGGCAACTATGATCCCATACAATGAAAAGGTCTACCTTATTTGTGAACCTACCCGCTCCAGTGAGATTGAAGATCAGGCCATATCTTCTATATATGTTATAGCATTAGTAAATAAACACACACAACATGAAGTATAATCTGCATGCAAGATACTTACAAGGTGAGACTGTAGAAGTATGGAATGAGATAATTGCTTTGAAAGAAAAAATATTTACACCACCTTTTCGAGAAGTCGTTTTGCAGGTAGTCAATACAATGGTAGATCGCATAGTATACAATCTGGAACTGATTTATACTGAGTTACTAATAAAAGGCTATGTATTTGATAAAATGGGTGAAAATGGCTATGAAGATTGTTATGTAAAACCTGTGTTTTTTCAAAAGACAACTATAGATAAAACAGCTCTGGTTGTCGATTTACTTACTAAGTTGGAGCCTTTTGGCGTTCCTCCTCTTATCTTAATAGAACTTTACAAAAAAGTTAATATTGTTGATCTTAGGGGATATTTCCCAAATTTACGAAGCTATTTTCCACTAGATCCTCTCTATATTGAACCTATTGAAGTACTAATTGAGTTTGTAAACCATTATGATACAAACTATAATGATATAAAGGATACAAATTATATTCTTATCTCTCCTGATGCTTTGATTAAAGATAATATTAGTGGTGGAACAGGATATGGTATTACTATATCGGATAATATGGTGGCAGATGGTGATTTGATTGATTATGGAAAAGATATAACATTTGTTGAATACCTACGTCAGGTATTTCGGTGGGGAGGATTTCCCAATTTGGAATACATTGCCAAACCGAAAAAAGAACCTTCCAAACAAACATACTACTGGGGAGGAAAGCCTCTGGAAGATCCCAATAAATGGGATGTTAGCAAGGAAATAATCGATTACCAGATTATAGATATAGCAGTTGAAATTGCAAGCAAGACCTTGCCTATTTAATAAAGATTGTATATCACTACATTAGTAAATGAATACCCCGGAAAATGAATTAACCCGCTTAGTGGAATGGATACGACTTTATATACGTAAAGTAGAGGAAATTCATCTAACCTTCATAAAAACCTTTGAAATTACCTCACCTTTGTCAGCTTGGGTAGCCGGACAAATTCCCCAAATGGGATTTATACATGTTAATGGCATATTGTCCAGCTATCAATTTCATGGTATTGGATGTAGAGTTACTATCAGGAAGCAAACAATAGATTTTGATTATGGTAGAGATCATCGCACTGATGGATTTGATCCATGGAGGATCTTTTTGTTCTTACGTGATAAAACGAAAGATCCACTATCCACACTTTCAGTTAAAGAGCTGGAAACGCTTTTTGGTGTATTGGGAAAAAATGGAGTTATCCTAAAGCCAAGTATGTCACTCGGCTCACACTTGTATTATTTTAATTCGTACCTGGTACCCAACGAAACTAAAGTACCCACACACAAATGACACTTAAACTCAATTTATACACTGAAATAGAGAAAACTTTACCCACTACAAGCCGATATATTTTAGGTCAGTATAACCAGGATTCGATTATCGTTTATCAGGCTTTTAATGAAGCCATTGCTGCACGAGCTGTCAGAAACCAGAAACTTGGTGGAGGAGGTTTTAAGTTTGATCGAATGAGCTGGATCAAAACAGGTTTTCTATGGATGATGTATCGGAGCGGCTGGGCTTCCAAACCCAAACAGGAGCGAGTGTTAGCTATTCATGTAAAGCGGGATGGATTTGACAGCTTGCTGAAAGCTGCTGTGCATAGCTCTTATGTGGAGCCTATATATCAAACCCACGAAAACTGGCAGCAGCAAGTGACTAATTCAGAAGTAAGACTGCAATGGGACCCAGACCATGATCCCTATGGGAATAAACTGGAACGAAGGGCTATTCAACTTGGTTTGCGAGGAGATGCTTTAAGCCGTTATGCTTCAGAGTGGACAATAGGAATTGAGGATATAACAGATTTTGTCAAACAACAGCATGAACATGTCCTGGAACACGCTCTGGACAAATTACTAATCCCTGTTGAAGACATTTATCATGTTACAGATTCGGCTGTTTTTTCTAAATTGGGGATAGGGTTAGTCATATGACTAATCCTACCCTCATCGAGTTAAATTAAAAATGTTGTATTGTAGGGATAATCGATATGAAAAACCTCAGTACATTTCCTATTTCTAACTCCCTCTTCATGTTTTATAATTTAGCTCTTCGAATAAGTGGGTTGCATTAACTTAAGGAGATACCCATTTTATTACCGCATACTTTGTTTGATCTTTTCCCTGTGTTGACCTCCCCAGTCACTTAGTTCACGAAGTACGTTTTTTAAGGTTCGGCTGTAATCGGTTGCTTCATAAACGATGGTAACCGGTGTGGTTGGGTACACATTGCGTTGAATAAAATCATTCAGTTCCAGATCTTTCAGTTCATCGGCTAAGACCTTTGGAGATATACCCGTAACGGCATTCTGTATTTCGTTGAACCGCTTGGGGGATTGCACCAAGTTAAGGATAATAGCCAGCTTCCATTTGCCATTAAGGACATACAAAGCATCAAGTATATTATTGAGTGAACCGGCACATTCTTCTTTGCCAGGAATTGTATTTTGGATCATCGTTGCCATACCCAAAGATACGCACTTTCCTGAAAGTAAGCGCTTACCTTTGGGTAAGTACTATTCTTTGAATAGCTGTTCCCACTATTTTTGTCTGCACAACTGCAAAACAGATATGCTGCTTAGGTAACACGTGCTGATTTTAATTTACTGGTTGTACTATCAGAAATCAGTGCTTTTGTCTGGCAGAAGTCGGTAACATTTAATCAAAATTTTTATGAAACGTATCCTTCATTTAATTTCAAGTATTCAGGGCAATAAGTCTCACAGCTTGGAACTGGGCAATGCCATTATCGAAAAGGTCATTGAAAAGTATCCAGGTAGTACTGTAGAAGAAGTCAATCTGGTCGACCTGGATATTCCGCATTTAAGTCCAGCTACTTTGCAATCCTTATTTATTCCAGGAGACAAGCTAACGGCAGAAGACAAAGAGTTAATCCGATTTTCCAATGAGGCAGTCAATCAGTTAATGGCATCTGACATTATTGTCATTGGTGCCCCACTCTATAACTTTACCATTCACACATCCCTAAAATCCTGGATTGACCATATCACACGGCCTGGAATTACTTTTGGGTATACCGAAAATGGCCCTGTTGGTATGGTCACTGGCAAAAAGGTATATGTTGCGATGTCTTCAGGTGGCATCTATTCCGAAGGGCCGGGTAAAAACAACGATTTTGTAGCACCATACCTAAAAGCCTTCCTCGGGTTTCTGGGCATGACAGACCTGACAGTTTTCCGGGCAGAAGGTCTCAAAGTTCCGGGTGTAATGGAACATGCCATGGAAAAAGGGATCGCAAGTATTCATATTGATTAATGCGGTCACTGGTTTTCATTTCTGGTTATAGTGATACAGACAATTGTCACATTGACCATTTCCATATAGCAACACCTTCAGGTAATTAGCTTGAAGGTGTTGTTTGTGTTTTCTTACCTTGACAACCTTGACCGCTTTTGTAGTGATTTTTTTTATACAACATACGATGAATTTATGATGGGTTTTTGACAGGTTTTTAGTAAGATTGAGGCCCTGCATCCAGACAATACAGATTCAGGTGCTCAAATGTACGTTTTATCCGGAGCAGTGTACTTATGACATATATCTTATGGTAGAACATATAACCCAGCTTTTAGAAGACTACGACCAGAACAAAAGCCTCTATGAATCGTTTGAATCTGATGTGAAGAGAATATTGGAGACTTTATTTATCTCAGAAGATTTCCAGCCTTGCCCTCATTTGATTACATCGCGTGTAAAAGCAAAAAACAGTCTGCATAATAAACTTAAACTCAAGGGTGAGAAATACAAACAGATCGGTGATATTAAGGATATTGTAGGAATGCGCATTATTACGTATCTGCAGGACGATATTGACAAAATTGCCCAGAAGATTGAAGAGGAATTTGAAATAGATAGAGAAAACTCTCCTGATAAATCGGCTCAGGTAGAAGAAACGCTGGATCGGTTTGGGTACAAAAGCAGGCATTTTGTGGCAAGTCTGAGTTCGAGCCGATTGCAGGAACCTCATCTGAGTAAGTACAAAGGCCTACAGTTTGAACTACAGATCCGGACTATTCTGCAGCATTCCTGGGCAACTATGGAACATGATATTTACAAAGGCAGGCAAATTGCACCTTCTGCCAAACGGACATTTTATCGTATAGCTGCCCTGCTTGAACTGGCTGATATTGAGTTTGTCAAACTAAAAGAAGAAATACAACAGTATCAGAACCGTATAGCGACCGAATTAAAGTTAAACCAAACTTCTGGAGATATCCCTGTCAATCTGGCTTCACTGGAGGTCTTTATCAAGGAAAACGATGCCATTGCTCAGATTATCGGATATGCCATGGAACGTAATGGGTTTCATTTGTTTGGTGAAGAAGCTACTGTAATTGACGATATGGATATCTTTAACCTAAAGGTACTGGGCTTTACTACGCTGGCTCCTCTGGAAAAATTCATAGATGAGAACGTGGACGAAATAAAGCAGCTATTTGCTGACTATACAGATCCCCAGCGTCCAACAACAATGCCTGTCGGGCCATGGCAGTATCGCCTGAGCAAGACAGGTAGGGAAGATGATCGGCATTTTTCATTTAAGCGATGCTGGAGGCTGCTACTCGAAATTATCCAGGTTCTAAAATTTAGAAAAAAATAACAGTCTCTCATTAGTGTCCTTTCGGTAGGATAGAGAGAGGTATTTCCAGAACCAAGAGGATAAGAACGCGTTTCACCATAATGCTTCCTTATCCTCTTGATAACATTGCGTATTTGCTGCTTTCACAATGATATGGAATTACTTGGCAGTAACCGGAAACTGTGAAATCCGAAGAACGCTACATCCATATGGAATCAGGGTAATTTCCTCTTCCGGTCCTGTCTCCAGCCCGTAAATAACGCTAAAAGGAATTGGACCTGTCATATCATTGTAGATTCCCCACGAAGGAATTTTCTTCCCTTTGGTACGGATCAAGACCGGAGCATTGTCCAGATTCCACGGATAAACAGGCATTTGCTCTTTTTGTTCTACGCGAAATGCCTGTTCCAGTTCTTTGTCGTCCATTGCCAGCAGGGCATAATTCCAGTCTGATTTAGGTCTCACTTCATAATAGGTATCCCCATATACATCCGGATCTTTTGTATTTGTTACTTTATTCCACTGCTCTTCAATCCGTAAGGCATACGTCAACGGTCCGCGCTCTACAGAGATTGAGTTTTCATGCCAGCGATTTCGGAATATATGCATTGGTAATGTTAATTCCAGTACATCACCCGATTTCCATTCACGTGAGATCACCACAATCTGATTGCCATCCGCCTCACGGAGAGGCTTTCCATTTATAGAAATAGTAGCACGCTTACACCATTGTGGAATCCGCAGATGGAAAGGAAAAGATACTGCCTTTGTTTTCTTGTCCAGTGTAAGTTTGAACTGAATGTTTTCACGAAATGGATACTGTGTTTGTTCCTGTATAGTTACCTGTGTACCTTCTCCGACATACGCCTTTACTTCACTGGGAGCATACACAAGCGCTGCCAGCCCTTTATCTGCTGTAGCATACCATAAGTTTTGGGTAAATTTAGGCCAGCCCTGGTGCATATTTGACGTACAACAGGCAAATCCTGTCAGCAGACCATAACATACATCGGTGCCCTGATGATTGCCATCTTCCGCAAAGTTACGTATATACCGGGTTACCATTACCTGGTTGGCCTGCTGGAAATACTGGCGGTTCATGTAGTCATCGGTAGCTTGAGTAGGTAAGGCATTAAAGGCGACTTTTTCTAATTGATCAGCATAGCTGACCTGTCCGGTAACAGGTAGTATACTTTCCAGCGAAAACATCATTTCAACGGCTGAACAAAGCTCTGAACCTTGCGTAGGGTTGTTACCATGCAGGGTTTCATCCCCGCCATAAAGTCCATGTGCCAGTCCATTGTATTTTCGAAGGTCGGCAAAGCCTTTTGTTACAGACTCTGCATACTTTTGTTCGGGATGCTGCTGGTAATAAATGAGAGGTTCTTTCATACCTTGTGCCAGATTAACACAATGGATACTACTTTGCTGGCTTAACAGATTTCCTTCCAGAAAAGCAGTGGTATAGTCAAACGTTTGTTTATGCATGAGATCTGCCAGTTCCAGCAGAAAGCTTTCGCCGGTAAGATTATACAGCCAGTAGACCACCATAAGGTTATCACCTGCCCGATAGCGAGCCCAGAATGTCCAGCGATCCAGCGGCTGTGAAGGCAGTTGTTTCAACTGATACCGGAAATAACGGGTCAACATGTCAAGCACTCGTCTATCACTTGTTGCCGAATAGTATTGCTTTAATATTTTCAGTACCACCATTCGGGGCCACCAGTCCAGGCTGTTGTCACGTTGGATACCTGGTTCGTAAGGATAGTCTTTGGCAGGTCCGAAATTGCCATCTTCACGTTGTGACTGTATAGCCCATTCTACCCAGGGTTTGGTTTTGCTGATTAGTTCTTTGTCATTGAGAATATAGGCCAGAGGTAATAACCCATCAATCCAGTAAGGACCTCTTTCCCATTGATCGCCATCACCACCAAGCCACCCATTACGTTGACTCATCACCAGTGGATATAGCTTGTCCAACTGTCCAGTAGCTCCGTTTTTCTGTCTGAGAAGTATTTCCTTCAGCCAACCTTCGGCATGGATGGCTCCCAATGGTAGTTCCAGATAGGGATTGGGACGCAAGGGTGATCGGTTTTGGATGTAGATAACATTCGTCTTTTGCTGTGCTAGAGAGGGGAAGCTTGTTAAAATCAACAAGCCTGCAAAAAACAATACATAACGAATTGAATACATGGTTGTACGAGTATGAAAAATAGAAACGAACATTCACCACACAGATGATTTGCGAGACAATAGTAGTCTTTTATTAGATTTTCCTGTGACAGATTTTCAAATTTATATTTTGTAACCTGTTACAGAAGTTTATTCTGTAAATCTATTGTTCATTATTTACACTTTACAGATGATAAAATTAGTTTTTAGATGCAACTTTTTCGTTGTTTCAGGGAGGGCATGGTAAACGCTTATCGAATGTTAGTTATTATAATCCCATTCTTTATAATATGAATATACTCAAATATAGCATGCTACTAATTATTACTATAATAATTAGTAGCAACTGTAAAAAATACCCAATCAAGACTTGTAATTTGAATAGTCCAGTTAAAGACCTTATATGACTAAAAGACAAGTTGATACTTCGCATGCACGTGACCAAATACTTGAAATTAACTCGTATGATTACAAGGGGTGTACTATATTTGAACTTCTAAGTTACTGGCAAGGTGGCTTTAATGTTTGTTATTCATACAATTGATTTTTTTATCAAACTATCTGTAACCCACAAATGAGTGATAATTTAACTAACAAAATAGCTATTTATAAAAGATAATCAGCCATCTGAAAAAACATAGAGTCCTATGCAGGTTAGCTCTAAAGAGATGTATCTGGTCCATATTCAGACTAATAAGGGTACTTCTATCCAGTGGGTTGTGGTGCAGTATGATGAGGTAGTAGCAATGAGTTTCTACTTATAACCTTTCTAACACAAAAGGTCTGCAGATACATTTATGCCTTTTGCTTGCTACCTTCAATGAAAAGAAACTTTAGTTTTGACTCTTCGATTACAATTCAATCGGATAAAGGCTATTTTGATATACACAATAATTATTATATAAAAATTATAGCTATTGTAATAAGTACTGAGTCCTATCTGGAAATGAATTTTTTACAGAAACTCCGGTCATTGGGTACCCGTTTCGGATCCAGTAGAAATAAAGCTCGTTTTTGAAAAAAATCTTTTTTAGAGTTTAGTCCCCTGATAGCTTATGATTTTTCAGGACGCTTAGAAGAAATAGGTTTTAAAGACAAAGGAGATAATGATTATGACTGGCTTATGTCTGAGAAACATGCATCAATAGATTCACATCTCGTTTTCTGCTTTGAAAATCAGGAATATCTTCGGATTAATTGTAAAACCTGTTATTTCATAAGCTGACGCATGTCTGTTTATTGCTATTCGTGTTATAATCTTACTTGCAATGATTACATCCGATAGTATTATTGCAATACTTTATGTGTATACGCTGAAATGCCTGAGTGCTTAAGCTAGTAGGGTAAGAAATTTGGTCAGGCTTTGTTAGCAAATTGGTTATGCCCATAAAAGCAACCTTTTCAGATAGCCTACTTCTGTCTGAAAGCCTTTTACGGTTATCTGATAAAAGCTCTCCCCATAAGTAAACGCAAAACGCCTTTCAATTATCAACTCCCTGGCTAGCTTCTTATAGATTAGCTCATGGGCTAAGCCTACTTTATACAGGAAATCCCATAGATCTCACAGGCTATCTGCTTCATTGAGAATACGTTGATTCTCATATAGGATAATATTGTTCCAAACCTTCTCATCATCTTTACTAATATTCTGATAGTATAATGTAGATAAACAATAATTTTAGATACGTGTTGTAAATATTGTATTAAAAATTATTGTTTGTAATTATATTTATTGTTTACATTGCGTCTTGTATTCTTTTTTGGTATTAAATTTCTTTACTTCGTATGAGAGCGCTACAACTATCCCGCATTCAAAAGCTAGACATTCTGCCAGCTTCTGCCTATTCATTTCTTGAAGTCTATAAGCCATTGACCCAAACTCATACCAAGTTACCCATTTTCGAGTCTTTAATACCCTTAGGATACCCTTCACCTGCTGATGATTATATCGACAGGCAACTGGATTTGAATGATATGCTTATTCAGAATAAGCTGTCGACCTTTTATCTCAGAGTAGTAGGGGATAGTATGAAAGGGTGCGGGATTTTTAATAATGCGTTGATAATAGTAGATAAGTCAAAGCGACCCAAAGATGGCAATGTGGTACTGGCAGCCATCAACGGAGAGTTTACCTGTAAGCGATTGAAGATAGAAAACCGAAAGGTGTACTTATGTCCTGAAAATAAGGACTACACTGATATTCTTATTACTGAAGACATGAACTTCCTGCTGTGGGGAGTAGTCACCTATGCGATCAATCCTTTTTCCTGAATCATCCTGAGTTGTGTAATGGGTACTAACTGTAACTGCTAAAAGTACATTCTTTGTGTTCGGACTAATTGACGCTAATAATTTTTATGTAAGCTGCGAACGGGTGTTTAATCCTGCCTTAGACAAAAAGCCTATTGTGGTGTTGAGCAATAACGATGGCTGTATTGTTTCCAGGTCCAATGAAGCCCGCCAACTGGGCATTAAGATGGGAGCACCGTACTTTGAGGCAAAGCCCTTGCTGGATCAACACCAGGTAGCCGTTTTCTCAAGTAACTATGCCTTGTATGGGGACATGTCGCAACGGTTGATGAGCTTACTATCGACGTTCAGTGGTGAGGTAGAGATTTATTCGGTGGATGAATGTTTTGTAGGTCTTGAGGGGTTTGAGCAGTGGAATCTGCTTGACTATGGGCACCAGATCCGGGAAACTGTTTTGCTACACCTAGGGCTTCCTACCTGTGTTGGTATTGCGCCTACAAAGACGCTGGCGAAGGTAGCCAATCTTCTGGCCAAAAGACACTCTCAAAAAGATTCCTCAACTCAGGGTGTACTGCTTTTGGATACGGAACAGAAATGGAAAGAGGCTCTTACCAAACTACGGGTTGAGGATATTTGGGGAGTAGGGAGACAGTATGCTAAAAAGCTACATAGCTACCACATTACCAACGCTGCTGATCTGGCGAGAGTAAGACCGGCCTGGGCAAAAAAACATCTGGGAGGGATGATAGGGGAGCGGTTGATTGCTGAACTCAATGGGGTGTCCTGTCTGGAAATGGAATTGACACCTTCTACTAAAAAGAGTATAGTGGTTAGCCGATCTTTTGGTAGGGTGGTGACTACAGAAAGTGAACTTAGTGAAGCGGTAAGTGTCTATGCCAGCAAGGCTTCCGAAAAGCTGCGTATCGAGAAGACAATAGCCTCTGTACTTACAGTCTTCATTCAGTCTTCACGCTTTAAGGAAACGCCATTCTATGCCTCTATCAGCATTACGCTGCCCTCTGCCAGTTCGGATAGCCGTGTACTGGTACATTATGCCCCGGAAGGCGTAAAGCGTATTTACAAAGAGGGTATTGAGTATAAGAAGGCGGGTATCTTACTGGATGGGATTTGCCCTGCTCATAGCCAGCAAACAAACTTGTTTGACGAACGCCCATCCAATCCGGCTCTGATGGCGGTTGTTGACAAGATTAATGCACGCTGGGGAGCAGGGACGGTGTTTCTGGCATCGAATGGCACGACTCAGGCCTGGCAGATGCTTTCGACGATGCGAAGTAATCGGTTTACGACTAAGTGGAAGGAGATACCACTGGTAAAGGGCTAGACTTGTTGCTTACTCTGTCAATTTGACTACAAATTAGAAGGTTTGGGGTTTAGCTTCTTATGAATGCTAGTGGTAGTCAGATAATTACAGATGTAAAAAGTCGTAGTCCTTTTTGCTTGGTTAATAATTTGTGCAACCTCTACCTAGCTTAGATATTCTTTGGAATAGGTAAAAGAAGATTCCACGTGACAAATAGAGTCTTCTTTGGTATCTGAGAGGAAGTATTCTCCAATCGGAAAGGCCGTCGGTTTTGTCACAAGATCCTTTAAGGAGGACAGGCAGGGCGTGTTTGCTACAGAAGGAGAGTAAGGGGATGAGCATTCCTTACAGTAAGACAAAAGGAGAATGGTGCTACTTTCATGAGAGTAATAACAGACAATAGTAAAGGAAAGTGATCTTTGCAAGAGTACAAAACTATCCGATCTTCAAACCTCCTGAGAATCGTGTATTCGCGTTTTGGGCCAGTATTTTCTACAAATGCATGATTCTGGCGCGTTTCAGGTTACATACTTTTTAGAGGTCTGGGCGATTTGGTTCAGAAATGCGATTTAAGGCATGATAAATCGTTTATAAGCCATTTTCCGCTGTGAGTCGATTAATACCAAAACAATTGAACTGGTAGTTAAATCTATAGAAGGGAGTTTTGACAGGATAATCAATTAGGTAATTCTGCAGTTGTCAAAAAGGAAATCTTTTTAAACATTTTTAGATTGTTTACAATTGACCTGGTATGGCTACAAACAATACAAAAAGTATATGTCCTTTTTAATAAGGACATACTTATGGCTTGGCGTAAAAATCCGTTAGTGCGAAAATCTTGTATTATAAACCGGATTTTCGCACTAAATCAAGTATATATAGTAGCAAGTAGTTAGAGAGTGAACATCCCATTGTCGGTAGTCTTCTGGAAAGAGAGCATATTAGGGTTGTATAAAGGGTTATTGACAGCCGTCTTTTACAGGTCATACCTTTGCTACTTGAAAAGGGCATTACAAATGATGTATCCAGGTCATTGAGGAATACTAGTATTCCTTTTTCACATCTGTCCTAATCCATTACTATATGATTTCAACTCAATATATTCTGGTATCCTTATGAAAAACCTAAAGACCACCTTAACAACAACACTACTAGTACTACTATGCTGCCTGATATTTGTCGGATGTAACTATAGCAAAGGAGCCAAGAAAGATCTCCTCACAGGTTTGTCATTCAACTACAATGGGTTTATTGTGCAAGATATGGCATTGGTAGATCCAGAAAATAACCGCATGACTGACAATAAAGTAAAGTTAAACACAGAGATAGCTATCGTAGCGCTTGGGATAAATAACTATGGACTTAGGGATGGCAAGGCTTTTCCGGGAATGAGTTTATTGGTAACTGATACAAAGGGAACTACAGTGCTTAAAGCCGACGACCTGTTTTCTGGCGATCAGGGCCATCCACCTGCAGACGCTACTGAATTACGTGGAAAGATCACCATTGCACAACCCATGGCAGCCGGCCAAACCTATCACGTTAAATTACGTATTTGGGACAAGGTGAAAGCCGACAATGAGCTAAATGCCGAAACCGACCTGGTTGTACAATAAGTAATGATTTAACTTATAAGGTATACAGCGAATTAAACTGGCATCCCTATTTTATTTTGGAGGGTTTTAAGAGAATGATTTCTTTTCCCTTAAAACTTTTTTCGTATCCTTTTGCTCTTTTTTGTTCTCCTGAAAGGATCTTCCGCCACGGCGGGACACGTGTCACCAATAGAGTGTTGTTTCCTTTCTGAGAGAAATATGTATTCCAATTTCAAAGGCTGACGTTCTTGTCACAGAATTCTTTCAGACGGACAAAAGAGGGAGAGCAGACAGGGAGAAGTGTTCTTTTCAAGAAGAGGGAATTATCCATTCAAGACGGGAAGTGAATTTTGAGTGTTTTTTCGTTATTCCTGAAAAGATCCCGGACAGGATAAGGATAACATGCTAGCTATTACCAGAAAGCAATACTGACTTGGAAAGTGAGTCCGCTTCTGGAAATTCGGATTCTGAATTGAAACGAGCAGAGATAGAATACAAGCAAAGTAGCTAATAAGAATGCATAAACAGATTGAATATACATTTGTTGGAGATACTGAATTGCTTCGATTGGTAAAATCCGAATGGAAGGGATATTGCATTACATCAGTTGCAGATATTGAATACTGGATTAAGAAAACGTACCAGAAACCGGATACTAACTCAGAAATAACCGCAACATTTATTATTGACTTAGAGTATAATTTGGTTATCCATGACAGACATTCCGAACATGTTGTCTGTGCTGCTGGAGAAAATGTATTGTCTGCAGGCGAAATAACTTTTGTATTACTTAAAAACAAAACATACTTCATTAGTCAAATCACCAATCAATCCACAGGCTATTGCCCTTCACCTAAATCCTGGGATATGGTAAAATGTGCATTAGAAAAGATTAGAATTCCATTTCCGGATTTTTTTACAACTGCATTCGAATTCCGAATTTGTGGTAGCTGTGGTTGGATTAATGTAATCAAAGACAATTATTTTGTTTGCATCAATAATGAATGTCAAAATCAATTACCCCCTAATGAAAATTGAGTGCGTCAAGCTTATTTTGAGAGAAAAAATTATCTCCAAACTCCAATGTCACCGGTCTTGTCAAACCTGTCCCGCCGTGGCGGGAAGGTTCTTTCAGAAGGACGGAAAAGTGAGTCTTCGTTTCAGGAGAACGGGAAAGAGACTTTACACATAAAGACTTTACCTGTCCAAAGTTAAGATAGTCCAGCCCAATCACGAACAATACTTCAGTGCACAGACATGTTTTGTTTTTATAAGCTGTACAAAACCTTAAAAGGCATAATTACGCATGCCACCATCCACCACAGCTACCGTTCCGGTAATGTATTTTGCTCGTGGAGAGACAAGGAAAACGGCCATGTTAGCCATATCCTGAGGCTCACCGAAATCGCCCAACGGAATTGCCTGTTCCGCAAATCGTTGACGTTCCTCAACCGGAAAAAAGGGGCGGATGTTATTGGTATCAATCAGACCTGGCTGGAGGCAATTGACTCTGATGCCATACTTGCCTAGTTCACCCGCAAGTTGTTTTGACCAAGCCGTTACTGCAGCTTTGGCAATGGCTGATACATTCAACTGACGTAGTTCATAGGTGCTGGTGAGGTTGAGAATTGCTCCCTGCTTTCGTTCTATAAAATGTGGTATAAGCAGATGTGTTAACTTGCGGTGTTGTTCAAAGTCAAGCGTCATAGCGGCAATCCAGTCTTCTTCCTTCCCGGTAAGGGGTACAGGCCTGCTACGGCCTGCATTGTTTATCAGAATATCTACCTGCCCTAAATTGTCTAACGCTGCCCTGGCTATTTGCTGAGGTGCTTCTTTGTCTACAAAGTCTTGAACCAATAAAACAGGTTCTGTACCTCCTGAAGCCATGATATCTGATTTTAAATCGTTAAGCAACGCTTCGTTACGGGCAGTTGCCAGCACTTTTACACCTTCAAGGGCAAGCTCTCTGGCAATGGCTCTTCCTATACCCTGACTTGCTCCGCTTACAATAGCCGTTTTCTTGTTTAAATATAAGTCCATATTGCTGAAATTTTTGTTTTTTGCAATAGTAGGGCTTTGCGCGTATTTTTGATTTACCTGTAATGAATTGTGTGCTACTATAAAATTTGTAAGTAATGCCAGGCAGAAAAACAACCTCCACCTTTACCCGCAATGAGCAATGCATTATCAACTGCAACCTCACCTATGCGGTGCATATACTCAGCGGACGATGGAAACTGTTGATTCTTGATAAACTCAAACAAAGACAGATGCGGTTTAGTGAATTAAAGAAGGAGTTTTCCTATATCTCTGAGCGTATGTTAACCTTGCAGTTGCAAGCAATGGAAGAGGATGGCCTTCTGGAGCGAACTGTCTATCCGGAAGTGCCGCCAAGGGTAGAATACGAACTTACGGAAATGGCTATTGAACTGACTCCGATACTGGAGCATCTGAGCCAATGGGCAGAAAAGAACCGAAAGAAAGAAGCTGCTCACACACAGGCACAACAGCCTTAACAGGCATACAGAACAGGAGGGATAGAAACATATCTTCAGCAGAAATGATGCAAGTCTTTCTTCAATGCTGTCAGAATAAAAGTTTCTCTCTATTTATCCTCCTAAAAGGTCTTCCTGTCACGCCTTGACTTGGGCGGGAAGGTCTTTACTGGAGGCCAGGAAGAGTGTATTGATTTCAAAACAACAGATTATGGAGAGGTTAACATGCGCTTTCTTATGTTGACAACATAGATTGTTACTCCTGCCAGTGGGGTATTATCCTCTTCTAGATTGTAAAAGCGGATGAATCAATCCACTAAAAGAAGGAAGGAATATATGACTAAGTTTAAAGTACATCTCATTTTTATTGGTATTTTACTTTCTTCTCTGGAATGTTCCCCTTCAAAGAGAGAGTCATTTAACATTGATGTATTGATGCCTTTAAAATACACCAGCGTTCCCTTGGACATATTAGTTAATTTTCCCCAAAACTACAATGGCTTGAATATAGAGACTGAGGGGTACTTTATTGCTACATTTGAAGATTTGGCAATCTATAAATCAAAATTTGATTACTACTCTGATTCAAAGAACAAGGCTATCTGGATAAATTTTAATTCTGAGTTGAATTCAAACTTGGATGATACATGTAAGAAGCTAAACAGAAGATATGTAATCGTCAGAGGCAGATTTATTACAAAAAGTAAAGGCCATTTAGGTAACTATGTAGGAGAGGTTGACAATGTATATTATATTTCTAGTAACTAATTTTAAAATGTTTGTAGTAAGAGTCTGCTTTTAAGAATTATTTACCCTGTAAATACGAATCCTCACTCTGTTTATTAGTATGTATTTCTTCTTGAAAGTAAGGTTACTGCTTCTATTTATTGAAGGATTCCTGTGTTATACGAATATATTCAGCCAGCAAAATGATTTATTCTGTCCACCTAACTTAGATCAATGCCTGATTGAGATGAATAAAGTCGTCTCCGTGGAAAATAAAAATACCATACGTTCTTGTTCGGAAGATAGTCTGAGAAAACTTCAAAGCTACAAGAATAATTTGCTGGAAGCATACCATTACAGAGTTGACTGCGGTGTATTTGGAATCCTCAGGGAGAAAAAAGTTTATTTGAGAGAAGATATCTATCATTTTCTTTTACTAACGTTTCATAGGTATCTGAACGGGTATGAATTAGATACAGAAGGACAATTTGAGTATTATAATACAGTTTTTTTAAGGAAAGAAGAAGAACGAAAGCGAAGAATGGAGCAAGACACTATTAATGGTGTCTACATTCCGAAAGATTTACAGGATTGCTTTCGGGAGTTGGATAAAAAACTCACTGCAGAAGAGAAAAACCAAATTGCCAGCCTTGCCAGTGTAGATGATCTGATTGCGTACCACCGTGGTCTCGGAATGTGGATACGAAATGCATGGGGCTTATGGGGAGGATCTCGTCTTTTGAAATATTTTAAAGATACTGGTTTTGAGTTTGTGATGGCTGATGACTTATCAGTAGAAATACTAATAGGGTATTACAAATACCTACAGCAAAAAACAAAACCATAAATAGTCCCCTGTAAATAATTCCATCTTTCATGAAAGTTCCAAGTGGGCAAGACAATTACTATACTCTGTGGGATTTGAAGCTGGCCCGTATTCTTACTCCGATGTAACATGACGTTAACTTAATCCTTAATGAAAGTTCAAATGGATATGGTATTTACCTTCGAAATAACTACTATTCCTGAACATAAGGAATTACGCTATTATTGGGCTCATTTGGAAGGCTCACTTGCTATCTCTGTTGACAATGTACTCTTTTTTGAAGAGTCAGATATATGTTTGATTGAGTTAGCGAATGATATGCATAACTGGTTACTATCTGGTAAACTCAATACGCAGCCTGATTTTATTTATAAAACTGTTGATTACTATCTTGAACCAATCCTGATTTTTGAATATATCAATGATGACTATTATAAAATAGAATCGATCTGGCAAAAAACAGAACTGACACAACTGGTATCAAAAATTAGCATCATTACTGCATTTGAAACTTTTCTGAAGAATTTAGAGATAGAGTTGGCACAAAAGTTAACTATCAATTTAAATGAATTATTGCGCAATTTAAATCAAGAGGAGGAGAACTAGTGACGATATAATTGATTTTACTTTTTTGAGAATAAAATGTGTTTTCAAAAAAGGTATCTTCCAAGATACCGAATCCATAATTTGGTAGGTTAGAGCATATATTAATTAAGAGCATACACTAATAAAGGCTTATTCATACATAACCCTCCTTATAGCAGAAATGGCATTTACAAGGGAGATTCCTTCTGGCCCATTGGGCATGGATATAGTCAAAGATGGTTGCGTATACAGATCTAAAATTAGTAGAAAAGATGCATCCAAATCTGATTTAAACACAGGATTGAACTTTACTTCCTTTATCTCTTCTATTTCTATAAAACGAACATCCTGACTAGTATCAAAAAGCATAAATCGTCGGGAAGATAAAAGAATAGATTCATTATCAGTTGTTGTAAAATAGTATATTAGAAATTCATCGGTTGACAAGTCAATTCGTTTCAATAAATGTTCAATATCTACCTTATTATGAGTTTGCTCATCTATTTGGAATTGTGCTCTTCTAGCCGATATTCTTTTTAATGCTCTCTCTTTACCTATGTAATGCATACATCCGATTTATCATTTTACACCACTTGAGCCTATTGCCTCACTCACTTCTCGCCTTATTGTCAGCCAATACTACAGCAATCGTCAATAGGCTCAGGCAGGATTCGAACCTGCAGTACTACCCCGAATTTATATCCCGTTTGTATGGAAGTACAGTTTACGGCAACGTTCATATGGACACCAGTCCACTTCTGAGCTGTGTAAATATAGCGATTTAGCAGGTTGATTTGTGCTATATGTAAAATGAATTTTATAAAAGTAATGGATAAAAATATAGTCTGTTGTTTGTAGGTTGTATATTTGTTACATACTATCTACCATTGTATACTTATTCATAGAAGGAAACAGATAGCTTATACTACATGACAGAAAACGTTTATAATTCATTTGATGAAGATTTCTGTGGGTATCTGGAGTTTTATCTTACCGCAGCTTTTGAGCAGCGTAAAGATAAGATATTGAGGTCATTCTAGTGTGATGGAGTGGCAACAAAACCCTGGTACAAAGAGGAGGATAACCTGAACTATGTAGGATATGAAGCAATTCAGAAGAATCGAAAGATAATGACTGCTGCTTGGTTAGGTTCCAGTGGACAAGAAAGGTATGAAATGACAATTATCTTAGGTGAACTGGCTTTGGCAAGACATAAAGCAGGAGAGGACCTGATTGAGTGTGTGCCGGAGCTGGACAATACCGAATGGATCTATATTGATCCGGATAATAAGATTATTGAGATTACCCTACTCTGAGAAGCTTAGTAGGAGAAGAAGGGCCATTTTTCCCAAAATAAATAACGAAAACCACATATAAAACAATAAAATGGAAGAACTACACACGAAAAAGAAAACATTAACTCTCTATTCATTATTTGGTGTTTTGGTTGGAGTATTTGTAGTTCAGTATTTTTTTAGAGCTCCTGGGTTAGATAAACAATTACTAAACGCAGCCAGTGAGATCAATAAAACCTGCCCTGTCATGATTGACCAGGAAACTCGTCTGGACAACACATTTAGTACTTCTAAAAGCGACTTTCGGTACAATTATACTCTGGTTAATCGTAGTAAGGAAGAAATAGATGTGGCAGCCTTAGAAAATTATATAAAGCCTCCGTTAATCAAGAATATCAGAACAAATCCTGAAATGAGCCTTTTCCGGAATAATGAAATTACACTAACTTATACCTACAAGGATAAGAATGGCACATTTGTACTCAGTTTACCCATCAAACCCGAAGAGTATAAATAGGAAACTACTGAAAACAATATCAGTCTAGATCCTACAAATTTGTTATTGTCTTTCTCGGCATGGACTGTAGCATGCTTGTGATGAGTAAACTTCAACCCATTTACAATACAGGTGTACAGTCTATCCAATATGATTTCTCTTATATACTCGTAAAATACCTATCAGCCACCCTATCTATGGTAAGTGATTACGCACACCAGACCTACCTTATATATAGGCTAAATCCTTTTATTTTATTCCGATATTTATTCGTATGAAAGTTTTTATTCCACTTGTTCTTTTTTTCGTTTTTGTTATTCGTTGTGAGGCTCAACTATTTGCCTCCTATAAGCAAGGATATTATATCGATGCCAATGGGAGTGTTCATCAAGGCTTAATCAAAGCGGGTGCAGGTGATAACTTCCCTATAAAGTTTAAAGAAACTAAAGAGAGTAAGATGTTAAAATGTAAGCCTGACGATATAGCAGGATATGTAATAGATAAGGATTCATTTGCTGTAGTAAGAAATTTTGAAGTACCTTACTCGTTAACAGGTGCTATTATCGATGTGGCTTTTGCTAAGGTGATTAAGGTAGGGCGAGTAACTTTATATCAGAATACTGTTTTATTGGGTGCAGGCAATACCCAGGTTTCTATGGAAAGTTACCTCTTGAAGAAAGGCAATAATCTTGATATAGTCAGAGTACCCACTGGACCTGGGAGGTTTAAAAAACGACTATCTGAGTTCTTCTCTGACTTTCCCAAAATGAGCCAGCAAATCGAAAATGGAACGCTTACCTACGATTACATACTCATTATGGTCGACAACTATAATAAAGAGTTCAGTACTAAAACCTCCTCTGCAACTCCTTGACAGACTTCCCATTTGTAGCTTTCTGTCTGTTAACAATGTCATCTTTAGATAGTATCGTGTGTACGTTGTGTTGGTTCCCGAATGGTTCGTCTGAAAGAAATCTTATTTGTTTCGATGATACCATTCGAGTGCCTTTACATTACTGCCACACATTTGCATACTGCACCACTTTCGTTTGCCGTTTTTGGTAGTATCCAGAAACAGCCAGCCACATTTGGGACAGTTTTTTAAACGTCCTGTATCATTTTTTAGCAATAATTCATAGGCATCATATACAATAGGTGCCAATAGTACCCTGAAGTCTGCCTTTGGAAATTTCCACTCCCTCTTGATTTCGTTCGCATAAGATTCCAAAGCTACATAAGGTATATAGCTCTGTAACTGCGTATTCAGAAAAGACAGATGAGATGAACTGATTTTTTGGTGGGTGCTTCTGCGTAACAGCAGTGTATATACATGCTGTCTGAATGCTTTAACTTCTTCAAGGAACACCTGTGCTTCGTTTGTTTCTGCTTTCGCAACTACTTTTTCACACTCTTTTGGGTCTATGCACTTCATTCGCAGACACCAGTAGGCAAAATCACTCAAGTTTGCAAAATAGTCTGTAGCTGATTCTTCAGTCCAGGAGCTTACTGTGTTTACAAAGTCAAGGCACAGCCTTCCACCACAAAGAATAATTTCATCTATTTTATTGTTTTTTACCATCTATTTTTATTTTATTGGTAAAGTATTACCTTTACTATCTAAATTTGTTTTAAAGGTAAAGTTAGTAAAATACAAATGTGTAAACTGCTATGTATTAGGAATGTTTTGCTGTTGATTTGTTTCATTTATCTCCATCTGTCCTGTATGTATCAAACCAGCAACCCTTTACATAAAAGCAAAAAGCATCACATTATAGAATGCCCTTTCAATCCGGGGCTAGCCAGAACTGCTTATGCCACAGAACCTGGAGTAAAAAGACTTCCGGAATGGCTGAAAAAATGTCTCACCTCTTATCCGTAAGATAAAACAATGAAAAATGTATACATCTATATCGCGTTAACAGGCATGTTCCTCAATGGAATGGTTTGTCTGGGACAAAAGAAAGGCACTGAGTTTTCCTATTTTAATCTGGCAGTTCCCAAAGATACGCCTACAGTGTTTGCCAGTGGTATTATCTCCACTCATCACAATGAATACAATAGTACGTTTTCACCAGACGGTAATGTTATTCTTTACACCATTGCCAACAATACGTATTACAACCGGTTCTATACTATCTTTATCTGCAAAAGAATAAAAGGGCAGTGGACTTCACCAGAGATTGTTTCTTTCTCTGGGCAATACAGTGATGCAGATCCTTTCTTTACTCCAGACGGTAAGGGTGTTTATTTTATCTCCACAAGACCCGTTGTTGGAAAAGCGGTGAAAGAAGATTTTGATATCTGGTATGTCAGCTATCAGAATGAAACTTTTGGTAAACCTCAGCATCTGGGGAATCAGATTAATTCATCCAATGACGAATTATACCCCTCGGTTTCAGCAAAAGGAAACCTGTATTTTGCCACTGAAAATAAAAAGACTGGCTATGATCTGATGATTTCTGCTTATAAAAACGGACAATTCCAGAAACCTGTTGGTATAAGCGATTCGATTAATACAGACAATACAGAGTTTGATGCTTTTGTTGCCCCTGACGAATCCTATATTATCTATACGTCTATGGGTGGGAAAAACAATGTCGGAAGTGGAGATCTATATATCAGCTTTCACAAAGGCAACCAGTGGACTGCAGGTAAAAACCTCGGACACAACCTAAATTCCAAACATATGGATCAATGCCCTATGGTCTCTCCGGATGGAAGATTGCTGTTTTTTACAAGTTTCAGAGATTCACAACCGTATCACTTTGAGAAACCTGTTTCGACCAGTGCCTATCTGAAAATACTTAACTCCCCATTAAATGGCCTTGGGAACATATTCTGGGTAGACCTGCACATGGTATTGAATACCCTTTGACGACAAAGCTTGCAACATATACAATCAGACCTTTGGATGTGTATATAAACAGTGACGGTGGAGTATCAAACTTTGAAGACTATTTCCCATCCGTAAAATCAGGGTAGGACAGATCAAAGTCCAGACAATCATACAGGTGGAATAGGTAAAGCTAAAATTGATTGTAGAAAAGTAGCAATGTAGAGAATTCCTTTTATCTTGGAAGTGATGTCCTATTCTGGTAAATACTCTGAAAGGATTCTTTCTTATGACTCTTAGCGATTATACTTTCTCCTTACCCCCTCGCAAAGTACCTCTTTCTCGTAGTGTTGTTACTCTAGTAGGATTTCCAGTCATACAACTATTTATATGGGGCTGGATATGTCTTTGTCTGGTCTTTGTCCGGAATAGCCTTCCGGGCAATATGTTATTTAATCCTTCAGGAGCTAGTCGGATTGACGGTAAAGATTTTTACACCTATAAATATGCCTATACTAATGGGACACTAACCACTATTTCTAACAGTAAAATAAACAATAAGGATCAAGCGTATGCTCTTTATTATAGCTTCCATGCCAATAATCAACAATTTACAGGGATATTTTTTAAAGAGGGCGATAAGCCACTGCCACAGATAGGAGACAAAGTGAAAATATATTATAGAATGGACAATCCTATTGTTTCTTATGTGGTAGGTATACAAACTAGCTCAGTCAATCAGGAATGGCTTTTCATTAGTTGTCTTATGCTGCTCGTTGGCGTTGGCATACTCACTATTTATACAGTGTTTAATAAGAAAGAAGATTACCTGATGAAATATGGGCATCTTGCAGTGGGTAAGTTTAATCAGCAGATTGAAGACAAGAATAGTGATGGAGAGTTAAGTTATCGGGTGCAGTATAAGTTTATGGCCTTCGATAACCAATACTATTATGCTGAAGAAAATCGCTCTTTGCCTGCTTATGAAGAAGATGTAGTTATACTTTACAACGAAGGACACCCAAAAGATAATCTGATTCTTAAGGTACATAAGCTATATGAACAATATGATGTGAACTTTCAGCCACTGCCTGCTTCCTGGGACGAAGTATTTTATCACAGTGTGATTCCTGCTGGTGTAATTATCAGTCAGCTATTTTTATTTATTTCCCATTGATCTGAGGTTTAATTCATTTGGCTTATATGCTTTCTCTCAACTTCAAAATGAACCAAACTCATGATGGCTTTGATCATGAAGGTTATGATATAATTAAAAAAGAAAAGGTGAATTTTGAAATAAGATGAAGAGTTGTAGCCCAAAATCCACCTTTTCTGCATTCCATAATTATGTTATCCGAATGAAAGCTTTTGGCCCAGCCAGCCTGTAGTGCGCAGAAATTGTTCCCAGCTGAGGCTATCGGGGTTTATCTGGCGACTCCATAACAAGTCGCGATCTTTGCCAAAATACCCATATTCGACTGCGTACTCTGCCATTCCCAAAATCTCATCTACTAAAAGACTGTTTGAGCTAAAGTCTGGAAGATAATAAAGGAAGTTCTCCCGTGTGAAAGCTGAGCCATAGACAGCCTTCTTGCCTGTGATCCGGACAAACGTATCAACTATCTCGCGTGGTGAGATGATTTCACCAATTACCGGTAAAGATGCTCCGGCATAATGATCAGGATTCGAAAATATCTCCAGAACTGCAGGGCCAGTAGCCGTAAGGGGATCTACAAAGGGTGCGCGGAAATCCTCTGGTAAGTAAATTGGAAATACAAAGGTATTGTCCTTTACAACAGGAGTGTAAAATTCCGGTAAATTGGTGTAAAAGAAAGCCATATAGATAAACGAGCTTGTGATGGGAAGCGTGCGGATATATTGCTCAATATTGGCCTTGTCTGTAAAATGAGGGGCAAACTTCTTTCCCGCTGTAATCTTATCTACATTTTCCAAACTACTGAAGATAAGGTGCTGAACCCCTGCTTTATTAGCTGCATCTGCTAACTCTTTGCCCAATGTAAACTCATGAGTGGCTGGGGGCGGAATACCTGGTGTCATCATGAAAACTCCCTCCGAGCCTCGGAATGCTTCCACATATTCCTTTTTGTATCCCAGATCAAGTGGCAATCTTACGAGCTCAGCTCCTTGCCGGACCAGGCTAAGCGCCACTGGTGAGTCAACCCGACGGGTAATGCCACGCACACGATAACGCCCGCTTTGTAACAAAGTACGTGCAGCGCTGAGGCCCTGCTTGCCCAAAACTCCCACAATAGTAATTAGTGGTTTATCTTTTGTTTCGTTGTTGGTTACTTTAAATGCCATTCTTTTGGTATGTCTTTAGATGAAAAATACGAACTATAAAAATTATAGTTGCAAAACTATTTTTAGTGATTTACATTCGCAATAACTATCCAAATGGATAGGTGCAACATTAGCAGTATGAAAACAGAATGTATTGGTGATTATGTAAAGCTGAAAGGGGAGGTCTATCCTTGTACAATCAGCTTGGCTATGGATTTGATGGGAGGAAAATGGAAAGCCGTTATCTTGTACCATTTAAAAGATGAGGAAAAAAGATATAACGAACTTAGAAAAGAAATGCCCTCCGTTACCGAAATGACGTTGAGCCTGCAGTTAAAACAGCTGGAGAATGACGGCTTGGTTTCAAGAAAAGTGTATGGAAAGAAACCACCCATTAAAGTCATTTACAGCTTAACCGATTTTGGCAAAACCGTTATTCCTGTTTTAGAAGCGATTACAGCCTGGGGCAATCAGGTTGTCAGGGATAAAGGGGAGTTTGTTTCTGCCGGTCAGGTGTAAATTGGTGGATACGTAACATGAACCATCCCACATTTTAAGAAAAAGGATCTGATTTTCTTAAGAGAATCTAGATAGACTCAGGATCCATCTTATCGATTGGTAAGTAAACTCAGTAAGAGTTGTTTTCTTTCTCTGGCTATTGGTAGGGAAGTATTATTAACCATGGCTGTAAGTCCATTGATAGAAGCAATGTATTTACTCTGTACAAGGTAGGAGCGGTGAATCTGGATGAATTTTTCGGCGGGCAAGGTCTCCTGCAAACTTTTCAGGGTTTTGTGTACAATCATATGTCGGTTATCTCTGAAATATACCTGTACATAGTTCTGTAGGCTCTTCACATACGTAATCTCATCAATGTGTACCCTATGGTCAACTCCATCTTCCCGGAAAAATATAAACTGAGAGTCCTGGGGGTACATCAGCTCATACAATCGTTTTGCTTTGTGAACGGCTTTTGTGAAATCTTCTAGAAAAACAGGTTTTAACAGATACTCAATCGCATTTACTTTATACCCTTTCAGTGCATATTCCGAATACGCCGTTGTGAAAATAATCATAGTAGTATCATTGTTTACCAGTTCTGCAAATTGAATACCTTTGATTCTTGGCATTTCAATGTCCAGAAATATCAAGTCTACTTCTTTGTTTTTTATCAGATCCATAGCTTGAAAAGGATTGGCATAATCTCCTACACATTCGAGAAAATCAAATGCTTTGATAAATTCAAGTAATCCCTCTCTGGCAATTCGTTCGTCATCAATTACAATACATCGTATCATAGCTCTTCTTTACCGATTTGTTTTTCTAATGTAAGCTCTAGTCGTACTGAAAATAGTTCATTGTCTTCATTTATCATTAACTGGTACTGATCTGGATAGGCCAGTGTCAGCCTTTCTTCTGCATGCTTTAATCCTATACCTCGGGACTTTGTTTTTGCCACATTTTCATCAAAGGTATTGGTTATTTCAAAAGTCAGATTTCCCTGCAAATCTACCGTACAGTATTCTTTGATAAAATAGTCATTTGCCTGATTGGGCAATACATGCTTGAATGCATTTTCAACAAATGTGGCTAATACAAAGGGTACTATATACAACTCATTTTCCGGAATGTGCCATTCACAGGATATTTGCAGTTCTTCTGCATGTCTGTTTTTTTCCAGATCAAAGTACTCTTTCAGAAATATAATTTCCTGATCCAATGGAATTAGCTTTTTTTGTGACTCGTACACATAATAGCGTAGTATTTTACTGTATTGGGAGAGAAGGAGCAATGCTTCGTTTTGATCCTTTCGGATCAGAAACTGCAGGTTGTTCAGAATATTAAATGTAAAATGTGGACTAAGCTGGTTGCGCAGCAGCTTTATTTCCATTTCCAATGATTTTCGTTGCAATACCTCCAGTTCTTTCTCCCGTTCGAGGTACTGCTTGTATTTTTCAAACGAGTAATTCAGTCCGGAAACCATCGCACTGAAGGTAAACAAACCAAAAATCACAGCCACGCGGTCATTAGTAACTTCTTTTAATGTGCTTTCGGGAGCGGTAAGTGTCAGAATGAGATAGCCTTCGACAGATAGAGCAAAGGTGGCTACCAGACAGGATATTCCCATAACACCAAGAAAAGCAAGCGTATTCAGGTTTGCTAAAAAATGCTGAGCCCATTTTCCCGAAATATAACTCAGGTATACCCGTAATGTAAGGATCACACACGTTGAGTAACTAAATGCGGTAATGAATGATATCTCCTGATTGGCAAAAAGCTGGAGCAGGATGGCCAGAAAGAGGAACATCCAGAAGAAAATTGTTGCTTTATTCTTAAATTCCATAGGTAATGAAGAAAGAATGGACTGATGCAAAGTAGCACATATCTTTTAAGTTAGCCTCTACGGTTTGTCAACAAATACAGACAGTTGGTCAAAAGCCAAACCGAGCATGCAGGGCAATGCTATACCTTTGAGCCATCAACCAAAAAACAAAGCTTTATGAAAACTAATTATGTAATTGGATGGATTCTCCTGTTGACATCACTTGTACTAACTTCAACGGGAGCTTATGCACAAGAAAGTAAGCCCGGTCTGGTACTTAACATCGGACTTACCAATGGCTACAACCTGACATCCGGAAATAGTGTTGTAAAGAACTATTATAGTATTGGGGGCAGAATAAATCTGATCTTTAATGACAAGTGGTTTGTTGGCTATACTCAAAACGGAAGCATTGCCCCTGGAAATCTGGTAAAGAATGCTGGTTTTGAAAAATCAAGAATCTATGAGTATGCTTTGTCCGGAGGGCGAAAATGGAATTTGGGTGCTCAAACATATCTGAGAGGCAACTTAAATGCCGGGATCAGTGAGTTTAAAGTAAAAACGGGTTCCGGAAGTGAGTGGGATGATGATTTTTCAGATATTTCTACTTCGGCTGCTACTTCCTATCTGGCAGGAGCCGAAACTGCAATTGGCTTCAGGTTGAATAAATACCTGGCAATTGAGGCGGGTATGTATTACCGCAGGTATTTTAAAAATGATCAGTTAATCATTGCTACCGGAGATTTAAACAGTCTAGGTGTAACACTATCATTGGCAGGCAATCTTAATCTTACCAAATAAGCATTTCCAAAATACCAGATTCTGGTTTTTACATGCAGAGGTATCGTATCTTTTACCAGGCTACAATGATAGTAAGTTGTCACAGATTTCAGAAGTGGCTTTAGTGGATCTGAAATCGTAAAAAGAACAGCGTCTAAGCTTTTGAAAGAGCAAAAGGATGGAAATCTTTTTGCTCTTTCACTTTTTTTGTTCTTCTGAAAGAACTTCTGACAAATAGAGTAGGAGTAGGTGATCTCAACAAGCTCTATACTTTCTTGATAATGTATTTATTGTAATGTTTATCCACTATTGTTTCTTTATTCATATACATTAGGTTTTTCAATAGTTTACCCGTATTGTATTAGTTATCAATGGCTTATCATTACACATAATGTAGTTACTTCTGTGATAGTTATCTTCAATCAACTTTATTTTTTGGTTCCGATAAGGTCATTATGCCAATCATTGAAGGTAAGGCAATGAGAAAAGTAACATATACCAGCTGAAAATATCATATTTCATTAATCCCAAACATTGTGTCAATCTATTACCTTTGCCTGAAATCAAAACATATGATACGTCAAATCTCTTTATCACTATTAATTGTCGCCGCTCTATCTGCTGGCTGTCAGAATCAGAAATCAGACACCTCAACATCAGAGTCCCCAACATCCGACTCTTCATCCACTGTAAGTCAGGAACCAACAAATTCTGGTAAGCTTGAAACACGTCTCGGAACGGCAGGAAAAGCATTTACAAAAGACTCTGTTCTGTTATCCTTCACTGTAATCAATCATGCAGATAGTGCACAGCGTTTTTGCAAATGGGAAACTCCCTTTGAACCACGTCTGGGTAAATACCTTGAGGTAATGCATGAAAATGGAACTGAGGCTATATTCAAAGGAGCGATGGCCAGACGAGTAATGCCACCACCTGCTGAAGCCTATATCGAAGTTGCACCTCATGATAGTGTCCGGACCGTATTTAATCTGCCAGATAATTATGCAATCACAACCGGACAATACACAGTTAAGTACAGTGGTGGTGGTGTGAGTGGCCTTGATGCAGGAAATGAAATTAAAATCAAGATAAGTAATCCCTAACAGATTGCTGGTACTATAGTCTGTTCAGATTTGCGAAGCAGGAGGATACAAAAGCAGATCTTATACCCTTTTCAAAAAGTATAAGATCTGCTTTTGTATTATTTTGTATAAAATGATACCTGAAAATCGAAATGATGTATGTTTTACACAAGTAAACTAAGGCTCGTATACACAAAACAACCGCAAAGCGCTTGTTTACAAAAAAGACATTTTTAATATAGGTTACTTTTTTTCCTTGTTCAAGTTGTCGGAATATTGGAATTATCATTGCAAGTCCAATTTCTCCTACTTCATCTATTGCTTCAATGATATACTTTTGGAGCTTTATCAGTTTATGCATACTTTAGTAGTTAATTTCCACTTTCAGTATTGACTATCTTTAGATAGAATCTCTCACTCAGATCGTCCCATTCAAGTTTTTTGTCCACTTCGATCAGTTTCTGCAACAGAAACCATAGTTGTACAGGTTCAAGCCGGATAAGATTCCGTTGTCACATTGTTAGAAATTCTTTGTTGTAGAAGTCCATATAACCTCCATACAGAAAATCCATCGTGACGCTGGTTATACTTTCCGTTTATAAAGTTGAGATCAAAATTGATTATACCTTCTTGGCCTTCTACCAAACACCCAGTAGCACTGAATGCAAAACGGATACTCTGGTTTTCATCTAGAAATCCTTTTCGGGGAATCAACTCCTGGTTCTTTGCATAGATAAAATTTATGTCCCCAAATGCAGCTAGTAGGAGATCTGTTGCCTTATAGACCTTGGCTGAATAGTCTTCTATCAATGTGAGGATAGCCTTTTCGATTTCCATTACTTATCTGAATTTACAAAATGCATTCAAGGTGTTGTGGACTTGATGTTGTCAATATAAACAAATAGTCAGTCTTTTTACTTTCCGTATCATTCATGAGTAGCATGTTAATTTTCTATATTCTTATTTCAAATGTAAATTTCTCTTCTGATAGTTGTTAAACGTATTCTTAAAATAAAAGGGTATTAGATAATATATACAATGCCTTTTTATTAACTTTGTTTTCCTGCTTCTGTATTTAATCTATGCGTAAATATTTACGACTGTATTTCTTATCTGTATCTTTCTGTCTTGTCTGCACTTCAGTTCTTTGGGGGCAACAATATTCTTTTAAAAAGCAAATTGGTACCACCGTAACTATACACCCTAATGGAATTGCCATTGATAAGAATGGTTATATATATGTGACAAGCCGATGGGGGTCTGTCTCAAAATTAAATGCTGATGGAAGGTTATTATCTTTTTTCGGTAGAAAAGGGAATGGAGATGGTGAATTGAGTGCACCCAAAGGAATTGCTACAGACCAAAATGGATATGTATATATTGCAGATGTAGGCAATCATCGCATTCAAAAATTTGATAAGAATGGTAATTTTTTGATGAAGTTTGGCTCACTGGGTAGTCTGGCGGGGCAATTTAATAGTCCTCAGGCAGTATTTGTGGATAAGCATGATAATATCTGGGTGGCTGATACTAAAAATAACCGTATTCAGAAATTTGATAAAAACGGTAATTTTTTAATGAAGATAGGCCAGAGTGGCTCGGAAAATGGAGAATTTAATAATCCCGTTGATATAAATCTAGATGCTAACGGAAATATCTGTGTAGTTGATTCTGGGAACTTCTGCCTTCAGAAATTTGATCCAGAAGGTAAATTTTTGAAGAGATTTGGTTCGGATGTATCCGCTGGTGGTGCATCCGCAGTTGCTAGGAAGATAGTAACAGATTCCGAAGGAAACATCTGGGTAACAGATCGAAGCAAATTTTATGTTCGAAAGTTTGATGGTGATGGTAATTTGATTCAGGAGGTTGAATTGAAGGGAAGTAAATTATCTACGCCTATACCTGCATTAGAGATTGCTATTGATAGTAAAGGTCGTTTCTGGACTATGGATAGTTATAGTTCTATTTATGTAAATAATGCGAATGGCGATCTTTTGTTTACTCGTGGACTTAATACATTAGGAGATAATTCAGATGGCATCTTTGGGTTTGAGCCACGAGGTGTAACTACAGATATTTACAACAATATCTGGGTTACAGATCAGGAAAATAGCCGCATTCAAAAATTTGATAAGAATGGTAATTTTTTAATGAAGTTTGGCTCTCGAGGATCAGGAGATGGACAGTTTCAAGGACCGATCCGCATGGCTATAGATCGTAAAAACAATATTTGGGTTGTTGATTACAATAACTATCGTATTCAAAAGTTTGATGCCAATGGGAGATTTTTGCTTAAGACAGGCTCGAAAGGTTCAGGAAATGGACAATTTAATCAACCTTATGGCTTTGATTTTGACGAGAATGGAAATGTCTGGGTGACAGATATAGAGAATAACTGTATCCAGAAATTCTCTGCTGATGGTAAGTTTCTACAGAAGGTAAGATCTTATTTCTCTGCAGAGAATAGTTCATCTGAAACACAGTTTCTATACCCAAGGGATATAGAAATAGACTGGGAGGGGAATATCTGGGTTGCGGATCAAACTTATCGTATAACAAAATTTGATAAGAATGGTAATTTTTTAATGAAGTTTGGTTCTTCAGGATCAGGAGACGGACAGTTCGGATATGGACCAATCGAAGGTATAACAACTGATATGCAGAATAATCTTTGGGTAGCAGATTCATTCAATGGTCGGCTTCAAAAATTTGATCGTAATGGAAGATTCTTAACGAAGATAAACTTACCAGCTGGAATAGTAGTAAGAGATGTGGCAGTAGATAAATTTGGAAACGTTTTTAGTACCTCTTACTTTGATGTATTGATTTTTTCAACTGATGAGTTAGTTTCCTTTATAAAAGGCAGAGTGTATGTAGATGAAAACCAGAATTGTACCTTTGATGGAATAGATAAGCCACATTCTGATATCGTAATAACTACCCAACCAGGTCAATATTATGGTATTACAGACCAGAATGGAAATTATGAAATTGTAGTAGATACAGGTACCTATACAGTTAGCCCGGTCTGGGATACTCAAAAAGGTATCAGAATACAACCTACCTGTCCGGTTACCAACATTTCGCCTGCTATCACCCTTAACAAAGGAGATATGGTTACTAATATAGATTTTGCCAGCAAAGTAATCAAAACCCCTTATTTGATCAGTAGTGTAAGTTCAGATCGTCGTCGTCGTTGTTTTGCCAGTAATACAGTTATTAACTACTCCAATAGTGGGTATGCAGATGCTGTCAATGCGAAGATCTATATAAAGCTACCTCAGCATGTTGTGTTTAAGGCTGCTGATAAGCCATATACCATTGACAAAGACTCAAACTATGTCTTCAACATTGATACTATCAAAGCTAATCAGCCAGGTACGATACATATCATTGATTCAGTAGCATGTGTGGCTAATATAAGAGGTTTAACACAATGTACTAAAGTTTGGATCACCCCTTCCAATAATTATACCTTACCTGATGACTCTCGGTGGGATAAGTCGGATATTGTGCTGACAGGTAAGTGTATTGAAAATGGTAGGGTACAGATTGTGATTAAGAATATTGGTCAGGCAATGGCTGATAGTGCTGAGTTCAGGATATTGTTGAATGCTCAGTTAGCTTTTCGGAAGAACTATAAGTTAATAGTAGGCGATAGTTTGGTATTGAAAATTCCTGCGAATGGCAAAACGGTTCGTCTTGAGGCAGATCAAAGGCCCGATCATCCCCGTAAATCCCAAACCAATCTGACCATTGAGGGTTGTGTGGCTTCTAGCAGTGATGTAGTTAGCGAGGGGTATGTGGATGTGTTGCCTCAGGATGATGCAGAACCCGAAGTGGCTATACAGTGTATGCAAATCATTGACTCATTTGACCCAAATGATAAGCAGGTTAGTCCGGCAGGAACCCCTGGTTACCATTATACACCTACAAATACAGAATTAAAGTATACGATCCGCTTTCAGAATACAGGTACAGATTATGCCTATAATGTTACTATAATTGATACGCTGTCTGAGTATTTGGATATAGCTACTCTGCAAATAGGGGCTGTCTCTCATGCCTATAAATTGGATATTACTGGCAAAGGGCGTCCAATATTAACATGGATATTTCCTACTATCAACCTTCCCGACAGTACTCGTGATCAGGCTGGGAGTAATGGATTCATTCAGTTTACTATCAAACCTAAAACCAATCTGGCTGAAAAGACACATATTGAAAATTATGCTGATATCTTCTTTGACTACAATGATCCGGTACGTACCAATACTACTGCTAATGTGCTCTATGATGTACCTCCTGTGATAGCTGAAGAAAATAAGTTGGCTGAAAAAGGACTATTATTTTTGATCCCTACCATCAGCAACTTTACACCTGAACAGGCACAGGTGGGGGAACAGCTAACCATTACTGGTACTAATTACCAAACTGTATTATCCGACAATAGTGTAAAGATAAATGGTGTAAGAGCCTCTGTTGTGTCAGCAACAGAAACACAATTGATAGTGACTGTTCCTGCAGGAGTGACAGCAGGTAGGGTAAGTGTAACTACACCAGGTGGAACCGCTACCAGCGAGGCTGAGTTTGTGATGAAACCTACTGCTAATGAGCAACCCCAATGGAGTCGACCAATTGTGATTTCTCCAAACCCAACCGATGGACGGTTTACAATAGACTTCTCGAAGACAGCTGTTCAAATTCAGACTATTGAGATATACAATCACTTGGGACAACGGATCAGTTCACAAACCATTTCAAAAGGAAGTACTGGAAAAGAGGTAGACCTCTCATATAATGGAGCAGGAATATATTTAATTGTCTTCAAAACTGACAAAGGAAATTCTACCCGTAAGTTGATTATCAAATAGAGGCAGACTATGCTTTCGTTCAATCCCTAAGCCGATTTGTCAATGTTCAGCTTGGGTATTTTTGAATTTATTACTGCTTGTAAATACCATCTATAAATCACACAGTTCTTTATGTTTTAGAGATGGCCTAGCAATATAATTGTTCTGAAAATACCTTAGCTATGAGTGGAGCCCAAGGGACAAATGATAGCTTTCTGAAAATAGTTATTCTGTAGATTAGTCATAATCAAAATGAAATACAAGTTTGAAACTCCAGAATTTGGAATTAGTGCACAAGGCATTCACTTACTGAGAAACCGATACAATTACCAAACATATTCTTTCCAGGATATTGACACTATACAAATAGGCCAGGGACGATTAGTCAATAACTGGATTTTAATTTTTCTGATTGGCCTCGCTCTTACAGCGGGGGCATTATATTATATCTATAATCTGTATCTGGCTTTTATAGAAGAACGGGTATCCCATTTTTATGTAGAGCAAATTCTGATTCCGGTTCTTCCTTTGTTTGTAGGAATGTATTGTCTGTGGACTTCTCTGCGAAAAGGGAAGACCCTGACAATCCTATATAATGGAAAAACCAAATGCCTGCCTTTGGTCAGACTTGAAAAAAATAATCAATTGGAAGTCTTTCGTTGCTATTTGCACGAACAAGATTCTCTCAAAGGAAAGGTGGTATAAGAAAATTGTTTTGCTTCCCTTACTAGAGCAATGGTTTTCAATTTCAACACTACTTTCAATATATGATATTCCTGAGTGAAAAAGATAAACGAGATGGCCACAAGCTATTAGAGTCTATTCAGTGTAAGCAAATAGATAATGTCAAAGAGATGCTTGAGTCTGGAATAAGTCCTGTCAAGAAACAGAGTTTATTTCAATCTCTTGATTCGCCTTTGGTCTGTAGTGTACAAACCAGATCTCTAGAATTAGTTAAGTTGCTACTTGACTATGGGGCTCCGGTTAATGAGAAGGGAAAGAGAAAAACAACAGCTTTGGAATATGCCTGTTTTTTTGAAGAAGCGGAAATCGCAAAAGTTCTACTTGAACATAAAGCTGATATCATTTTTTTTAAAACTATCTATCAGGCGGACAGTGCTCTCTATTATAATAACGAGAAAATCATCAGGCTTCTAATGATTTATCAGGTTGATCCTATCCCTTTACTAGAAGCACATCATTATAGGCTAAGTTTACCTGTTCTAAATCTTTTGATTGAGGGTGTTGGTCATCGGGTTCCAAAGTATATTTTAGATTTTTGGGAGAGACTAAAGGCAACTGAAAGAAAATATGGAAAGTGCTGACCATCTCCTGACTTATAGGGATGATAATGTATCTGTTAGGGCAGATAAAATTGGGGGACTATTATAGAAAGAGTCCTAATTGTACATAAATAACCTACCCATGAAGCCATATTCTATTTTTCTGGTGATACTTTTTACCTTCGCCTCCTGTGATTGTCTGCAACGAGCCAATGGGGTTGTCCTTGATAGGCAAACAAAATTACCTGTTTATAATACAGTAGTCGCTCAGACAGAGAAGCCCGATGTAAATGATCCTGAAAAAGGCCGATCCTATACTGATACAAGTGGAACGTTTGAATAGATGATTTGGTCAAGGTTAGTTAAAGAGTGTCCAGATTTTTTGTGGCTTTATATTTTGCTACCAATGGCAATGAGAGTAAACTTAGCAGAATGATAAGTGTAACAGACAGGATATAAACAAGCGGCCTGTTTTTTAACGTTTTCATTAGTTAGTATAGCTTTGGGATGGTGGTATTGATTGTCGGAGTACAGCTTCTAAAAAATAAGTGGCAGATCTTGGATTCTCTCTGTTCTTTTTATGGCTTAAGTGCCTATGATATATATTTACATGATACAATCTGGCTGATTCATTCGAAGCTCTTCTTGCTTCATTTTCGATAGACTGAAATTTATAATGGAGGTTATTCTATAGTTCGATTACTGGAAGACCTACACAAAAAAAATTTGAACATTTATAATTGAACCCCCATTATAAAATCTGATATTCATGTATATACTCAAGTATAAGATCATTTTAATCTTTTCTTAGCTCATCAAATAAAAACTTGTTTAAATCATTGCTTATTGGGTATTCTAACTTATAATCATGCGTGTAGCTTAATACAGGTAAAAAGAATTCACAAATCTTGTTTCCCTTAATTTTTTGATAATAATACAAATAGGATACAGCTGGCTCAATAGCAGACTGTCGGAATCGTCTATCGTAGGATTTTCCCTGAAATGCACTATTAAGCAATATAGAATCTGTTATCAGATCTTCTCTGATCAATTTGTATGTCGTAGTATGTGATTTATCATCAAATACAGTCTGAACTAAAAATAATTGATACTCCTTCGCTACTTTACCCACAATCAGATATTTATCGCGTAGATTGTATAGTAAATAATTGTTTGTATCCAGTCTGTTTTTTACTATTTCTAAGGCATTTTTGGCCTCTGAGAGGACCAGAGGAGTTATGTATTGACTATTCTGGCTATAGGCACAAATACTAAAAGCAAGGGCACAAATGGAGAGTATTATTTTCATAGTAGTTGCTTGTACTAAGTAGATAAGTCACCTGGATTATTTGCATTTTGGTTAAGCATGTCAGATGTATAAGAATGAAACAAAATGATGCTAATAGGGACTCTTTTCTGTTTGAATACCCTCTGGAAGTAAAAATAACTTTGCATCGAGTTTTTGAGGCACTACTTCTGTAGCCACACTTTCCAGTATAAATTGAGGGTTTTCAATGACTAGTTTTAATGGTAAAGCATTAGCTTTTGAAATATATTCAGCCCAATTGCCAAGCTTGTGTTTGGTAAATAAATTCTTAGTTACTGATAATTTGGAGTTAAAATAGTATTTCTGAGTGCCACTCTTACAGGTTAATATTAATTCATCACAAGTATAACCCAAAACTTTTGCTACTCCTTTATTGATCTGGGCATTTAGTACAGAATCTGGATTTGTAGCTCCATCATTCCAGAATACAGCCTCTGAATTGGCCATTTTTGTATATAGCTTGTTGTCTTTGTTAACATAGAGTTGCCATTGTAACAGAGTACCATTCGCCGTTGTTTTGTAGCTGCCTCCCTTAATAAAATATTCGTACTTGTTTCCCATAAAAGTACTCCATTGCGTATCAGAAACTTGAGGGTTATTGCTTTTATAGGAATTTGTATAGGTTATTTTTCCTTCAAAGTCCTGTCCAAGTAAAATAATAGTTATAAGTAATGTCCAAAAAGTTAAAATTATCTTTTTCATACAGAATTAGTTTGATTACTTAGTTTTATGGGTATTCAAATAGTTAGTAGTATCCTCACCAAGAAACCGTCTGAGTTTTTCTTTATTGTTGATATTTAATGTTAATAAGGCAAGTGAAGGTTCTGATTTGCAAATTGTTACCGAAATGGTGTCACCAACCTGATAACGTTCATAGGTTTGATTACTTATTGCGGGTTTGTATGTATAGTTTTGGCCTTCTACTTCATATTCAATATCAATTCCCAAGCCTTTATAATCATGTTTATCTGTTACGAGCCCTGTGACTACTTGTAGATTTTCTAAAATACGCCTGTATTTATAGGATTGATACTTATCCCATAAAATGAAAATACCCTGTATCAATAGAAAAATAATAGCAGAGGCCAAAACTACTACTATAAATTTACCAAGTCCAGATGATTGTTTAGACTTTAACATTACACTAATTCTTTTATTTCTGCTTTTTAACTCTATGGATTAAAGATATGGATAGAGTTACTTCGTCACAAAATACTTGTAAATAAATGGATAAGAATAGGAGTAAAGTGTATCTTCTTTTATTCGAATGACTCCATATAAACGATGGCTCCCTAATTCGCTGGGTGTAAAGTCAATTGTTGCTTTACTCTCTTCAACCGGAACGGTAATTGTTTTAGAAATGAAAAAGTTTTGATCTGATTTTCCCAGAAATACAACGATGTTTTTTGTAGTATCCGAAAGAATGAGATTTAAGACAGCCTTTTGATTAAAAATAACAGTATCATTTCCTTGTAATACAACGGATCGATCTGTTCTTTTCTTTTTACCTTCTTTATCATATTCTTCATAAAGAAAACCTTGTTCATTCTGCTTCCATATAGTTCTGCGTCTTAGCATTTGGTTTGGATAATATTCTTCCATAAACCCATCCAATGCTCCATTCACCCGTTGTTCTTTGCGAATCAATTGATCTGAACTGTCAAAGTATAACTGAGTAATGGTGCTATCATTCAACTGTAGTCTTTCCGGACTCTTATGCCTGGTATTACATGAAATGGTGACCCATATTATAGCTACAGTGATATATGAAATCTTTTTTTGCATATGAACCCATATCTTATGGAATAACATGAACGTTTAATGCTCTCATTTATATACTTCTTAATACCTCTTTTCAGTAGTAAGATCAAAAAGCTCCAAATCAGTATACTGATAAATATAGTTGAGAAAAAAATAATTACCGATCCTTCCAACAGTTTCAGGTTATCTACCAGTAACATACCAAGCACCATGAATAAGATAGAAATTGTCATTGCTGACTTAACCACTCATTCATCACTCAATACATGGTCATCATATGCATACCCCAATATGATAGAAGCTATTGCTACAACTGTTACAAAAAATAAAATTAGTAAATAGTGTCTCATAGTTAGATTTATGCAATTGGGTTCAAAGAAGGAAATATTTTACTTCAGAAATGATTTTTGTACTCATAGAATGTTTGCTTCTATTTATAGTTTCTCTACAGAAGGTAGGTTCAGAGACTAGCTAGTCTGAAAAATAACTATTAACAAATTTGCTTCCAAAACCAGTAAATGAAAATGGATAGGGTTGCCCTATCCATTGATTGTATATACAACAAGCAAAGCGGGATATTCTATACTCCTGCTATATCATTAAAGTATACAATAGTACCATCAGGTGCCTGAGCTGTACCTACAAACTGATAGATGCTATCCACATCCACTAGGGTGTAAGTAACAGAAGCGTTGGTTACAGTGGTAGGTGTAGAGCTCAATGATTGTTGTACTGTAACTTTTGATACAACACCACTAGTATTGATAGCACCATAAAATTTAAAGTAATATCCCCCCTTCGCTATAGTTGCCAGGTATTGACCACATTTCTTACAACTTGTGGTACCACAAGCTGTACTAGCTACTGGAAGTATATCTACATACCATCCATCAGGGAGGTTGGATGAGCCTGTAGAGGCCAGATAAATAAAGGTAATAGAACCTGGCTGGTTGGTGTAGTTATAGATGTAACGCATACCCGCTGTTGGATTTGTTGGAGGCGTTCCATACAGATAGTCAGCAGGGATTACCCAAGTATTGCCTTGACAGGAATAATAATATGAACCTGCCCGACAAGAAGTACTTGGTGCAACGTATTTCTGTCCGTTTATTGGATTATCAGGGAAATGAAGTTCACAGGTAGAACTTCCTACAGAGCCCGTATTCCCGCTAGTAGGGCATTCTACTTGTTCATAAACAATATGCATCATTAGCGCGATTGTTTGTTCTCCTTCATATACCCATTCTACATTAGAGGTATAACAAGGTTTTTCAGTAGGGTCCTGCTCAACAGGGGTGATTAGGGAAGCTGCTTTCAGAGATGTTTCTTTTTCTGTTGGTTCTATGTCCTGATTAACACAAGACATCACAAAAACCATGAGCAATGGAATGAATACACGGATTACTTTTACCATACAATGTGGTTTACTTAAATGTTTGTTTTTGAGATTGGAAAAATGTAAAGGATTGATATTTAGTTAATTGACAACTTTTATTGTCGAAGTAACTAAATTGAGGCTATTTGAGGCGTGGCAATTTAATAAAAAAACAATTGCTACACAGTATATGACTATATTTTATGTAGAAAATAAAGAGATGCAATAGATAGGGAATAGATAAGGTGTTTTATTAATTTTAAGAGAAAGGTAAATTTGAATAAATTATGATACTCCTTGAAACAAATATATAGTATGCCGTCCTTTGCAAAGAGATGACTTTGTTATGACACAGAAAGATAATCTTTGTAGGTCTGAATATGAATGAAGTAGACAGAAAGAAGGGAGAGAGGCTCTTTTTATGGCTAACTCAAATCATTTTTGAGCTAGCTGCGTTAGAACAGTTGGGAAGGTATTGACACCCCAATGCTCATAGTATTTTCCGTTTTTAACTCTGACAATATCAATCACCTCGATGGTAATTTTCTTTCCTGTAGGAGCGATACCTAGCAAAGTACCTGTCTGTGTACCTGTGATTGTTTTTCGTGTGGTGACCAGATCACCTTCTGCTATTTGCTCATGTATAGTTACTTTCAGATCCGGAAATGCTGGTCTGAGGCCCTGCTTGAAGGTATACAACATCCCTTCTTTACCTGGCTTAGCTCCGGCCGGAGCGGAGTGGTTCACAAACTGAGCCATCCATTAACTGATTGGCTGCTTCCATATTTCCCTGCTCGATTACTTCTTTGTTAAAACGTATAACCACTGCTTTATTTTTTTCTGTTGATTGATTTGTGATTGAGATGGCATAACCAGAATGTTTGAAGTTGAAAGATTGCTTTCCATAAAGAATGCTGACAGAAGGATGCTTATCCCACAGGTCAGGGATACGATTGTTTTCATATAGACATAAAGTATACGTGATATATCATAAAAGTACGCCTATATGGAAAGGGTAGAGTAAGCCTATCGGTTCAATTTCTGGTTCAAAACGTTCAAAGTTGGTCCTGGTATTCTTTGGGGGTGATTCCATATATACGGCGAAAGGCTTTGGAGAAGCTGGAATGATTCTCATATCCTATTTCCAGCGATACTTCACTGGGTTTACTTTTTTTGCGGCGTAACAGATTTGCAGCCATTTCCATTTTCCGATCCAGCAACCACTTGTTAGGAGCCATATGGTAGACCTGTTCAAATATCCGTTTAAAAGTTGACAGACTCATATGACAGAGAAATACCAGTTTACTCAGCGTTATATTGGTGCTTATATTTGCTTGCATCACCTGCATTAGTTCAAAATTTCCTGATTGTTCTACTGGAACTCCAAAATGATAGGAGTCGTTGTGGTTGAGTTGCATAGAGATAAAAGAATAACTCGTGTACCTTCAATTTCATCATCTGGTTGGAAAGCGGAATGGTAGTGTCAAACAATAAGTTTGAGAGAGACTATATACTGGTTCAGATAGGCATCTTTTTCAAATAGTACATAGGGTCTTGAGTTTTCTGTCAGGGAAGTAAAGTTAATGGGATCTTTCTGTTGCTCTAAAAAATCATTCAGGACACTGTTGTCAAAAAAGATAAGAATACTATTGATGTGTCCTTTTTCTGCAAACCGTTGGGTTGTCAGATAGTTGCCCGCTGCCAGCAATAAGATTTGGTCAGGCTGTAAAGAAATCTTCTCCTGGGTGTAATGAATGATTTTTTCACCTTCCCAAATAAGGCTAATCATATTTTTTTTGAGCATGCTCCTGCCTTTTATGACAGGTACTCCAGACGAATACGGAACAATACTAATTTCTCCCTTTTCATCAGAGGGCTCGTAAAGAACATCCGGCAAAATTGTGTAATTCATAAAAGTCATCTATTCTGGTAAGGTACCATAGCTTTTGAATGTATATATTAAAACTTACCGCTCTTAAAGCTGGCAAAATTATAGGATAGGATATGTACCTTATCACAGAATTTCTATATATCCCTCTGTTCCGTTCACACGGATGCGCTGACCATCTTGGATACGTTTGGTAGCATTTACCATTACATTTCTTCTCTCAGGAGAAGCTAGTTCCTGTGTGATATCCACAAACAACCTTCCGCCAGCTACAGCCATCGGTCGGGGTGTTGTCATCTGCCAGAAAGACAATCCCAGGGGCTTCATTGGATCAGTCATCATTTGTTGGTGGCCTACTGATACATATACATGATTTTCGGAATCTGTTGCGTCAGGGATGGGAAATAAGGTAGTAATTTCCCGGCTCTGAACAATATAAAATGTATCATCTACCAGACACCATTCGATATCCTGAGGGTGGCCAAAATGGGCTTCGATCTTATGTCCGCGATATGCTCAAGCTGCAGAATGTGATCGTTCGTCAGCACTTGCTGGTTTTGGAGATCCAGCTCAATTTCCCGTTGTTTTGTACCTCCTGTTGGCAACGCATAGATAGCCAACTGCTTGTTGGATATTTTCGTGTTAGTAATCTGTCCATTACGTACCTTATATACATCTGCATTCACAAGGCCAGAGACCAGTGCCTCTCCCAGTCCGAAGCTGGCATCAATGGATACTACCTTTCTGTTGCCACTGACGGGGTTGGCAGTAACCATAATACCTGCTGCCTGTGGGAAAACCATTTTTTGGACTATTACAGAAAGATATACTGTATGGTGGTCGAACCCGTTTTGCAGGTGATAGGTAATAGCTCTCTCACTAAACAATGATGCCCAGCACTTACTGATGTGTTGTAAGATGGCCTCCTTCCCGATTATGTTCAGATAGGTATCCTGCTGACCCGCAAAAGAAGCCGTCGGTAAATCCTCTGCTGTGGCACTGGATCTAATAGCAAAGGCATTGTTTTCTCCAAACCTTGTAAGATGACGCGTAAGCCCTTCCTGAATTTTCTCCGGGATGGTTATTTCTTCGAAGGCTCTGCGAATTTCACTGCTATATTTATGGATTTGCTCCTGATCTCCCAGCTTCATAAGCGAAAGCTTAGCCAGTAATTCGCTGACCAATGGCGTTGCGTCAATAACTTTCTTGAACGCTTCTGTCGAAATACAAAAGCCGTCAAGTACACATATTCCTTCAATAAGGGAAAGTTCACCCAGATTTGCACCTTTCCCCAACAAGCAAGAACTTTGTTTTATCAATGTCCTCAAAACTAACTATATAAGAACTCATAATTTCTCCTGTTTACAATTATGGCATATTGAGTGTCTGAGTGGTTTCATTCATTACTTCAATGGTCTTCGAAAAGTAGGTTTCAATGATACCCATTTCCTCATCAGAAAATGAAGCAATGAGTTTTTCTGAATTTTCCCGGAATTCTTTATAAAGCGGTGCTAAAAGAGCCATTATATTTTCGGTGTTTGGCTCGATGAGTGCCTTCCCTCTGTCGTTTTCAGCAAATTTTCTTTTTACAGATCTTTCTTTTCAAACCTGTCTATTAAGCCTGTCACTGCACCAGTAGTGAGGCCTGTCAGCGTGGAGAACTCACCAGCTGTTATTTGCTCTTTCTCGATCAGAAAACCCAGATACTTATGATCAGTTCCTGAAAGACCTGCCTTTCGGGCAACTGCTTCGTGCATCTGAATGGAAGTTACGCATAGAGTTGACTCAGCTTTCGTACTCGTTTAGTTAGATCATTGTTCACTTTATATCTTACTAGTTAATTGTCTTAGTTGATAAGATAATATTTTTAGATGCTTCTATCCAAATATTTTTGGCAAATTTTAATTCTATGTGTCATCCGTTATGCAACAAGGTGAGGAGGCTGCTTGCAGAAGAATAGAGGAGAATTTCAGCGTTTTTGTGGCAAAATTGGATAGATGCTGGAATTAGATACTGTCCAACCAGGAAATACATTCACTAGGCAGAGAAGAGATTTTTATTGGGTACTATCGGAGTAATGAAGCAATGCGGTAGGTCTGATACCAAACTGTTTCCTAAAGGCAAAAGAGAAGTGTGAAAAGTCTTCAAAGCCTAGTTCATAATAGATATCACCCGGCTTGGCACCTTCGCTTTTGATACGGAAATAGGCTTCTTCCAGGCGTTTGCGGGTAAGCCAAGTGCCAGGAGTACTTCCAAAAATTTTCTGGAAATCTCTTTTAAACGTAGACAAGCTTCTGCCTGTCATATAGGCAAACCGGTCGAGGCTCACATTAAACCGAAAGTTGCGGTTCATAAACTCTTCCAGATCAATCTTGTCAGGTATCGCAAAGTTAAAAAGGATGTCCTTCAGTTCTGGGATGGTTTTTAATAAAATTAGAAGCAGTTCTTCCCGTTTTACATCTTCAAAGCCTTTCTCTATTTCTTCCTGTTGTGTGTAATATGGCTCAAGAGACTTTATATAACTTTGAAGTAGGGTACTATCAGGTAAGAACAAGAGTGAATTGGTATTTTGAGTGGAATATACATCAATGTCGTGCCGCTCAAGAAAATTCACCAGAAAAGGCTTTTCCAAGGTAATGACCACTTTTCTAAATACACTGTTGTTTTTGTGTTTGGTGTATCGAATGAGATGATTTTTCCGGGCGAGTAGTGGATCGCCCGGCTGTATGGTATAGGTATTTTGTCCATCATAGGCAATCATCGATCCCTCAAGCAGATACAAGAAGAAATGCTCGGTAATAAACTGCTCAGGAGAAATCTCTGGACCCAGATGACAGGAATGTATTTTATTGGAATTCACGGGTTTACATCATTATCTTTGGTAAAGATACTTAATTCATCATACTGTCCACACTAGCCAGTAAAGCTTCTTCCTTACTGCGAGGTTTCCAGTCTAGCATATCTTTGGCTTTCTGAATGGAAAGTGTAATGTAAAAATCCTGATCTGTATTTGGAAATGAAGCTACTTTTCCAGCATATTCCGGGCGTTCCTTACGGATTAGCTCGGCAACATCATAAAAGCTCATTACTCCCTCAGAAGCTGCCAGAAACCGTTGTCCTGCTGCTTGCGGATGTAACATAGCACGGATATGGATATCAGCTATATCCCGAACATCTACCACACCAAAGGTAAAGGAAGGACTGGCAGTGACTAAACCTCCAATGATACTTTTAATAACACCATCCAGCGAAGCAGAAGAGATGTCTCCGAGTATAGGTCCGAAAATACCGACCGGATTAATGACTGATAATTCCATTGCACCTCCTTCTCTCGCCATAAAATCCCAGGCTGCTTTTTCAGCTACAGTTTTGGATTTGATATAAGCCATGAGCGGAACATTGGGATCTGTCCAGTCCTCTTCTGTAAAAATGTGGTTTTTTTCCGAAATGCTATATCCAATGGCTGCAAAGGAAGAAGTAAGAACCACACGTTTCACACCTGCATTTCTGGCTGCTTTCAATACTCGTAATGAGCCTTCACGAGCAGGAATAATAAGCTCGTTTTCATCTTTCGGTTCTTCTGTTGTAAATGGAGAAGCCACATGCAATACATACTCACATCCCTTTACGGCCTCACTCCATCCGGTGTCATATAAAAGGTCGGCTTCATAAATGGATAAATTTTCAAAAGACTCTATACCGCCAGCCCTGAGAGCTTTTTCCAGTTCTTCTTTTTTACTGAGGCTACGTATGGTAGTGTTTACAGTATACCCTTGTTGTAATAATTGTAATAGAGTATGTATGCCCACAAATCCGGTGCCGCCGGTTACTAAAACTGTTTTATTGGTTTTCATAAGGTAACATTTGTTATACACTGCAAACTTCCTCATTTTAAACAAAACGGATTGTGTTTAAACGTTCAATATTACTGTGTTTAAAGGGCCATTGGTAATGTATTGGCTATCCTTCATAGATCTGTGTAATGCTAAAGTCTGTGGACTATTATATCATGTGTGGATTTCTGTTCAGATTATGACACTGTGTATTGTTCTATGCAAACAGCAAGAGGAAGAGTTTGTCTTTGGTGTTCGGGAGAAAATAATTTTTGCCCAGAGTTCACCGCAAATTTATCGGCATGTTGAATAAACCGCAAGTTTTATGTTTGACCTGAATTCACCGCAAAAATTTTCGTGCGCATAATTCTGGTCAAATCTTTTATTGTATAGAAATATGCTCATTGTAAGTGAAATTATGTAGGAATATAGTTTTTCTCGTATGGTTCGCGAGTTAGAGAAAATTGTTTGTAAATCTGAACTCAAATGGTGTATGTTAGTAATGTTTGAGTATGTATTAGCTAATAAGAAGAAAACATATCCTACACTGGATGAAGTCTTATCTATTTTTGTGGAAAATACAGGTTTACAAGTTCAGATTATTAAAACCTTTTCCAGTTCGTATAAGCTTTTACTTCCGGTTTCATCTGAGAGTATATTTCTTAAAATCGATGCAAATGAACTGCGCATCGAAAAAGGAGAGCCTGGTTTTGGCTATCTTTTCTACAGTTTCATCTATCAGGCCTTTGCGCTTACTAATCAACTGGGAGGAGGAACAGCTTTTCTACCTATTATCCGAAATACTGGAGAATGCGTCCTTTCACCAAATAATGCTGAAGAAATATTTGATTTCTTTGGATTAGACCCATACTTTGTAACCTGGGCTAAACAGCCTTATGAGGTAGCAAAAACAATGGAAGGATTTATTTGCTGATGAATAGTATTGTCTTTGCTAATTATCTGGATAAACAAAGTTACTAAGTGACTGCAGACTATCGGTTCTTAGAAACAATACATATAAGTTGTTGCTGTTAATATTACTTGTGGAAAAGTTCATCTTTCCTCTGCAACGATTTTCTTTTATCTTGTGTCTTTGTGAAAAACACATTCTCTATGTATCTTAAAGGACTTACATTACTGTTACTTGTACTTGCATTAGCTAACTGCCGAAGTGATTGTCCACCAGATGAAGAGCCTGTGATGAAGGCAACATTGCAGTGGTATGATACTACCACCCGGGAGTACAGGGATATGAGTTATTACAAGCGGATTTATGGACTCGGAGGGAATGGGAATGTAGTTGTGAGCGATAACTATGCGTATTTGCCTTTATCACTTCATGCAGATAGTGTGACGTATATTTTTGAACCCATCGACGGCCCAAACGATACATTGATTCTGTGTTATAGACGCGATTTTGGTCCCTATGAAGCAAATGAAGAACGATGTGGCTACGGTGCTGACTTTTCCGGAGGGTCTTATGTATATGGGGCCAAAGAACTAACGAGTGGTTTGAATGATACCCGTTACAGTGGCATTAGTCGAACTACTTTTGAGTATGGGGATGCTCAATATCGTGAGCGGATCAGGACTCACTCAGAGGTACGGAATATTTATGAGGTGGAGTTATATAGATAAGAAAGGGAAAATTACATTTTTCCCAACAGAGCTGCTACTACGCCACAGATGGCTTTTATAAGCAGCAATCCGTCAATAACAATCAGATAATACAAAATGGATCGGCGCTGGTGAAGTCCGTATACAGTCCAGAGAAGGGCCAGAAACGGAATCAGGTTCAATATCACCCTCATTCCTGGAAAATGACGTATATAGGCGACTACCAGAAAAGAAGCCAGCACCAGCACTGTTAAAGGAATCAGTATATAGAATAAAGTAGTTCGCAGTCCATATTGTACTACGAAGGTTTTCAACTGGTGGTTGGCATCGGATGCATAGTCTTTGATATCAAACATGATGCAGGTAAGAGAAATAAACAACCAGTTTTTGCAAAATAGCCAGACCCATATATCATTGACAGGATAGAAGGTATTGTATTCAATCTGGTAAAATAACACAGGAGCAACTGTGACCAGACCAGCCCATACCCATCCAATGATAAAGGGTTTGATCCAGCCATGTTGTCGGATGTGTAGCCGATGTCCAAATACGGGAAGCCATCCATAATATAATGCTGCCAGCAAAACAACTCCTGCTGCCATACCCAGACTGGAAAGGGGCAAGCGTAACACATTAGTCCAATGGCAAACCACAAGATAAGTACCAAGCCCTATCCCTAGTATACTAAACAGACGCTGACTGAAACGAACCCATTGCTGATGTTGTACATACCAGTTGGATCGTATGTTATCTGTATTGGAAAGGTTGCTGGTTATACAAATGGCGTTTCCTTGATAGGCATAGGTATAGTAGACAAGGGTGATTAGAAAGATACATACATAGTAGGGCAAAGGATTTAAGGGTAGCTCAAGTTGCATGTTTGCTTCTATGGAGAGAGCAACCGCATACAGTGCATAATGGTAGTTGCCAAAAAAAATGAAGTGAATGAGGTTTTGTCCTATTGATCTCTGTATTGCTAACATTTCCGGGAGTGGTGTAGCCACTTACTTCTGTTACTGTATATTCTATAATGCCGAGGGATAATTTATTAGGGGTTTAATGTATATACATTTTTCGTTCTAAGAAGGTTTTGTGCGATAAAAAATTTCTCATTCTATTGTATTTTTCTCATTTTAAGTATTGCAGAACTCAATGACACATATCTGAAACGGGACAAATAGACATGGATGTGTTGTGTATCACAAACTTTGCAACCAAAGTTTTATAAGTGTATTTATAGAGATTTCCTCAAAGCCTTTACACACCTTTGAACCATTCTAGACAGCTCCCTCTCTGATTTGCTTGTCGAAACAATCAGAAAGGGAATAGCACACAGCTATGTGCTATTCCCTTAATAGGATTTGACTGGTAGTATGACTCTCTCTGAAAAAATGGCAAATACCTTGCTAACATTTTTGAGTTGACCTACCTGTACTATTTTTATCCAGGAATTGTCTCTACCACTATTTCATTTTCTTGGGTATCATAATATGTACACGTCATTGTATCAAGGCGTACAAACCATTTTTCAATTCCTGTCTCTGCACAAACTTTGCAGAATGTATAGTAATCTGAGTGTCCCTGCTGGTGTAGCTTTAGTTCGTAACTGAATTTTTGTTTATCTGTTGTTAAGGCAATCGGTAACTTATCATACATGGGTTTGGATTGGGTTTGATAACCTTCTTTTCCGAAATAGTTGGTATGGCTATCTGTTACCCAGGTTTCGTAAGCAGTTACACCTAGTTGTTTGATTTCCTGAATATAGGCAGGGAAGTCGGCTCCACTTTTTACTTTAGTATGTGCAGATTTAACTTGTTCGACTGTAAACATGGTCTCTTTGTTTTATTGATTGAACATGTTACAAAGGTCAGACAAACAGGTATCCTGAAATTGTAAAAAATCGTTTTTCTAGAGCGTCCTTCTGAAATTTTCAGGAGTAGTTCCTGTAAATTGTCGAAAGTCTTTGATAAAATGCGACTGATCAAAAAACAGATGAGAATAGCCAATCTCTGTGAGCGACTTGGCATTATTTAGCGATTCAACAACGGCATTGAAGCGGACTATCGAAGCAAATTTCTTGGGGGTAGTGCCAACTTCTTTTCTAAAGCGTTTTTCAAGTGGACTTTGGCTGATACAGAGTTGTGTGTTTAGATCTGAGATCTTTATAGTTCCCTGTGACTGGTAAATAAGCTTCACTGCCTCCAGAACTAGTCTGTCAGGCTGGACGTCTTTGAGTTGTGATAACAGAAACTGTTCAACTATCTGTATACGTTGTGTATCTGTATGTGCCAATGCCAGCTTTTCTTCTGTTTCTGTAATGGTATACCGATTGAATATAACATCCAATGATACACTCTGCTGGAATAATTCATGAGCCGGACAATGAGTAAATGCACTAAGGCCAAACTCTGTAAAATAGACAAGAATAGTACCAATACCGGATGTATTTCTGAATAGTTTGAACCTATTCATCAGACCTGTAATACCTGCTGTGTTCAGATTGGTTTCAGTGTCTCCTTCGATAGAAAATAATTGTCCCTTATACTGAAATCCGATAACCAGACTGGTAGAAGGAAAGATTGTATAGGTGCTTTCCAAGGTGTTTTCAGACACTACAAAATACTTTATGTAGGGTTTGAGCCTGTCTGTTGGTATAACCTTGTTAAATTTCATGAGTATGCTGAACACTGATGGATGAAGAAGCTAAAGATATATGATTTTTTACACTAGCAGACAATTTTAAATAAGGTTGTTTTTAGGAACAAGTTCCACTAAATAAGATCTGAAATTAACTAGAGAGAGTAGCTTTTCTTTGACTCGATATAATCCTACAGACACAGCCCGATAAGTATTTCCATTGGCATAGCGAATCTGACCAACCGGTTCCTTTTTTTGTTGCAAAATACCTTGTTGAATGGCTTGAATATAGACCACAATCACAAATGTAATTAGTAAACTAATCTTGTGTGTGTCCTTAAAAGCTACTTGTTCCAAGTTGAATCCATTGGCCTTTAAGTGTTTAAAGCAATACTCTATTTTCCACCGTTTGCCATAATGCTTACCGACTCGTTTGTGTTTTACACGATTAGTCAACAGATAAATAAGCGCTTCATCTTTACTCTTATTCCGATATATCTCTAATCGATACTCTTGGCTTCCTAGCCTAAAGCACTTATGGGCATGGCCTTTCTTAAGTGCTTTTTTTTCTGATTTTTCATATGAATATCTTTGTAAATCAACCAGTTATGGTATATGCCTTTTTATAAGCGAATCACAAAGTCAATCTGGTTTTTACTCAAAATATCAAACCAGTCTTTGCCAATAAATTCCCGATCAGCCGTTAATAGTTTCCCTTTCAGATCAATGACGGCCAGGCTTTTGCGAACAAAGTTGATGCGTTCTTTTTCATTAAGTACGCCTTTGTGGGGATAAATCCGAAAATATACCGGAACGACTACGCCTTTTACCTCAGAGGTTAAGATCGACATATGCTAGGGATACTGACCAATTTTCTATTCGGTTGAGTCCGAAAAAATGCTCCGCTTTTCCCCTTACTAAACTTAATGCCCACACAAGCAAATCGATAAATAAGCAAAGATCCATAGCGCTCAAAAATGCGAAGCAAGAGTTTATATGTGTATGGCACGATACATCTGTCTTTCCTGTTAATAGGGAAAGCTCATCTTTGATTTTATATAAGCTTACACCTCGAACTGAAAGAATGCCACTTAAGAGCAATTCCACATTTTTTTAAGTAGATTTTGGGTATTTCCCTTCCAATCGACTAAGTTGGAATAATAGAGTCATCAGGAGTTTTTTGTTTGTTTAACCACTGCAAATTTCTCCTTTTTGACTTTTTTTACCCCTTTTTACATTTTGTCTAGTAGTATAAAATGAAAGATAAATACTTTCAGGTATGTCCTTCTGTGAACCGAATGGATTTGACCATATGGGATGCAGATCATAATTTGATAACAGAGCTAAGATATGATTATGGTACCTCAATAGGTATTGTTAATTTGGATGAGCAGGAATATTCATTTCAAAAGAAATCAAGAACAATAACCAATTTGTTGTGTAATCAATCAGTTAGTAGTGAGATACATTTTGTCTTTGACTATCCTTGGGAACGGTTTGCACATTTTCGGATGAATAATGAAACATTTATTTTAAAATATACCTTTTCTGGGGCAGGGATACGACTAGTAAAAGCTAATTCTTCTCTTGTTTTAATGATGAAATGGAAGTTATATGCAGAAGGAAAGGACAACTGGTTCATTCGTTTCTTTTTCAGAAAACGATATTATCTGGTTCAGATCGTAGATAAAACTATGGATAGATCTCAAATACTTCCATTGGTACTAATCTGTGCATATTGTATGCAGGTGTTCCTTCATGTATATTCTGATGAATGAAATTGAGACGGATCTTGAATCAGAAATTTTTCTTTTGATATATAGAACTGCCTCTGATTTTAAGATACTACATTCTTCTGTTGGGAATATCTATTTTATTATAACAAACTTTAGAACTTTATATATATTTAAGCATCTACACTATATACTCAATTCATAAATTTATGATATTCCTCAAAGAGGTTTGGTTACTTTTATGGTTATTCTTTATCTATACAACCGTTTTTGCACAATCCTACCCAACAAAACTGATAGCTCAGCTGGATACTATAATACAGGCAGATCAGCAGTATCGTAGTGTGGCAGCAAGGCAGTCCGCCAAAACTCCAGAAGAAGAAGCAATTCAGATGCAGAAACAAGGTGCTATTGACATTCTCAATATGGCTAAAATAGATAAGATCATTGCTGAATATGGGTATCCAGGAAAATCACTGGTAGGAGAGAAGTACCAATCTGTAGCTTTGATGGTGATTCAACACAATGATCCGGCAGCCAGGGAAAAGTATCTGCCTTTATTGATAGAGGCGGCAGGTAAAGGAGAGGTAAATGCATCATCCGTTGCGATAGTGATAGATCGTGCTAAAATAGATAAGGGAGAAAAACAAATTTATGGTTCGCAGTTGAATGAAACTAAACAGGGTATGAAACTGATGCCTATCGAAGACGAGCCTAATGTAAATGTACGTCGGGCAAAAGTAGGTTTGCCACCATTGGAAGTGTACCTCAAGCAATGGAATATTAATTACAAGCTCCCCACTACAACCAATCCTAATCCGACTGACTGGTATTATGTACCTGAAGCTCGTTCAGAGTCAGCTGTAGAACTCATAGGTGGCAATAAGGCTCTATACAGCAAACTCCTCTATCCGGCTAAGGCAAAAGAGAATAATATTTCCGGTTTTGTGACAATAGAGTTAACAATTGACAAAAATGGAATGCCTAAAAATCCAATAGTAGTTAAATCATTGGGCTACGGTTGTGACGAAGAAGCTCTTCGGATAATCAAAGAAGCCCGGTTTACCAATACCTCAGGGGAGGAGGCAGAAATGCGTATTCAGTTACCCTTTCCTTATGTCAAATAAGAGTAATGTCGTGACTGACTTTTTAGTATTGGCTTTCAGCCAATACTATCAGGATAGTGCTTTTGTTCTGAGAGATTTTTGGGTAGAATTAATGTAATTCTACTTTTAAGCTAGATTTTCAAGAGCATTATCAATATCAGAGAGATAAATCTGATCTGGTATCTCAACCTACCCATCATTTAATTGAGAATGAAACACCCTACATTCAGTATCATGGTATGAATGTAGGGTGCTTATCTCAATAATAGTATTTCCAGTGAATAAAATCTCTGAATATTAAGCCGCATTCAGCTTTTCCACAGACTGTTTCATGCGGATACTTTGGAGGATATTTTGAACAGTTTCCAGATCTGTTGAGTGTTGTTCGCATTTTTCTTGTTTGTGATCAACTGTAAATGTGCAGATAAACAGATTGTTACCTATACCTGTAATCCAGTAATATACAAACAGATCTCCATCATCCTGCTGAATATTTTTTCGGAAATGAGCACAGTCAAAATCGCCTAGCTGGATACGATTGGCTCCCTCGTTTTTTAGTACCTCATCCTGAATAAAAATAGAGGCAATGTCTTTGCTGGGGTTTCTACGTCTGGCTAAACGGAAAGGAATAATACGCAGATTACCAGTCCAAGAATTAGTATCAAAGAAGGCATAGGCACCATCTTCACCACAATCGTATTCTTCCCAGGAAACAGGAAGTTCCATGCTAAACCATCCATTTTCTGATGTGTAGGTCTTCATTGTAATGTATGCTGAGTTTATAAGTGATACATATACTCCTTGTTCACAATGGATTAGATACTTTGAATTTCCAAAGTATGAGATAGCAGACAGGCTATTTTCTGAAAGAAAGTTAGGAAATATATATAAAATATAAAAGAAATTATTGAATTTTTTGTGGTGGTATTGATAAGAGTGATGCGGATAGTTGCTTTACAGACCATTGCTTTATACAAAAGATGGCTGGTAGAGGATTAGTTTTGTGGTTATAGGGTATATAACAGATGCTGAGAAGCTTACTTTGGGATAAAGTTCAATATAGTGGCTAATAGAGTAATATAGGTTTCTGAGAACTTTCTATGTATCGCTCTATCTGTAGTAAAAAGCAGTCCCTTTGAAGAAGTGTAGTATGTTCTTACTTCCAGAATTTGGTACCTATTAAAAGTAAGGCTGACAAACTTTTATTTTTGTAATCAGAGCGGAGCAGATCTGATAAGTAGATATACCAAATTCTGTACTCCAAACCAACTTACTTCCTTCTATTCTGTAACAGAGGAGTAAAGTAGTAAACCTATAAAAAAATCTTACTTTTTATTGATTCTTTTCCGATATTCGGCTGGACTCTGATCTGTATATTTTCTGAAAATGCGTGTAAAATGGCTTTGATCCGAAAATCCAGTCAGATAAGCAATCTCAGCAAGAGAATGAGAGGAGCCTTGTAGCAAATCCATTGCCTTTTCAATCCGTAGTTTACGGATATACTCGCCAAAAGACAGATTGTTAAAATATTTAGAAAACTCACGCGATAAATAAGCCGGATGAATATTGAGTCCTTCGGAAATCTCTTTCAGGCTTAAACTCAAATTTGTATCAATCTGATCCTGGATAATTTCCTTTAGTTCTTTTGCCCATCCTGGCATTTTACCTGGATGTGATTTTTTTTCGTTCAGATAAGTATTGAATACCTGTAAAAAAAGTCGCTCGGTAGGAGATTGCGTATGTTTTTCTTTCTGTAAGTGTTTGGCCCAACTATAAAGTGAATCATAGATCAGCATTCCCTTTTCCAACAACTCATAGTCATCTGTAATATTAAACGCTAGTCCTGCCGAAATGGCCCATAAGCCTGATGCCTGAGCTGCGAGGGTATGATCATCTGTATCGGCTCCCCGAATAATAGGTGCAATGCTATGTAAAGCAGGGTCGGTAAGCTTGTATTTACTCAGAAAATAATCAAAGGTGCACTGGTCCTGGTAATGGGTAAACTCTGCTTCGGGAATGTCAAATGGAGTCGCATTCAGGTCTTGTGCCATTGTCTGAATTTGTTCATACGGAACAAAAATGAATTCAGCCTCCGGATCAATGAATCGCCTGATTAACCAAGGACAAGCTATACGATCTATTTTGGGGCGTTCACGGGTAATCCATTTCATATAATTTTACATTGGGTAGTAAGAAGTATCATTCTTCCAGAGGTCTTAAAGCTTTTTAAGTACTGGACTCATTCCATTTCCATAGCGTTCTAAGGTTTCAAAGGAAGTTTGTCCGCAAAGGTAAAGCCTTTCCCTAAACCTTACCAATACACCAGGGTGAAAAAGCAGGTTATTCGTTTTGTTAATGAAGCATAGATATTTGATTAAATAAGAGAAAGGACATAAAGTACTGGGATCAGTATTGGTAGTATATTCGTAGTTTGATAGTCACAATGCCAAAAAATATTGCATAGGAAGTATAGAATCAAATTAATCGTATAGAATGGTCTCTGTTTTTGTGGAATTTTGTGCATATTCCAATGTCAGCATTTGTCAAAGAACATACCATATAAGTGGACATCTAGTGCTACCCGTTCTGTCTGAAAAGAGTTATGCAAAATAATCTTATACAAATACACTGTATGCTTTCCTATATACAATATCAACCTTCTTCACTACTTGCCAGGTACATCGAATGCTACTGGATATTTAAGGTTCCTTTGATGGCTGCTTCGGTCGTTGAACGACTCATACCAGGCGGGAGAGTTGAATTGATGATTAATCTGGGACATTCCATGCATTTTCTGGCCAACGATAAGCTGGAACAGGGCGATCTGATTGATCAGGTACACGTTATGGGTCAGAGGAACCGGATTTATTATGCAAAATCAAGTGGGGAAATGTATATGTTGGGTGCTCGTTTTAAGCCGGGAGGGATTCATGCATTCACCAGATTACCTGCCAGTGAGTTGCTTAATCAGGTGATTTCTGCGGAAGACGTGTTGGGAGGTACACTCAAAGGGTGGAAGAACAGGTTACGAGAAAAGAAAACAGATGCAGAACAAATAGCATTATTGGATCTATTAATGCAGCAACTGGTTCAATATACTACTACTGAATGGAATGACTGTACTAAGATTATTGATATAATTCGTCAGGATAATGTACTATCTGTCAATGAATTATGTGACGAGAATGAGTCATACTACAAAAAGCTGGAAAGGAGTTTTCTGAAATATGTAGGCTATACACCAAAACATTATTACCGTATTGTTCGCTTTAACAAAGCCCTCCGGCAGATGCAATTTAACCAGAAGTCTCTCACTGCGATTTCGCATGATTGCGATTATTATGATCAGTCGCACTTTATCAAAGACTTTCGGCAATTTACTGGAACTACTCCCCGCCAGTTTCAGTCCGAAACTCATCATATTGCTGATTTTCTAATTAGCCAGCAACCTGTCTAAAATTTACAATTTTCTTTGTGTAAGGCACATTAGTTTTGACAACCGCTTAAACAACCTGTTTTTTCTGTCATGCTCTCTGTCAAAACACCAGTTACCCGTTTATCTTTTAGCTTACCCGTGATGGTTCTGGGGACTCTTATTTCCGGACTATGCTGGTATGTATCCTGTGGATTGTCTGGTGAGTATGGGTGGCTTCTCTGGATAGCGCCTGTACCAGTGTTGATTCTTTCATTTCAGACAAGTAAAGGAACTACTTTTCTGATAGCATTCACTGCCTATTTGATAGGAAGACTTAGCTGGTTTTCCTATCTGGAATCTGTGGCTACATTGATACCTGCCATTATTTTTACACTTTTATTTCCATTGGCTTTTGCTTGTATCATACTTATAAGCAGAATTATTGTGCTTCAGATAGGCTCCTGGTATACACTATTTGCCTTTCCTGTGTTTTTTACCACATTTGAGTTTTTATTTTCGATTTCTTCACCTCATGGAACAGCTGGAAGCATAGCCTATTCACAGATGAATATGCTACCACTTATTCAAATTGCTTCAGTTACTGGCATGTTGGGTATTACATTCTTTGTGACCTGTGTTCCTTCTGCCATAGCTGTAGGTTGGTTATATCATAAAGAGAAAGTTCAATTCAGATATATACTCAGTTTTTTAACTTTGCTTATTATCTCTGTTTTAGGATTTGGTGAGTTCCGATTGATCAGCATTCCCAGAACTCCTAAATTCAAAGCAGGATTGGTGTCATTGGATGAGAAATACCATTACGAACCGGGTCGGGTAGAGGCATCAAAAGAAATTAAGGCAGTTGAAAACTATGTTTTTCATATAGCAGAACTTGCCAGACAAGGTGCTCACATGATCGTATTACCAGAAAGAGCGATTAACATTCATACAGAAACCAATGCTGAGATACTGAGTCTCTTACAAGATGCTGCCAGACAAAATCAGGTGGGGCTGGTGATCGGATACACCAATCTGGTGCAAAAGCCTGAGACTAATGCCGCCTTAATTATTGATGTGACAGGCAATCTACTGAATCAGTACAACAAAGTTCATTTAATACCAGGGTTAGAAGGCCAGTTTATGCCTGGGAAAAATCCAGCTATTGTCAACTTTATGAGTAATCAGACTGGTATGGCTATATGTAAGGATCTCGATTTTACCAGATATATCCGAAAGTATGGGGTTGCTGGCATCTCTGTGTTATTTGTACCTGCATGGGATTTTACAGTAGATGATTGGCTTCATAGTCGAATGGCTATTTTGAGAAGCGTAGAAAATGGCTTTTCTCAGGTTCGGGCTGCACGTAAAGGAAGATTAACGATCAATGACGCTTATGGTAGGGTTACCAGTGAAGCAAATTGTGCCGATGGCCAGCAGGCTTTGCTGATAGGATCAGTTTCTATAGTAAGAATCCATACACTATATAGTCGGTTTGGAGAATGGTTTGGGGTGTTAAATGTGTTGGCTGTGATAGGGTTTATTTCTATCTATATGTATAGACGAAAGAGGTAGATCATTGTTTTTATGTAGAAGTATTTTGTTCTAATTCAGTACCACCCTTACCATCTGTAATAGAAGTCGCCAATTTCCAACTCTTGCCATCTGAAGAAATCAGTACATCCTATTTTTTGGCATAGGAAGCTTCCCATAAAATCTGAATTCCTTCCATCGTATATTGTTTTTAAAGGTCCGGAAGCACAAACCTATGAACATCTGTAAAAGAAAACAAAAGGCTACTACCGAGAAGAAAAATGATACGGATCTTCGTTTCTGGTAGCTTACCTTTTGATAACAACTTAATGAATATGAGCATTTTCCAGGATTTCTTTATGTTGGTTTAACATGTAGCCAACTACCCTAACAAAATATCTACTCAGTTTTTAGGGCCTTGACTGGGTTGGCCAGTGCTGCTTTTACAGATTGCAGGCTGATAGTTACTACGGCAATTACAAGAGCCAGTAAACCTGCCAAAGCAAAAATCCACCACTGGACAGATATATGGTAAGCGAAATTTTGCAACCACTGGTGTACACTATACCAGGCTATAGGAATGGCTATGGCAAAAGCGATACCTACCAACAATACAAAATCCAGTGATAACATGATAACAATAGTTCTAACAGATGCTCCTAATACTTTTCGGATGCTAATCTCCTTTATTTTACTTTCCGCAGTATAGGCTGCCAATCCAAATAGTCCCAGACAGGAAATAAAAATAGCCAGAAAGCTGAAGCAGTTGCCTAGTTTGCTTACTATCTGCTCACTTTTGTAAAGATTAGTATATTCCTGATCTGAAAACTGATAGGTAAATGGAAAATTAGTATTCAGACTTTTGTGTAATTTCTCCAAACCTGTAAGAACATCCGGAGTTTTGCCTGCTTCTACGCGTATCAGAATAGTTCCCCAGCGCATATGCTTATCCAGGCGCATTACAAGTGGATCAATAGTTTGATAGACAGAGTTGAAATGAAAATCCTTCAACACTCCGATGATTGTACCTTTATGAGAACCCCACCACAATGGCTGACCTATCGGATTTTGATAGCCCAGTTTTTGTAAGGCTGTTTCATTAATAAGATAGCTCACGGAATCTGTTCCAAAGTCCTTTGAGAAGTCACGACCTTCTTTTAACTGAAGTTTCATGGTTTCAACAAAGTCATACCCAACCGGTGTGTCTGAGAATGGAATAGTCAGATTCGGATCTTTGCCAGGCCAGCTAATATCTGTAGTATGATGTTCCATTACAGTAGGTGATTGGTGCATACGTGAAATACTCAATATCCCAGGTAGCTTGCTGGCTTCGGTTTTAAACAAATCATATTTCTGTATCAGTTCGCCCTCCATTGGAATATACAGAAGATTTTCTCTGTCATACCCCAGATTTAAGTGCTGGATATAGTTTAACTGGCGATGCATGACAATCATACCTATGATAAGCAGAATCGAAAGCGTAAACTGAAAGACAACTAGTCCTTTACGAAACAGGAATGATCCTGTATCAAATTTGAGCGTTCCTTTTAAAACACGTACTGGATTAAAAGAAGACAGAAAAAGGGCAGGATAACTACCTGCTATAGCTCCTGTAATAAATATAACTCCCAATAACGTAGTCCAGAAAAGAGGCTGAGCCAATGGAAGTGACAAGTGTTTGCTGGTAAGTGTGCTGAAAACAGGTAAGAGAATCATTACCAGGAAGAGTGCCAGTACCCCTGCTGTTATAGTTAATACCATACTTTCACTCAGAAACTGGATTATCAGAGAGGGGCGAAGTGCACCAATTACCTTACGAATACCTACTTCTTTAGCGCGTTTGGCTGAACGGGCTGTTGCTAGATTCATTAAGTTAATACACGCTATCAACAGAATGAAAAAAGCCACAAAACTGAAAATACGCACATATTCAATACGTCCACCATTTAACTGGCCATTTTTAAATACGGAATGCAGATATCTTTCGGAATAGGGTTGCAAACCAAGTTCTACCCGGAGTCCTTTTCGTTTTTCGGTGTATTGGTAAACAAAATCCTTGATTTTGGTTTCTACTTTATCCGGGTCTATTTCTGGTCGTAGTTGAATAAAGGTAGATGGACTGGTATTCGTCCAGTTGTGTACCCATTTATTTTCTTTTATGTAGGCTGTCCAACTTCTGAGAAAATCGAATTGTATGGATGATTGTGATGGAATGTTTTCAAAAACAGCAGTAACCAAAAGATCTTCCTTATTTTCAAAGCGAATAGGTTTTCCAATTGCTTGTTCAGGATTTCCAAAAAACTGTTCCGCCATCCGTCTGGAAATGGCAATACTACCTGGATCATTCAAAGCTGATACTATTGTTCCCTGAAGCAATGGATAACTAAACATGCTAAAAAAGTCAGACCCAGCAAACGAGCCTTCCATTTTTTGTATAGTATTGCCTGATTCTAAAGTAAATGTACGTACTTCTTCCATTCCTGTTGCAGATTGTATTTCTGGAATCACCTTTTTGAGTTCTTCTGCCAGTAAACCCTGTGTAAGATAGGAAGCTTCTGTTTTATCGACATAATATTGACGTTCAAATACCTGGTAGAGCTGGCTTTCATTTGCATGAAAGGCATCCATATCCAGCTCGTCCTTTACCCATAAGGCAATCATCAGACTACATGCCAAGCCAAAAGCTAGTCCCAGAATATTGATAGCCGAATAAGCTTTGTTGCGTACAAGGCTTCTAAAAGCGATTTTGAGATAGTTACGTAGCATAGTTGTAAAGGTAAAATGGATGCTATATTTAGAAATTGCCAGATGGTATTTTCTAAATTGCTTGATTGTCAGTCGCATCCATAAATGGTGGATACTAAGAAATTGGTTGAAATTGTTGCTCAAATCCTTTGCCAATACGCGTGCTTTGTTTGTAATTGGTTGATTGTTAGTAGATTGCGTATAGTCGTCAATAAATAGGATGTTCAAAGTCGGACACTTTGTGTTCATTTATGGGTAAAGGTGTTAAGTTTCTAATTTGTTATTTAAATAGTATTGTTTAGGATAATTCGTAGTTTTATTCAGGTGAAATAGTATATTTGCGAACCGCGGTTTTATGTGTCATTTGTACATGTGAAATTGTGTAAAAATGACACATTTGTGATTGTTTGTCTCATACTATCTACCTATCAGAACCATTTTATGAAACAACTACTTATTACCCTTCTATTTTTTACAATGACAAGTGGATTCTCACAACAATCGGGCTTAACTCTCTGGTATAAACAACCTTCGGGTGATGTTTGGGAAAATGCACTACCAATTGGGAATGGAAGGCTGGGAGGGATGGTATATGGAAATGTTCCGAAGGAAATTATTCAACTTAATGAGCATACCGTATGGAGTGGCAGTCCTAATCGCAATGATAATCCAGATGCGCTGGCTTCATTGCCTGAGGTAAGAAAGCTGATTTTTGAAGGACATTACAAGGAGGCAGAGAAACTTACCAATCAATCAATTTTAACCAAAAAGTCGCATGGACAAAAGTTTCAACCTGTAGGCAATCTGGAACTAACTTTCAATGGGCATGACAACTATACTAATTATTACCGGGAACTCGATATTAGTCGGGCAGTAACAAAAACTTCCTATACAGTAGGCGGAATTACCTATACACGAGAAACATTCGCCTCATTTCCGGATAGAGTGATTGTGATGCAACTGACAGCCAGTAAACCAGGCAGTCTTTCATTTTCGGCAGCCTATGCCTGCCCTCACAAAAGTTCGTCTGTGGTTACTACTGCATCCAACGATCTGGAACTTACCGGCGTTACCAGTGATCATGAAGGGGTAAAAGGTATGGTTAAGTTTAAAGGAATAACCCGAATTAAACTAAATGGTGGAACCCTTGCCAAAACAGATAGCTCTCTGATTATACAAGGTGCTAATTCAGCTACTCTTTTTATTTCTATTGGTACAAATTTCAACAATTATAAGGATCTGAGTGGAAATGAATCTAGACGGGTTGAAACCTATATCAATCAGGCTTATTCCAAATCGTTTGCCTCGTTAGTAAAAGCACATGTAGTTGCATACCAACAGTTGTTTAATCGGGTAAAACTGGATCTAGGGCCCTCCAAGGATAGTCAGGTTCCAACAGATGAACAGCTTAAGAATTTTCGGAATACCAACGAACCCGCGTTGGTTGTGTTGTATTACCAGTATGGACGCTACCTGCTTATTTCTTCCTCGCAACCGGGTGGACAACCTGCGAACCTTCAAGGGATTTGGAACAACAAAATGAGTCCCCCTTGGGATAGCAAATACACCATTAATATCAATACCGAGATGAACTACTGGCCAGCTGAGAAGACCAACCTGACTGAGCTACATGACCCTTTATTTCAACTGGTGAAAGAACTATCTGAAACAGGACAGGAAACTGCCCGTGTAATGTATGGTGCCAGAGGATGGATGGCCCATCATAATACCGATATCTGGCGAATCAACGGTCCGGTAGATGGTGCTTTCTGGGGCGTCTGGAATGCTGGAGGTGGCTGGTTGAGTCAACATCTCTGGGAGCATTATCTGTATACTGGGGATAAGGCGTTTCTGGAGTCCGTTTATCCTATTTTAAGAGGGGCATCTTTGTTTTATGTGGATTTTTTAGTGGAACACCCTAAATACCACTGGCTGGTGGTGGCTCCGGCTAATTCACCAGAAAATGCACCAAAAGCGCATGAAGGATCATCACTGGATGCAGGTACGACAATGGATAATCAGATTGTGTATGATGTGTTTAGTTCCACTATTCGTGCTGCCGAGATTCTAAATAAAGATGCTTCTTTTATAGACACATTGAAACAGAAACGCGGTCGTCTGGCCCCAATGCATATTGGTCAACACAACCAGCTACAAGAGTGGCTGGATGATGTAGATGATCCCAACGATCATCATCGCCATATTTCTCATTTGTATGGCTTGTTTCCATCCAATCAGATCTCACCTTACCGGACACCTGAATTATTTGCTGCAGCCCGTAATACACTTACACAACGAGGCGATGTCTCTACAGGCTGGAGTATGGGATGGAAAATAAACTGGTGGGCTAAAATGCTGGATGGTAACCATGCCTACAAACTGATTCAAAATCAGCTTACGCCACTGGGAGTTAATCCGGATGGTGGCGGAACATATACTAATCTGTTTGATGCTCATCCGCCTTTTCAGATTGACGGCAATTTTGGTTGTACCTCTGGTATTACCGAGATGCTGATGCAAAGTTCAGATGGAACTGTGCATCTATTGCCTGCTTTACCTGATGCCTGGCCAGGTGGTACTGTAAGTGGACTGAAAGCCAGGGGTGGTTTTGAGATTGTAAACATGGAGTGGAAGGATACCAAATTAGTAAAACTAGTAGTAAAGTCAATTCTGGGAGGAAACCTTCGTTTGCGGGTGCCTAATGAATTAAAGTTGAATAATGGAACGGGTTTAAATCAGGCTACAGGTAAGAATCCGAATGTGTTTTATCAGACGGAAGACACTCCTGCACCGATTGTTTCACCTAAGTCGACTATTGCACCACTTGCCTTAAAAGAAACTGTGTTATATGATTTGCCTACACAGAAAGGAGGGATCTATACACTGGTGAGTAAGTAACCTGTATTCTCAAATACTAAATGTAATGATCTTATAAATACATCTGTTTTATCTAATGAAAAGCCACTTATTTACTTTTACAATGAGAATAATACCCGAATCCTGCAAAAGCAGAACAAGCAAAAAGAGTAGAAGACTTGTACTGAGTATGATTGTGTATTTGGCTGTTTCCCTGACTGTATTAGCACAGTCTGCCAGACAACAAACCACATCCACAGGAAAGAAAATCAGTCCTACTTTATTCGGGTTGTTTTTTGAAGACATCAATTATGCTGCAGATGGCGGACTCTATGCCGAAATGATACAAAATCGTTCGTTTGAATACAGTCCGGCAGACCGTAGAGAGTGGCATTCGCTTACCAGTTGGGAATATATTACGCCTGTGTTTTCCTACGGTTCACTGAATGTAGAAACCAATAAGCCTATTCACCCAAACAATCCTCATTATGCTGTACTGACTATCGAACATGTAGGACAGCCAGGTGTAGGAGAGAATAGTAAGATTCCCGAAAACAAAGGTGTACCAGGTGTTGGAATCAAAAATCGTGGGTATGATCATATGGTTGTAAAAGCTGGAGAAAAGTATGCATTCTCTCTGTTTGCCTGCCAGTTATCAGCAACTCCGGTTGCACTTACCGTAAGTCTGCAGGACCCCAGAGGAAAAATACTGTCGGAAAGTAAGCTGACTGTTAATTCAAAAGATTGGAATAAATATACTGCTACTCTTACAGCTTCTGAACGAAGTGATAGCACATCTCTTGTTATTTTGGGTACTACGCAAGGAAAAGTAGGGATAGATATAGTTTCTCTTTTTCCGGAAAATACCTTCAAAAATCGTCAGAACGGACTTCGGGCTGATCTCGCTCAACTGCTTGCTGATATGAAGCCAGCCTTCATTCGTTTTCCGGGTGGTTGTCTGGCTCATGGAGATGGACTGGGAAATATGTATCGCTGGAAAAATACTATAGGGCCTATTGAACAACGGGTTGAACAACGAAATATCTGGGGGTATCATCAGACAGCTGGTTTGGGGTATTATGAATATTTTCAGTTTTGTGAAGACATTGGGGCAAAGCCACTCCCTGTATTGCCTGCTGCAGTCAGTTGTCAGAATTCTGGTGGTACATGGCGTATTGGAGGTACAGGCCAGAAAGCAATACCTATGGATGAAATGAAGGATTACATTCAGGAAGTGCTGGATCTGATTGAGTGGGCGAATGGGTCTGTTTCGTCTACCTGGGGAGCTAAACGGGCCGCTGCAGGTCATCCCAAACCTTTCAATCTGGAATTTGTCGGTATTGGAAATGAAGACAAGATCACGCCTGAGTTTGAAGAACGATTTAAGTTGATTTATGATGCTGTGAAAGCCAAACATCCTGAAATCACTGTTATTGGAACTGTTGGACCATTTCCGGATGGAGAAGACTTTACCAAAGGCTGGAAATATGCCAATAACCTGACTGTACCTATGGTAGACGAGCATTATTACCAGCAACCTGACTGGTTTGTCAGGAATCAGTACCGTTATGATGCATATGATAGAAAACAATCCCATGTATATCTGGGAGAATATGCTTCCTGGGGGAATAAGCTGAAAAATGCAATATCCGAAGCAATCTATATGACAGCTCTGGAACGAAATGGCGATGTAGTGGATATGGCCTCATACGCACCTTTGCTGGCTAAGAAAAATCATACTCAGTGGAAGACAGACATGATCTTCTTTGATAATGAAAAGGTTTGTTTGACTCCTAACTACTATGTGCAAAAACTTTTTACGGCTAACCAAGGCGACTACTATTATGATAAGATCGTTTCTAAAAACAGCAAAGATTCTACTTTGGCAGCTTCCTGTGTGAAAGATAGTAAAACAGGGGATATTATTCTCAAACTTGTAAATGGCGGAACTGCTTCTCAATCTATGAAGATAGACCTTTCAGCCTTTAAAAAGCTGGCTTCACAGGCAGAGCAGGTTGTGATCGCAGGTAGTGCAGAGGCTGAGAATACACTGGAAAATCCCCAGGCTATTGCTCCTGTACAATCTAAGATCAAGGTAAGCAAGTCTTTTCAATACAATGCACCTGCTATGTCACTAACTGTTATTCGAATCAAAACACAAAGCTGAGTCTTACCGAAAAATGATGAACAAATTTTTAGTTGTACTCTTTTTGCTTGTTTCACTTGGAGTAGTTGCTCAAACGAAGCAGGCTCACAACCCCATCTTGTTTGCAGATGTTCCGGATATGGCTATTCTTCGTGTAGGGAATACGTATTACATGAGTAGTACTACCATGCATATGAGTCCGGGTGTGCCAATTATGAAATCCACCGATTTAGTCAACTGGCAACTGGTCAGTTATGCTTACCAGACCCTAGCTGATATGGATGAATTAAATCTTACGAATGGAAAAAGTACGTATGGTCGTGGTTCATGGGCAAGTAGTTTGCGATACCATAAAGGAACTTACTATGTTACGACATTTGCGCAAACTACTGGAAAGACCTATATCTTTACGACAAAAGATATAGAGAAAGGTCCCTGGAAAGTAGCTTCTTTTGCTCCTTCCTATCATGATCACTCTTTGTTCTTTGATGATGATGGTCGTGTCTATCTGCTTTATGGAGGTGGCAAACTGCGACTGGTAGAACTCAATGCAGATGCTTCGGGTGTAAAGCCCGGAACAACCGAACTGGTTGTTATTGAAAATGCAAGTGCCCCAGCCGGAGAGACTATTGGTTTGCCTTCCGAAGGGTCACAACTATTCAAGGTCAACGGGAAATATTATCTGTTTAATATCACCTGGCCCAAGGGAGGAATGCGAACCGTTGTTATTCATCGGGCAGATAAGATTACAGGACCTTATGAAGGACGAGTAGGCTTACAGGATTTGGGAGTAGCTCAGGGAGGGTTGATTGATACACCGGATGGCAAATGGTATTCCTACCTCTTTCGTGATTTTGGTGCTGTAGGACGTATTCCATATTTGGTTCCTGTCACATGGGAAAATGGCTGGCCTGTGTTGGGAGACAATGGTAAAGTACCTGAGGTTCTTGACCTACCTGCCAATAAGAGCTTAATTCCAGGTATTGTAGCATCGGACGATTTTACACGTAAAAAAGGTGAGCCTGCATTACCATTGGTATGGCAATGGAACCATAATCCGGATAATACACTGTGGTCTGTCACGGAACATAACGGCTATCTGCGACTTAAAACGGGACGTATTGATTCTTCTTTTCTCTTGGCCAGAAACACACTGACACAACGAACCATTGGACCAGAATGTGCTGGTTCTACAAAGTTGGATGTCACTCAAATGAGAGAAGGAGACTTTGCCGGATTGAGTCTGCTACAGAAGAACTATGGTTTGGTAGGAGTTAAGGTTAAAGATGGAAAGAAAGAAATTGTTATGATTAATGCAGAATCTGGAAAGCCTGTTGAGCAACAAAGTATTCCACTTTTACAAAATACTATCTATCTGAAAGCTGATTGTAACTTTATCAACATGACTGATAGTGCACAATTTTATTATAGTCTGGATGGAAAGTTATGGAAGAAAATCGGACAACCACTAAATATGAAATATACACTTCCTCATTTTATGGGATATAGGTTTGGCTTGTTTAATTACGCTACCCGAATAACGGGGGGATATGCTGATTTTGATTATTTCCATATTGAGAATCAGATTGCAAAACATAATTAATACTTCAATTTTATTGAGGGAAATAAAAACATAAGTAGATGGAAGTTGCTTATTTCTATCTGCTTATGTTTTGGTGTTGGGTAGTTGATTAAAAGAATTATAATAAATCACATTAGAGGAAATAGTAGGGTTTGTTTACCATAGACTGGACTCATGTATTCAATGCGATCTGGAAAGTCCTGGCGTTGCCAGGGTGGATCAATAGGTACTGAGTTTATTTTTTGCCCGTCTAATGTCATCAAATACGCATCTAACTCGTCCTCAATCAAAACAAAATGCCCAATTCGCTCAAGCCAGGGATGACAGAATGCATGTTCATGTTGAACAGTCATTTTATTTGTAAGATTAAAAACTGCCCATTGATTGCCTGACCTAAAGAACAAAGTTTTTGTTTCTGGGATAAATAAAAAATCTTCTTCTGTGATAACTTCAGGACGATCTCGCCAGTCAAATTGAATCCTGACCATATCAGATATATTACTATTAGAATATCCTTGAACAGATACAAAAGAAGAGGCACAAACTTTGTCATTATTGTATACTTTTTCCGAACATAGTATATCTTTATCCAAATTTTCTAATGGATAGAGTTCATTTTGTATAATAAAAGCTAGTCCATTCATGTTTTTTCTTTGAAATAGTAAAATTATTCAGGAAAATGCTTACTCAAAAGTTGGTTGACTTCCTCGTCATAATCCTGAGTATACCCTAGTTCCAGTGCCATTTGAAGGTGTTCAAAAGCTTTCTCTCTTTGTCCTATTGCCAGTAATACAATACCCATGTTTTTATAGGCAAACGAGTTGGAACAATCGTTTTCCAGCGATTGGTTTATTAATTTATGGGCACGTCCATTATTACCTCGAAGATGTTCCAGATATCCATAATTGTTGAGTGGATAAGGTTCTTCTGGTGAAAGCCTGAGTGCTCTTTCGAAATATTCTTCTGCCAAAGAGAAATTCCCTGCTTTTGTAGCTTCAAATCCTATGTTATTCATCAACATCACATTGGTGTGATCGATTTGTAATCCCTTTTTATACCATATGATTGCTTCCTGTGGATTTTCCAGACTCGCGAAAATCCATCCTTTCGTCCATATCAAATCTACATTTTCCGGATTTGCCTTTAATAGATCATTTACAATTAGAAGAGCTTTTCTGTATTTCTTAACAGCAGGAAAAACTCTAAGTCCCAAGTATCTGTAGTCCGTATTGTTAGGGTCAAGTGCTAATAGAGTTTCTGTGTCGGAGGCTGCTTTCTCTGTTTCCTCCCTAGTTAGATAAATTGAGGCCCGATTATATAAAGCACTGGTTAGTGTAGCATCTAGTGAAAGGGCAGAGGTGAAGTTCTCTATGGCTTCTGGTAGCTGACACAAGTAATAATAAGCCATACCTCTTCTTTCATATGCCCAGGCATGAGTGGGATCTTCTTCGATTGCTTTGGTAAGATAGGTTATTGCTCTATGGAATTTGCTGTTGTTTAGAAAATTGAATCCAATCTGATAATAATCTTTTTTCATAAATTGTATAAAAGTAAAACACACGGTTATTTATATAAATATCATACAAAATGTGACTACCTGAGTTCGAAAAATCTCTTAATAGTATGCTTCTATAGTTATATTATTCATTATACAGTAACTTTATTGTGTGCTTTTTTCTATACAAAAGAGCTTATTGAACTGAATAATGTGCAAAAAACTTTTGCGATTAATTCAGCTCAATTACAAAACTTGCAGTTAATTTTATACAAAAAGTTTTTTTGCTGCGAATTGAACGTATAGACAAATTTGCGGTGAGTACTAGGCAAAAATAGTTTTGACTCCAATGCATCGCAAATTTAGTACTCATTCGTCAATGTAGTGAATTCACCTCGACAGATGATATGCGTTGAACTATGTTCAAGAAATAAAAATGGAAGATACTTTTATAAATAAATATGAACGTTAAATTGTTCATCAAGAGTGTAATCAATTTTGAATGAACAAGGTATTTCTATCTGTGTTTGGGCTTTTAATACTATTTTCTCAGTGTAGTAATGAGAACAAACAAAGTATTGCCAAGAAGGCACAATCAACTTCTTTTGTTAGAAAAGATACAGCTGAGTATCTTGATTCCTCAAAAACCGATAACTATCCATTGCCAAAGTCAGCGCCACTGCCAGTAAAAAAGGAAGTAGATGTAGAGGAACATATCGTTGATAGTACACAAATAGGAGAAAGAGGTAGCTTCAAATTAGATATAAGCCAAATTAGAAACCAGGACGATGAAGTCTTTGTAAAATTCAGCCTTTATCAACGAACGGAGGTAGGATGGCGGCTTAATCAAAAGAAGTTTATTCAAAAATCTAATATATCCAATCTGGGATTGATTATTTATGATTACAACAATGATGGATACAAAGATATAGCTTATAAAGTTGATGCAGCTGCCAGAGGAGCTAATGATATGCGAATTATATGGCTTTTTGTTCCAAAGACCAGCAAGTTAACTCCCATTAAAAACGCTAGTATTTTTCCTAATCTCCGTTATAATAAGGAACTTGATTGTCTGGACTCATGGGCTATTTATGGTGGGCCTTCAACCATTTTTTTGAAAATAGAGGGAGATTCTTTAAGAGAGTTTGCAGGTGTGGATTCATTTGATGGGTATAGAACTACCTATACAATAAATAAATCTGGTAAGAAAAGGATTCTGAAAAAAGAAAAAATCTATGAGGATGCCGTTTATATCCGATATTCAAATTATAATCCTTTGAAGGAATATACCTCTGCTTCAGATGGTAGCAAAGAATAAAGTTATTTATACCAGTTTATTCTTTGCTACCATTTTATCTTATCCTCCACTCGATAAACAACTACAGCAGAAACGGTTTAATCTTCTTTTTTAGGTGTAAGAATGCTGTTTAGTCCTATCACAAGTGAGCTAATATCTGTTTTGTTATTAACCATAACTATAAATCCGGTTTTTAATTCTGGATATATAGTAATATTTGATTGAAATCCCTCAGTGCTACCATTGTGCTGTAACATTCTGTAACCAGCTGGAAAGTTGACTATTCCCCAGCTAAGTCCAACACCGTTTTGAGTAATCTGGTGAGTAAGTGCAATAGCTGGATCTGTTTCATTGATTTGAGCTTCTATATAATGAAGTATATCTTTGACCGAAGCATATATACCTCCTGCAGGAATAAAAACGCCAAGTGATGAAAATGAAACTGCATTTCCGTTTTCACTATAAGGGTAGGCAGCATTCTTCTTTTGGGTTACCTGTAGTGTCGTAGTGATAGACTTCATTTTCAACGGTATTGCACAATATTTCTTCACCAATTCTACATAAGGCATTTTATATTCATTCTCCAGTATTTTTCCAAGTACCGCAAATCCCATGTTGGAGTATTCAAATTTGTATCCAGGTAAAGTGTCAAGTCGAATTTCATGCAGAGCTTGCCAAAGCATTTCTTCTGTGTAATTGCTGTAAGGTTCGAGTGGATTATACTGGATTTGCTTTTCAAAATTTCCCGGCAATGAAGGAAACCGGGCTGTATGATTAGCTAAATCACGTAATCTGACAGGAACGCCCTGATATTCCAGATTTGGAAAGCTAGCTTTAAGATATTTTCTTATATCGTCAGTCAAAGCCAGTTTGTTTTCTATAACTGCATGGGCAAGAATGGTAGCTGTAAATGTTTTTGTGATAGAGCCTATTTCATATTGTGTTTCATCTTTTGGTAAAGTACCTGTGCCTTTCTTTGTCTCTCCATAATGATACGTATACTGTTTTCCATTTTTAAATACTCCAATCGACAAAGCGGTTGCTTTTGGATTCCAAAAATATTCTCGGGCAATACTATCTATAGATTTATCCAGAAATGTTTTACCTGGATTATTGCTATTTACCTTAGGTGTGGTTGCAAGAAGCGTGGGAGGATGGTGATAAAATCCAAAAGTAGTGAACTTTTGCCGAGTGTTGACTTTCAATACCATCAGCATATCTCTGATACTAAATTCTGTATGGAAATATTTTCTTCCGTTGGCAGAGTCTGCTACAAGTATAGAACTGAGAATATTTCCATTGTTCTTTAAACCCCTCAGAAAACCTGTAAGTTGATCTTCTGTTATGTGGTTCGAAAAGGCTGTATCTGCAAATGAATAGATAGCTTTGAAATCGCTCCGGTTAAATTGAGCAACAATAGAATCCTTAACTGCCAAGTGAATAGACAGATTTCCTGTTTGAGGAAATACTTTACATAAAAAGAAAAAGCTAAATAGTAAGAACAGGATGAATTTCAGGTGCATATGTTTTCAATTTATTGTAGTTGGTTTGGGATAGATGAAGAAATAACTTCATTTGAGGAGTATAGATGCTCCTTTAGAGAAAAAGTTTTATCGGGAGATATTATATGATGGTAATTCTATAAACAGGACTACTATAGTAGGTATGTTAGGATTTTAAGAAACTACTTGATTGGAAAGTATATAAAGATGAAACTTGCATTTTATTTTTGCTAAGCTCTTATACTATGAATTATTGGATCAATTTCTTTTCGCCTGTAGTAGCATTTTTTGTACTATTTATGAATCTTTATCTTATTAGTTCGAGCTTATTACAAGTAGTATTCCTGAATATGGCTCAGTGTAGGGTAAAAAGTGTTACTATAGGTTCTTTTCCTTTAATCAAAAGAACTATTGGGGTAATTCCCATTAGGATAGGACTATTCTCTTTCAGTGCTGCTGTAGGGATTTACGGATATGATAATTCATCACCCGAAACAGAGACGGATACAGAAAAGTTGTTTTATACCAAACCAGCGTTTACAAGAGCTGCGCTTTTTGTACTTTCTCCTGTATTTTTTCTGATTCTCCTTCTTGTTTCATCGTTATACCTACAGAAAGTGATGGTTTATGTGAAACAGTTTTTTCGCTCTGTTTTTTTTCTGGATTCTGCAAAATCATTTCTGGAATATTGGAATCTGATGGTAGGTCGGAACCCTGTATGGCTTACAATAGGCTGGAACGTTTTGTTAGTCAGTGTTATGTTGACTTTCCCATTTTCTATAGTTCAGGGATATGGGGAGTTACTGAGAACTGATTTTAGTGAAAATAAATCTTTACAGGGGATCTTAAAGGTAATGGTAATAGTGTTTTTTTGGGTAGCTTTATTGTTTTCAATCTTTCTGGTACGGATCATCTGGTTTTCAGGAGGCTGGGCTGCTATTGGGTTTGTTGTTTTAAACTGGCTGATCTGTCAATTGGCTGTTGTATTGGTTCTCTGGCTGATTTTACTGCCCTTGACAAAGAAACAGAAAGTACTTGCCTGATGCGGAGCAGGCAATAACAATCACGAACAGAAAGATTAAGCGCAAGAATCAGAAGATACCATCTAGACTATCGCTTCCTTATTGTACTTGTCTCTGTACTCCAATGGGGACATGCCTGTGATTTTACGGAATACCTCCCGAAAAGCTTTTACATCTGAGTAGCCAACTTCATACATTACTTCATTAATGGTTTTGCGGGTAGTTTCAAAAGCCTTCTTGGCTGATTCAATTTTTACCCTTTGCAGATATTCAATAGGAGTATTGCCGGTAGCTTTGATAAATCTTCTGTCAAAGTTACGTCTACTGACGGAAAATCGTGAGGAGAGCTCTTCTACAGATAGTTTCTCATGAAGTTTACTTTCGATGTATTCCTGGGCTTTTATGACCATTTCGTCACCATGTAGTTTCTGACCTGTAAATATGACAAAGGCCGATTGGTTTTGCCTATCTATTTCAATCTGAAATACCTTAGAGCAGAAAATAGCTGTTTGGCGGTCATAATATTTCTCTATCAGATAAATCATCAGATTCAGGAAAGAATAGGCTCCTCCATTAGTATAAATGCCATTTTCATCTGTAATCAACCTGTCAGGTTGCAGATGTACATTTGGAAACAGATTTCTGAAATGGTCAGCGGCGGACCAATGGGTAGAACAACTTTTGCCATCCAGCAACCCCGATGAGGCAAGCAGAAAAGCTCCTGTACATATACTGGCAATGGCTGCCCCATTTTTATACTGCTTCTCCATCCATTCAATCAGCAATTCATTTCCAGCAACTGCCAGTTGATAGTTGTGATTCAGGGAAGGAATAATGATAAGATTGGTTTTGTCAATGGATGCAATGTGTCTATGTGGTCTGACTGCAAACAAGCCATCATAGTATTCTATTTCTTTGGATATACCTGCCAATTCAATAGTAAACAACGCCTGTCTGCCAGTTTCTTGCCAGTAGTCATTGGCTCTGGAGAATAACTTGTATGCCCCGACAATACTGCTCAGATTGCTTTGTCCTTCAGGAACCAGAATTGTAAGATGTTTCATTGTTTGTACTTGTATTTGAGATTAGACGCTATACTGTAAGACAATAAACCACTAATTATGCGAGGAAAGATAGAAGTTTATTCTGTCCAGATCAACCCATTAGAAAGTCCATTTTACACCCTGTACAAGTCTTATTTAGACAATACTTTTGTTGTGAGGAAATGTAAAACCCTTAAAACCAGAAAGAAAATGAATACATCTGATTTTACAGCTACCTTATGGGTAGACCATTCACCTGAAGAAGTATTTCGAGCCATCAATGCCGTTCATAGTTGGTGGTCAGAAGACTTTACAGGTAGTTCCGAAAAACTGAATGATGAATTTGAGGTCCGTTTTGAAAATGTCCATTATTCCAGACAGAAGCTGGTAGAAGTTGTTCCAAACGAGAAAGTAGTTTGGCTTGTCACTGATAGTAACCTTACGTTCCTAGAGGACAAAAGTGAATGGACAGGCACCCGAGTATATTTTGAAATTGCCAGACAAGGTTCTCAAACACAAATCCGCTTTACCCATGAAGGATTGGTTCCTGAAATCGAGTGTTTTAAGGCCTGTTCTGGTGGATGGAGCCAATATCTGCAATACAGCTTGCGGGATCTGATTACAACAGGAAAGGGACAACCGGGTTTTCCTCCTAAACCCAAAGAGCATGTAGCTTCTTAGTCCATTCTGAAAGAAAATTCAACTCATCTATATCACCTGAAAATTCTATGAAAACACAAACAATAGCACTAACCACAACAGAAGTAGCGGCACGATTTAACGAACTAGCCCAACAAGAAAAATGGTTTGAGATTCAGGACGAGCTTTTTGCTGAAAATGTTCAAAGTATAGAACCTACCACTGCCAGTTATTTGCAAGATGCAGAAGGAAAAGTGGCTGTACGTAAAAAAGGAGAAGATTGGGTAAGTAGGGTAGAGGAACTGCATAGTGCCTCTACAACTGCTCCTCTTATAAGTAGCAAGCATTTTGCTGTAGGCCGGCTGATGGATATTACCGTGCGAGGTATAGGAAGAATACAGATCGATGAAATCATGCTATATGAAGTAAAAGATGGCCAGATTGTAAAAGAGCAATTCTTTTATTAGTAAGCAGTAAATGTGGTAAGTTGCGATCCCATTTTCATTGGCTTCCTGAAAGGTACTTGTTATACGAATACTATCTGTTTTGTAAGAGTGAAAGACACTCCAATGCGAAAAAGTTGTTACATCTATAAAATATCCTTTAAGGAAATAATTGAAAAGGTTGGATAGTAACTTACCTTTTTGCTTTTTTGAGGTATTCACTGAATATGAGTAATGTTTGCCAATATGCCTGGCGATTGTTGAGAAGTAACTATACCTACTTCACTTATATACAAAAAAATAAGATACCTAAAAAATACCTCTATCATCAGTCTGACGATGACAAAAACAGAGTATGTTAATGATCTGATAGAAAGACTTGGGAATGAAAACCTGCGGCCGGGTCTATCTTTGCCTCCAGGGGTTATTTACCAATCAAGTTTAACCATTGCCAGTGAAGCACGGGATGAGGCTTATGAACTTGCAGACCCGGATTTTATTGAACCTTTGAAGATCCGACTTGAAAAGGAGAAGAATACGAGTACACGGATTGATATTATTCGACTACTTGTACGGATAGCGGATAGAGTAAATGATCATCCGATAGCTGATTATATACTGGCAACTGTTCGTCTTGAAAAGGTCAGATGGATACAAGATGTTGCATTGGAGTCTCTGGCTGAAAGCAAACTGGAGATTTGGAATGAAAAAGAATATCTTTTTGAACTGATACAACACAAACACTGGCGGATTAAAATGAACGCCTTAGATCTTCTCAAGACACTTGATTCAACCTATTCACCAAGAATTGAGGATTTTTGTCTGACAGCACTAAAATCTAAATCCACAAAGCCCAATGAGCTATCCTGGTTTTGTAATGTATTATACAGACATGGGTCTGACAAATCACTGGATGTACTCAAAGAGATTGCCAGAACAAGCGACAAATATTATATAGTAAATTCTGCGGCCAGTGCCATCGCAGCCATAAATGGTAAAGGAGAGCTTGCCTTTTTTGCGGAGATTCTTGAGACAAATAAAAACAACTATGTAAAATTAAACCAAACCAGCATTTTATGTCAGTTTGGTGATGATACTGTAGTTGAGCCATTAATTAAAAGATCCAAAGCTATTCTTTCCAAAGCACGAAAAACTTCTGTCACATATGTGGGTAGAGCTAAGCCAGAACTTGTACATATATGTGAGTTTTTACTGCAACATAGAAATACCAAGGTAGAAGAGTTTCTCTATCTTGTAAAAAATAAAAAATATAATATGATGGATGAAACAGAAAAGAAATGGTTTGATACACACATTACTTTTGTATGAGATAAAAAAATGACAGGGGACGTAAGAGCCTCCCTATTGGGATTACTGCCGGACGATTACCTGCATAGGGTTAGCTATTCAAGCTACTTCAATGAATGAAGCAATTCTACCTATCCAAATATGGAATTGTATCAGATTCTGGATATTCTTTAAGTAGTTAAGATATATCAGGGTTCTGATTAGACAAATTATATCGTGCTGTGTGATTAGGTGACAACTTAGAGAGGAATAGATCAGATTTCTGATTATTTTAAATAGGTATCAGAACATTGATGTGATTTCGAAACTATCAGACTTCTGATAAAATGCTCCAAGTCTCCAGATTTCTGATAGTTTATAAATATAACCTACATTTATGTTCTCTTTATTGGTAATATAGATAGGATAAAAAAATGGAAAATTAATTTCTACTTTCCATGAGTTAAACCAACAATTCTGCCATCCTGTGCATCTATAGCAATTTCAAATACCCCGCCCATAGTATCCTCGGGCAAAGTACCAAACAAAACCCAATAGTTCTCTATCTGATGAACCTCATAAGGCTTTTGTTTGGTGATTTCATCCTTGCCATAGATTTTAAATAATACTGCTTCCGCAATGGCAATAGCTGTTTCTTTATCGCGAACTATTGGAATAACTTGTGATAGTAAAGATCCTTTTCCTTGTTGCACATCAGTCAAAAACTTTCTGGCGTATTCCTTACCTAAAGTAGTATGTTTTGATTGGCAATGCCAGTTAATAAATACAGACAAAAAGCATAACAAGAACAATTGTAATTTCATAGTAACAACAGATTAGATAATACAGAAATAGTGGGTTTTGAGTAGAGTGTATTTAGTTGGAAATTCTCGTTAGACAGTCATTTTTTTACTTAGTACACATTGGTGACTTATACTTAAAAAAATATTTGCGTATCCGTTAGGTTTGTTTTAAAAATTTTTAAATTGACCTACTTTTTAAGCCGTATTTTTTAAGCTATGCGTATGTATACGCTTTACTTCCTTTTACAATGTAAGCTGTTTTATCAGATTTTGTCAATGGAAATAGCTACCTGTACTATTGTTTTTCTGTATTTTTTCTCCTATCTCAATTTTCGTACTTGTTATAGTTCCGGCTACATCAGCCATCAATATAGGAAACCACCTGCCCACTTAGTTCATAATATAGTCAATCCTTCACTTTTTAAACCTATTTTTTTCGTATGGGTAATTCTCCTCTCCAATTTCGAGTGGTACTTTTGTGCTTACTCCAGTTAGCTATTGTGCCTGCAATGGCACAGATTGTTTGGCCTTCAGGTCAATTGTTGCCTTCATTTCCTGCCCCTGCACAAACACAGGATTTGATTCTTTTACGGGAAACCTCTTCTACCTGGGAAGCAGAAGGCGGGTCGCTTGGCCACAATACTGGACGTCTGGAGACAGATGGCTGGCTTTGCCAAACCGGAATAGATTCTGCTAATCGGCATATGATTTATGGACCCTATGACACTAGTTTACTGGCAGGTCCCAATGTTGCGGAATTTCGTATGAAGACTGACAACAACACTGCCAACAATGATCCTGTAGTGGATATAGATGTCCGAAATGCTACAACAGGAGCTACTCTTGCTTTCCATACTATTACTCGTCAGCAATTTGCGATAGCAGGCGATTATGTCAATTTTACATTGCCCTTTACCTTGCCTGCTGATCATCAGTCTATTGAATTGCGGGTATACTGGCGGGGCACAGCTTATACAAAAGTGGACTGGGTTCGGGTACAGCAAAATAGCTCATCTGCTGAAATGTATCTGTTTGCATCCCTGAAAGGTATTGTAAACAAGACACAACCCCGTATCTTTTCCTACGAAGGAGATGCATTTGCTGAAGGACAATACACCTGGTTGCAGTCTTTAGGATTGAACTGGAATGAACCAGCCGATAAATGGAGTCTTATTACCAAATATCGTAGTGAACTGTCTGGATTAATCGTTTATGATCCTGCACAAACTCATACAATTAATCTGGCAACATTGCTGGCCAAAAATCAAAATGCTCTTATCGCTTCTCCAGCTTTATTGTCAAAATTGACAGTTGCACCCTATAATTTACCTATCTTACAGGACTTGCGTGGTCAATTTACCAGTAAGTTGCAGGTTTATCAGACCATTTATAACACCTACTGGCCTAATCTGGATCATCGTCTGCTGATTGGACTCAACCCAGATGTACATAAATCTGCTTTGCGCGAGTATGCAACAGCATTGGGTGCAGTGGTAATCTGGTTGGATCCGAATGTGGCTGCTGAAAGTACATTACTGAATAGCTTTTTGTCATCTATGCCAGCAGGTGCAAACTATATGGGATGGTGGCCTGAAGAGGCTCCTGGAGTGCAGAGAGCTTCACAGTATGGAATTGCAACAGTTGCCAGTGACTGGGCTACTAATCTGACATTGCATAGTGGTATGCCGAGAACAGTAAACACAAAGCCTATACCAGCAAAGCCTGTATTGAAAAACAAGATTTATGTAGCCTTTATCTTAAGCGATGGTGACAACCTTCAGTATGTAGAACACCTGATGCGTAAACTTTGGAATAATCCAGACAGAGGATCTGTACCTATAGGATGGACATTGTCGCCTGCTATGCTAGATGCTATGCCTGGCGCTCTGAACTATTATTGGCAAACCTCTACCAACAATGATAACCTGATTTCAGGTCCATCGGGTTATGGGTATGCTTATCCCAATAGTTTTCCAAACCAAACTGCCTTGGATCAGTTTGTATCTAAAACGGAAGACTACAATCGGCGGGCTGGTTTTCGGGTTGTGACTATATGGAATACCATTACAGGAGGCATCAATCAGAATGTAGGTGAAAGCTTTGCTACCTATGCTCCTTCGTTGCTTGGTCTAACCGCTCAGAATACAGGTGGTGGACTGACTATCTATAATCAGAGTCTTCCGGGAATGGCACTGTCCTGTAACTATTGTACTAATGAACAAGCCATGAAAGATCATATAGCGGTAGCGGCGTCTGGATGGAATGGTACGTCACCACGCTTTGCCATCATTCAGGCACAACCCTGGACAGATGTCAAACCTACCAACTTTAAGAATGTAGCCAATTCGCTGGATACAAACTATGTAGTAGTGCGTCCGGATCATATTTTCCAGCTGATTCGTGAAGCAAATAATCTTCCGGTTGAACCGAACCCAACAGGTCAGGATATTACTAACCTCTCAGGAACGGTTAGTGCTCAATACCAGACTAGTTCTCCATCAGGAGAAGAATACACAAAGTTGATTGATAATAAAAGTAATACCAAGTATCTCACATTCCATGCTTCAGGTTGGATACAGTACCAGGCACCTACCAGTTATGTGGTGAAAAGTTATACTATTACGTCTGCTAATGATTTCCCTGAACGTGATCCGTTGAGTTGGACATTACAGGCTTCAAACAATGGCAGCACCTGGACTACTATTGATACCAGATCCAATCAGGATTTTCCCAATCGGTTCCAGACCAGAGCCTTTCGCTTCAATAATAGTACTGCCTATCGGTATTATCGGTTTAATCTAGCCAACAATACTGGTTCTATATTACAACTGGCAGAAATTGAATTGTATGGGACAGCTTCCGCTGCACGTGTTGGAAAACAAGATGAGTTAGGGGTAATAAAGATGGTTTCTCTCTATCCCAATCCAGCTTCAAGTGAGCTGATTCTTACAGGAATAGATGAGGAGATGGAAGCAGGAGTTTACGACCTTTCCGGAAAATTGATCCTGAATAAAATAAAAATCTCCTCATCTCAACCTGTAATACCGATAAGATCACTGAAACCCGGAATGTATTTACTTAAAACAGAAGGAAAAGAAAATAAGATATTTAAGTTTGTGAAAGAATAATCTGATAGATAACTAAAAAAGACCTGGTTCAACTACCAGGTCTTTTTTAGTTATCTAAGTGTGGTTGTAGAGTCAACAGTTGACTTGGTGTTCTTGTACTGCTGGTAAAACTTATTCTGAAAGATCTCTTGGGGATCATACTTTAGTTTCTTTTGGAAGAACGTATCAATCATTGGATAGGTAGCCTTCAACTGGTTTTGTGTAGCATGTAATCGATAGGGAAGGTAGTAAGTGCCATTTAGCTTATGTGCTGCATCAATAAGTTCTTGTGTCAGATGAGTCATATCTTGTTCTGCTTCAGAGGTGAGGGGCTGATTAAAAAACATCACAAAGGCAAATACTTCTTCACGGGCATAGCGCAGATAGGTATCCTCATCTTTGTATACATTGCGTATTGTTACATTTAACAGATCGGCTTGGTGCTGAGGAATAATCTGCTGAAGTTGTTTAATAAACTGTCCAAAATTTTTTCGGGGTATAAAATATTCATGCAGAATATCTGTGCGGGTAGCAGATTGATTCAGATATAGAGCTGGACTTTCGTTCATAATCTGATTGCGGGAATAAGTATTGCCTGTCAGTGTTTTGGTAAAAAGTTTTTCAGATTGCCAACGTAATTCTTTGCCATAGTCATCATTGCGAGACCCTTCAAAAATAGATTGTTTTAATTTGGTGAAAGAAGGATCTGTCAATGGATAATCTTTTGTAGCGGGAGCTTTGTATTCAAAATAGTTGAGCATGGCTTTCTGGAGAAAATCTTTCTTATTTACATTCAATCTTCCATACACCATTCGTGCTTTCGGATTTTGATCAATGTATTTTTGGTATGAATCCAGATAGTCAGTCGCTGGAATTGTGATTCGTTGATAGGTGTATAATTCATTGGGAAGTGTTTGTAGCTGTACATCAATGATGATTCCGAAGAGTCCATATCCCCCCAGAACAAGAGAAAACAATTCCTCATTTTCAGTACGGCTACATGTCACTAACCTACCATCGACTTTTAGTAACCGAAAAGACTGTACTGTAGAGGCAATAGGAGGTTTGTTATGTTGCCAGCCATGACAGTTCACACTGATAGAACCTCCTACTGAAAAAGCATTGTCTGATTGCATGATCGAGACTGCTCTATTATAGTAATTTAAATAAGGAATTACTTCTGACCATAATGCTCCTGATCCAACAGTGAGAATGTTTGTTGTGGTATCCAATGTGAGAGCACGAAAAGGCAGCATATCAACTTGTATGCCATTAGGTGCAATCGTATGACCTCCCATGCTATGTTTAGCTCCAGCTATAGATACCTGAAGATGATTAGTTCTGGCAAAGGATAGTAATGAAATTAACTGCTGAATGGCAGAGTCAGCAGTAGAAGATACTAGGACAAGAGAATCTATCGGACTGTGATTAAGTCGGCTGACATCGTTGGTAAAGCCTTTCTCGGATGAAGAAAAACCTGCATCTGTGAAATACATATGTTTGGTTAAATGCAGGATGGGGCGAACAAGAAAAATTATCGCAATGATACTGAGCAGAAGAGGACTGTAACGAATGACCTTTTTTCGGGTTAATGGCATTGATCAGTGAGTAGTATGGGTATTGATGAAAAAAAAGTATTGAAGTAAACATTAATCCAAATTCATAAGAAGAAAGTAAATTGATGAAATTGATGTATTTTTGTAGGATTATCAATGTTCGAATACATGTTAGAGGCTGTTTCCTATATTTTCATCATCTACCTGTTTATCTATTTTATACCATCAGTTATTGGTTACAAAAAGCCAAATGCAAAGTGGATTATTGGCGTAAATGTGTTGCTGGGATGGACTGTGATCGGGTGGATCATTGCTATGATCTGGGCGGTAAGAAAGGAAAGCAAACCTGACAGATCTATAGAGGCGAATCAGAAACGAATAAACAAGGCTTTACAGGAACTGGAAGATAGCCATAAGAGAGGAGAGCTTTCAGATACAGAATACCAGATCAAGCGTAGAAAGATCATTTTTGGACCAGACGGAGAAATATCTGAAAAAATTGAGAAAACATCCTGAATACACTATCTTAATGTTTATTTACAACCTGCAGCCCGGCTTACTAAGTCGGGCTTTTTTATTTAAAAAAAATATTTGTCTACGCGAATAGGCTGCGCAGTAAGGCGTTTATTTTGTATCATCAAACGGTAAATGTAGTGTAGCGGAAGCATGACAGTGTGTGAAGCTGTCGGGGTGGGTTCGAGGCCCATCATTTACCCCAATGATCTTGTGTCGTAGTATAGGATTTCTTCGTACCCAAACACAACAGAGCTTATATGGTTGTTACCAAGATTAGACATTGAACGGTGTGTAATGCATCGGTTGATACCAAATAGTAGTACAAATACCTCAGATGGTTTCCCTCTGAGATATTTTTCTTTTTCAGAAATATACAACTTCGCTACTAATCTTTTTCTCTTATCCAGATATTTTTCAGTTTTTCGGGATCTATGATTATACTGATACGAAATATTTTTCCATTGTCAGGAGAAATACTCAAAACCTGACAAACTTTTAGTTGATCTCCTATATAATACAATATAGCAGGTTGGTGATTGATTTCTGTATACTGTGATGAAAAGTGAATATGGTATTTCTCATAGGTATACAGTAACAGATCGGACACAGCTGTATTGCCCGTGCAGATTTTCTTAAATACATTCAGATTTTTGCCTCCATCAGCTACAAAGACAATGTCTTCTGCCAGAAGGTTTTCAAGCATTTTCATATCTCTGGAGCGTATTGCTTCCACATATTTGTCAAGAATTCCATCTGGTACAGATTCCTTGTGTACCTTTTGTTGTGTAAGTAGGGTAGGGTTTATTTTGCTTTTGGCCCGACTGAGTAGTTTTCGCGAATTTTCAACAGTACTGGAAAGCAAGTCTGCAATTTCTTCGTGTGAATAATTGAATCCTTCTTTGAGAATAAATACAGCCCGTTCTTTAGGATTGAGTTGTTCCAATAAAATGAGTAGCGAATATGAAACAATGTCACTGAGGTTAATATTGGTATCAGCTCTTTCTGTGGCTATAGGTTCCGGAAGCGAATTGCTTTCACGAACCAGCTTCTTTTTCTTATTTTTTACATTAATAGATGTGTTGATGACACATCGGATCAGATATCCTTTTTCGTTCTGAATACCTTCATGCGGTGTGGTCAGATAAGAAGATAACACATCCTGTACAATATCTTTTGCATCTTCCCAGGAACCCAGAATGTTATAAGCATAGGGGAACAATAAATTGCGATAGTCTTTCATGGTATTATTACTAATGTTTGATAGATAAGAAAGTTTGGATTTCTCTATCAATAGATTCAATAAAAAGTGGAGTACCAGAATGTACTCCATTGAAATTATACAGTGACTAGTGCCTGATTGGGTTGATAGAAGCCAGGTACTGTACCGAATGTCTTGTTAATACGGTTCCAGCTATTGGTTAGAGATACTGCCAGAGCCAGGTCAGCAATTTCGGCTTTGGTAAAGAATAACAGTAGCTTTTCAAATAAAGCATCTGACACTTCTTCCTGACTAATGTTGGTTAATACTTCTGCTAATTCCAATACGACTCGTTCTTGGTCTGAAAAATAAGGAGTTTCTCTCCATACTATCAGCGAATATAAACGTTGTTCGGATTCACCTGCATGAATCGCATCTTTATGGTGCATATCTATACAAAAGGCACATCCGTTAATCTGAGATACGCGATAGGCAATCAGTTCGAACAAACGGGCATCCACAGTCGATCTTTTTAGATACATTCCTGATTTTAATAAACCTTCCATAAAACCTTTGGAGGCATCCTGAAATTCAATACGTGCAGTCATGGTCGTGATTGTTTAAGTGAATTTGTACTGATGACAAACCAGTCAGACAAAACGTGACAGACTTTTTTACTTTTTTTAGAACCAGAATTTTATTTAATCCAAATGGCTGGAAATAGTGTTTATCGGAAAGAATAATATCCAAACAGTGCAATCAGACAAAACAGAATAAATGTGATGGTATAACTAGCCAGGAGTAATCCAAATTTCAGACTTGTTTTAAAATAGTTTTGCCCATATACCCGCTTTAATGCAAAATACAAATAGAGCAGTATGCCTCCTGTAAAAGTGAGCATTAGAGTTCGGTTCAGAAAGGCCATACCTGCCAGCAGATACGAGCTGATAAGCATGTAGACAAGCAGTACTACAAAGACAAACGAATGAAAATGCAGGGAAAAAATAAGATGTTCCATGTAATATCGCCGCTGGCGCCAGTACAACATGGCCTGTATCAATCCATATAATGGCACCATTACGAAAAACAATTTGGGAAGTGTGGAATCAAAGAAGCTATCCCAGAACGCATCTTCCACTGTAATAATGTCATTTTCCTGATCTCTGGCTGCATAGTCTTCATCAATATCATGTTTTAGTTCTTCAAGTTCCGTAGAAGAGATTTCCTGCGAATCCGACTGGTATTGAAGGCGACTAGGTTTATTTACAGCAAGCATCAGAAAAGCCAGCAGACTTATGGTGAGATACATTCGCAAAGGAGGTATATATCGTGCTCGTCGTCCCTGAATATATTCAATGCTAAGGAATCCAGGCCGGAATAGGAGTGGTAACAGACTTCGAAATACTTTAGAGTCAAAAGAGAAATAATCTTCCAGAAATTCTTTCACCACCATGCCAAAAGATTCTACTTTAGGCTCTGTTGACTGTCCACAATCCGGACAAAACGAAAAGGTTGGTTTTAGTTCTGATCTACAATTGGCACAGGTGAGAGGCAATGGTAGTGTTTGGACTGTTTCAGTTTGTGTTGATGTTAAATCGGTCGCAGACATGGGTTTACGAAAAGGATAACATTGCTAAGTTACATAGTTTGGAAAAAATGTGTTAGCTTATGCTGAAAAATTATATTTTTTTCAGAAATTGCCTCCTCAGCAAACAATCCCATCGTTAAATTTTCGGCATAGTAGTGCCTTGTATAACTGAATGTTCCGTATTGTAAACCTTTTTCGAGCCAGCTTTTTAGCCGTTGCTTTGACGTTTATAATCGTCTTTCAGTCAAAAGCACAGCAAACCGCGCCAGAAAAAAAAGATGACAAGCCTGCTACAGAGCAAAAGCAGGAGAGTTCTTTCGGAAATGTTATGTTAAAACTGGGAAAAGGTTTAATGAAAGAAGTTTCCCGTCGTTTGAATCTGGAAGAGACAGAGATTATTACTGTTAAGAAAGAAACCTCTGAGGATGGTCGGGAAAAATACAGGGTAAATACAGGCAAATTCTCCTTCACCGTTCGGAAGAAAAACAAGCAGGATACTACAGGGCATAAATAACCTACTTTCTTGTTCGTTGTATTTATATATTTCCTCCCTATTGAATCCTTTCTACTAATATACCGTAGAAAATCTATACAGTTAATTACTTTCTATTCGTTTTTCGAAAGGTTACTTTTTTGTATTGCAGGCATAAAGGAAACGAATGTATAATTAGTTACATGGAGTAATTTTATATCTTTCCTAAGGATGCTTACTATTGGGCTTCTAATGGAACTAAAGATAGAGATATTCCAAAGCTCTTATGTCGCTCTAATAATTGCTTGTTTTGAAAACCTTACCCGATCAGAATAAATTATTTTCTTTCCAGAGTGTACTGGGTGCATTGCTACTGGCAGGTGTATTTGCCTTTTCAGTTCTTATGCTAACCAAAGTGTGGCCCTATATGTCTTATGAGAGAGGTGAGCACTTTCTCTCTACCAAAACAGATAGAGTGCTGGATAATCCCTGGTTTCTGGCTGGGTTTTATATACATATTACCAGTAGCCTATGGGTAATGGCAGGGGGGATACCTCAGTTTATTCCTGCGGTATTTAGAAGAAAGCCAGCGTTTCATCGCTGGACAGGAAAAATATATGTGTTTTCCATTTTGTTTCTGGCTGCACCATCCGGAATGATACTGGCATTCTTTGCCAATGGAGGTCTGCCTGCTAAGGTTGGTTTCTCATTGCAATGCATTGTATGGTGGCTTACTACTTTTACTGCATGGCAGGAAATTATGCAAAACAAATGGACTTCACATGTAGAATGGATGATTCGCAGTTTTGCTGTGACACTGGCTGCTGTTAGTTTACGTTCCGAAAGCTATCTGTTGTATTATTTCTTTGGCACAAAACCTATAGAGACGTATCTGACAGTTACCTGGTTATCCTGGACCGGAAACTTACTGATTGCAGAAATACTAATTCGCACAGGTATTGCCAAAAGGTTAGTTAACTCTTTTATGAATTTTAGTGAATATGCCTAAGGATCCTGTTTTATAAACCAGCTCATCAATCAGAAAACAATCTAACAAAGTTCAATACAATACACCTATGAAAAAATTGCCCTATGTTTTTTTAGTTCTGCTTCTGGCTGTTGCTGCTATTGTTGCCTGCAGTCGTACACAAAAGACTGATAAGACAACTTCAGCTCAGTTGCGTACACATAAAGAAGCTGTAGATACCTTGCGTGGTTCAGAAGAAGCTCAGGCTGCACAACCTGCGCAACCACTGGAAATTATACCAGAGAATAATTCTGAGGTATTAGCGTCGAATGACTTGTCCGCATTGTTTCATCGTACAGAAGAGTATGATGAACCCGCTGTCTACAATGGTTTTTATGGTACAGATCATTACCGGATTGAGATGTACTTTGCTTCTGTGACAAAGGATGCTATTCATCCCAATGTTTATCATATAGAAGGAAAGAGTCGCTACAAAAGAAATATCACCCCTTTTCATGGAGAAATTGTATTGGAGGAGGCTGTGCAGTTTCGTGATCCCAATATTTCTGAAGCAAACATGAAGGAAATGGAGATTAAGAATACCTACATGACACACGGAACATTCAAACTGCAGGAAGATTCTACGTTTACAGGTTCTGGTGTCTTTAGTGGCAAAGTAGCTATTGATTTTGCTACCAAAACAAACAATGGTATTCGTCAGTGGTATTTTTCAGAAACGAAAGAAGGTGCTCAGGGAGCAGGTTTCATATTTGATGGCAAATGGGTAAGTTACAAAACAGGGAAAAGCAAGCCTATTACCTGGGCGCGAGATATCTTTATGATTGCAGATGGCATTTTAAAAGATTTTAGCATAGGAGAGAGAGATGTGGAAATTAATCCCAAATATCGTAAACTAGGTTGGGACAACTTTTGGGAAAACGACGAATGGTGGAATGAAAATCCTAGTGCTAAATTGTAATACTACTTTAAAAACAAAAGAACTCATCTTTATTTGAAAGGATGAGGCTTTTTTGTTCTATAAAGGCCTAATAGATATCATTAGTCTGTATTTTTGATTAAAACAGAACTTCATGGTTACATTCATGACCTAGTGTTGTATATAAAGTATGCTATCAGCACAAATAGCCGAAACCTTTTATACATTATAGTTTATGGAAGTGAGACCTAAAACAGGAAGCTCATGTATATTTTTAATCTTATTGTTGTTACAGGCAGGAATGATCGCTTGTAACAGAACGTCAAAAAATGAGAAAGCAGCTTCAGACACACTTAGTGCAAATCAAGTAGTAACGGATACTTTATCGGTGCAAACCAGCAAGATCGAAGAAGAAGATAGTAGGCCACCAGCTAAACTGTTACTAGAAATTACTCCTCAAGAGTATCTGGACATCTTAGTGAAATATGATTTGTCTCCTTTATTTCTGAATGCTGACTACAAACCACAATCTGCTGTATATAATGGTTTTTATGGTACAGATCATTACCGGATTGAGATGTACTTTGCCTCTGTGACGAAAGATCAAAAGAATCCTACATTATACCATATCACAGGAAAAAGTCGCTATAAGAAAAACATAACCCCGTTTAAGGGTGAAGTAATAGTTGATACAGCTATGCAGTTTTCCAATTCAAACATCTCGCCTGAGAATACAAATGTGAAAGGTGTATATAAAACTACTGGAACATTCATTCTGCGGGAAGATTCTACATTAGCTGGTTCTGGGGTATTTAATGGTACTGTTTCCATAGAGTTTACTTTACTTACAGATAGTAATACTGAGTTTTGGTATTTGAATGAGATTGAGGAGGAAGAAGGAGCCGACCTGGTGTTTGATGGTGAATGGGTAAATTATAAGACAGGAAAAAGTAAATCCGTTATCTGGGCAAAAGATATCTATAGCATTGGCGATTCAATTTTGGAGGATTTCACCATAGGTGAGAGGGATGTGATGATCAACCCGAAATATCGCAAACTGGGCTGGGATAGTTATTGGGAAAATGCTGAATGGTGGAATGATAGCCCTCATGCCAAACTATGATAGATTGGATTCTATAAAAGAAAACCCTCATCTCTTTCTGAAAATGAGGATTTCCTTTTTGTCTCATACTCCTTAGTTAAAAGGGCCTGATCCTGCTCCTGGAGGCGGTCCCATGCCATCCATCGGCGGACCCATCCGTCTGTTTTGGACTCCAGGGAAACTACGCAGGTTGTAGGTGAAGGTTAACATGAAGTAGCGTTGCAATACCTGGGTTTGTTTATCCTGGATATAGGTTTCTGTGACGGTACGGCTAATGCTTGTATTTTGTCTAAGCAGGTCAAATACCGACAGCTTAAGTTCTCCAGCATTATTTTTCAAGAACTTGTATCCAATAGCCACATTCCAAAGCAAAAAGCTTTGATTATATCCACTACTTAATCCAGAGTATAGAGAATGATTTACGTCTGTATTGAATACCAGACCTTTCCATGGAAGCCAGTTTAATTTTACAGAAGATACCTGATAAAAATAATTACTGTTCTGTGTAGATTGAACGGTATTATTAACAATAGTATACGTCGCAGAATACGAAACCCGGAAGTCTACTTTCTGACTGATATTGCTGCTAAGTGTTACACCGGAGTTTAATCCATAGGTATTGGCATGGTTGATATATTGATTGTCATTACGGATAATAAGACCTGGAGTACTTTGGTAGGTTATTCCAGTATTGATATTGAAGTTACTTTTTAATAGCTCTACAGGTAACCCATATACAAAGAAACTACGTACATTCCAGGAACTAGCCATATTGACTGGACGTGATAACTGCGCTCCCTGCGACAGGAGTATTCCCTCTGCCAACAATGTGTCTGTTGAGGCTGTGAAAGTAGAAGTTGCAATGTAATTGGTTGTATAAGTAGCATTGGCGAAAACAAACATATTTTGCATAGTGCCTGTATTTACCTTGCCATAATGAAGCATGATACTATGTACATATTCCTGTTTCAGGTTAGGATTACCTGTAGTGACCAAAACGGTGTTGCTATTGTTGATTACATTTTGTAACTGCGAAATACTGGGTGTATTGGTAGATGTACGATAAAAGACCCGAAGGTTAGTGCTTTTAGTAAACCGATACTCAAGCATAGCTGTAGGCATCAGATTATTGAAGGTTTTATTTACTTTCAGATCTGTTGGAAATAGCTCCGAACTGTTCAGTGCTACACGCTGATAATTTGTACCTACAGAGAAATTATACTTGGCTCCCCGTAACCGATAACTCATACCTCCGCTTTGCGTCCAGGTTGTGTTTTTAAAATTATTAGAAAGAGAGGTATCCAGTATACTATAGGTCTTTGTGATTTCATTGAATGCATTGGTTTCTTTAGTTGAATTGCTGAGTGTATAGGAGGGATTGTAGTTAAACTCAAGTATACTTTTCTTACCTATAGGTTCGGTATAGGAAAATCTTGCTCCTAGCGTAGATCCATCTGAACGAGTGTCTGAGAGTTGATTGATAATCGCTGATGAGTCAGTGGTAAAGTATTGATTTTCTGAATATTGTTTATTCTGTCCTTTTTTGTCATTAAAATTGGTTGTGACAGCTACTGAAAATGTACGTCCTCTCTTTTGGAATTTATGTCTGAACAGAATTTCGTTGGTAAAAGTATATCCGTTATTTTTTGAGTTATAGTCAGTATAAACTTGTGTCAGTTGACTTTCGGGTGAGGCTGTCAGAGCTGATAAGAGACTACCTGAGTTATAGTTCTGCAAATTGAGTCGAGGGGTAATCAACAATGAGTTAGCTGAATCAATAGTATATTCAAATCTCAGATTGAAGCGGTGGTTGTAGTTGATACTATTAACCCGATTATTTTCGGTATAGGTATTGTTCGAAATAAAATATTGTTGTTCTGTTAAGCTATTGGTTGTATTGTTGGACTTGTTGAAAAAATAGCTACCTGTAATTTTTACTTTTTTACCCCATTCATCTGTATAATTCAGTCCAATAGAATTTGTCGTGTTCATACCACTTTGCTGACCAACCAGAAAGTTACTGGCACTATTTCCTCCACCTCCTCCACCAATGCCCCCACCTCCTCCGGCTCCACCACGTCCGCCCTGACCACCTCCACCACCATTGCCAGTACTAACTCCAAGGAGGTCTTGTGAAGAAAAATTTTGCTGATTGATGTTATTGGAAATTCCGATAAGAGAGAAACGCTGCTGATTCTGAAATCTGTGTATAGTTGCTCCTACAGAATAGCGTTCATTAGTGCCATATCCTGCATACATTTTACCAAAAGTTCCGTTCCGTTTATCTGATTTGGTCACAATGTTCAGCGTCTTCTGGGTTTGGCCATCATTGAAGCCTGTAAACTGAGACTGATCACTTAACTGATTATACACCTGAATTTTGTCAATTACTTCAGCTGGGAGGTTGCGTAGAGCTACGGTTGGGTCATCTCCAAAGAATTCCTTCCCATCTACCAGTACTTTTTTTACGTCTTCTCCATGAGCTTTTACTGTACCATTCTCAACTGAAATGCCAGGCATTTTTGTAACCAGATCTTCGGCTGTTGCATCCGGATGTGTTTTAAAAGAACCTGCATTGTATTGCGTTGTATCTCCTTTTTGTTCTACAGGATTGGGTTTAGCTTCTACCAATACATCTCTTAGCTTGATAGTGGCTTGCTCCATCTTGATCTTGTCAAGATTAAGGCTTTTGGTAGTAACAGTAATATCCTGTTCAATGGATTTGTATCCAACAAAACTGGCTTTCAGATGAAAGGTACCTGCTTCAGTCAGATGCAGAGTAAAAGCTCCTTTCTCATTGGTGATGGTTCCCTGTTGTTGCGTATTGTTTTTGCTACTGATCAGAACAACATTGACTCCTTCTACAGGCTTCCCATCTGTTGCGTCCAGTATTACTCCAAATACTTCATAATACACAGGTCGATTTTGTGCGCAAGCAAATTGTGTCAGAAGAACAAAGAAAATACTCAACAATGGGAGGGTAATAGTTCTTTGTGTTGCAGTTTTTTTGAGTTGAGTGTTCATTTATGAAAAATGTAAAATGTTGTTATGATTATTCCCTAATTGGGAGATTAGATAAGGGATTAGAATCTAAACATCTGAAGAAAATCTGAGGTCTATTTATAAAATGGACCAACTCAGGAAATGTCAAGACAAATAGAATAAATAGGTCTACATGCTGAGTTTAATTGGGTAGGATGAGCAAGAAAGGGTAGGGGAGTAAAAGAAAAGTTCCTATTTCCTTTGACCAGAATAGATGGGATAAAAAAATCGTTTGTGCTGCCAGATTATAATAAAAAAAGCCCCTGAATTTATATCCAGAGGCTTTTTAGGCAATCACTAATAAGGTTATTTTGACTCTTCTTTGATCTCAAAAATATATCCGGTTAAAGGTTCGAGCTCTAATGGAATACCTGCTTGTGCATTATTGGGATCTGTCACGTTTGCAGCATTGAATGAGACAGGTTTGTGGTCACCCAATACACATTTCAGATCATAGTTAGCTGTTGCTGACAACTCCATAGCTGCAAGGGCATTGGTTGGAATACGTACATTAATACGGCGTTTGAGACTTTCTTCAAAACTAACGATAACCAGTAATTTTTGATTTTCGGTAAAACGCAGATAACTATAGATTTTATGTTCTTCATAGCCAGCAGTCTTGCCACCATTGTTAGCAGCCTGTAAGTCATACAAGCCACCTTTACGGATTGCTTCACTGGTAGCACAGAAGTTAAGTAACTTTACATATTTCTCTCTGAGTAGTTGCTGAGAAGGTTCCAGTGTTACACCATCATAACGGTCTACACTCATCCAGTTCTGAAACTGAGGTACTCCCCAATAATCAAAAATAGTTGTTCTTCCATCATCACCACTAAATCCTTCCTCTCCCAAAGCTGGTTCGCCTACTTCCTGTCCAAAATAGACCATGACCGGACCTGAGTTCAATGTTGCACTTACTACCATTGCCGGGATACCTTTTTCTGGCTTTCCTGCAAAGAATTGAGAGGCAATTCGTTGTTCGTCATGATTTTCCATGAACCTAAGCATATGGTTATTGATTCCCTGCAGGTTTTTCCAGTTGGCAGAAATCAGATTGGCTGAGGTGCCATGTTGAATAACAGAACGTAGCGTATCATACAACCCTACTTTATCATACAGATAATCAAACTTTGCTTTATCAATATAGTTGTTGTATTCGTATGGATTATAGATTTCGGCAATAAATACAAGATCTTTGTTCGCTTCTTTGATTTGAGGAATTACCCATCCCCAGAATTCTGCCGGAACCATTTCTGCCATATCACACCGGAAGCCATCTACACCTTTTTTCGTCCAGAAGAGCAGAATATCACGCATCTTTTCCCACGTATTAGGGATTGGTTCAAAGTGTCTTGCCCGGTTATTGACAATATCCACTCCATAATTGAGCTTAATAGTCTCAAACCAGTCATTTACATGAGGACCGGGAGTAAACTGGTCATTGCCGGTTGCCTTCGCAGGCGTTTCATCAAAATGTCCATCTTTGGTTGGGTGGGGTAGATCTCCAAGCGCATGGTACTCATGTGGTACCCGAAAAGAAGTACCTGGCAGATAATAGAAGTTGTTTTTGGTATCAAAGATCTTGGATTTGTCGTCTCCTTCCCCTAAATCTTGCACACCTGTTGGTTTGGCATCAGAATGATAGGTGCGGGCTACATGGTTTGGTACAAAGTCAATGATAACCTTTAACCCCACTTTGTGTGTACGAGATACCAATGCCTCAAATTCCTGCATGCGTTTAGGTACATCCACTGCCAGATCAGGACTGACATCATAATAATCTTTTATCGCATAAGGAGAACCTGCACGACCTTTTACTACATCTGCATCATCCAGTGGTATTCCGTATTTGGTGTAATCAGTCATGGTAGCGTGCTCAATAACACCAGTGTACCAGATATGACTAAATCCCATTTTTTTTACCTCACCAAGGAGGCGTTCATTGATATCATTAAACTTCCCAACCCCATTTTCTTCCAGTGTGCCATATTTTTTGTTAACATGTTTGGTGTTAGTCAATAATCTGGTGAATACCTGATAAATCGTCAGTTTGTTGTCTGTTACTTCTTCTTTAAGCAAATTTTCGTCATTGGTATCCAGCATGGGTACGTCTTTTTTGGGTGAACAAGAAAGTAAGCCTGTAACTAATGCAGCAGTTAAAAATAGTTTCTTTTTCATAACAGTGGACTGCTTTTAATATTGTGGCGCCAAATTAGGAATTTTTATGTGGAATGTACTGCCTGCCCTCAATTTAGATTCCAGGGTAATCGTACCACCTAACTTTGCAACCGCATCTTTTACGATATATAAACCCACTCCTGTACTGTTGGGATGATTGCCAAGACGATAAAAAATGTCAAATATTTTCTGATGATGTTCTTCTGCAATACCCAGACCATTGTCTGCAATTGTAATCAGCGCTTCTTTGTCATCGGCTTGTACACTGAGTTTAATGTAAGGATTCTCTTTTGCTGGATCATGGTATTTGATGGCATTGGATATCAGATTATTTAATATAATTTCCAGACGTTTGGCATCTGAATAAAAAACATGAGTTACCTGACATTCTGTGATTTTTTCGATGTGTGTAGCATGCTCCATGAAAAGATGATTTTCCAGTGTTTCCTGAAGTAACTTGGGGAAGTCAATAGGTTCATGTTCAATTTCTAATCTTTTGTTTTTTGAAAAATCCAGAATATCATGAATGATGCGATCCAGTTTATGTAATGTTTTTTCCTGTAACAGGAAATACTCCTGAAGTTTAGTAGTATCAGTTTCTTTCTGAGCAATGTGAATAAGCCCCCTTACAGAAGCAATAGGTGCCCGAAGGTCGTGTGAGGTACGGCGAACAAAGTTGTCCAGTTCATCATTAAGACCTTTGAGTTCCTCATTCTGGAGATTAATGATCGTATTTTGGTCGGAAAGTTTGGTGTTGGCTATTTCAAGAGCCGTAAATGCTTGAGAATAATATTGTAACAGTAATAAAGCCTGACCCAATAGAAATACAAATAAACCAACCGAAATCAGATCCCCTGTTGCTATATAGCCTTTTGTATACAAAACATCATTGAGATACGCTAGAAAAACGGCAATATACCCTATCAGAAAAAAGAGACTACCAAGTGCTTTGATTCGAACGGCCTGAATGACAATAACCAATCCATAGATCATCATCAGTGCACCAACAGGGTAGAAGTAATCTATAAATCCAGTAAAGAATATAGTAGGTGTAACAAGTACAATGACGACACAGATACAAATGATTACACAGATAGATAGAAAGATTTTTTTTGGGAAAAGATCCGGGAAAATCGTTCGTATAAATAATGTAAAAACTAAGAATGGTAGGTAAAATACCAGATATTCAATACGTTTGAGTGCAAACCAGCTAATATGGGTAAAATAACGGATAGAATACTCGCCAGTTACCAGCACACGAATAACAATCAGGAAACAGAAAATGGAAAAATATAAAGCAGCATAGCTTTGTCTTCTGATGAGAAACAACCCCAGATGATAACAGGCCATCAATAAAATACCTCCTAACAACCAGAAGTCTGTTGCAATAGAGATATCTCTGAGATGCTCAATATCGGATATCAAGCCAATCTCGATCGGATATCGGAGTCCACCCTTGTCATGATAAAAGTTGTAAGCAACAATGGTGAGTTTAATAACTGTATCATTGGCAACAAAAGGAACAATGTCCGGTTTATATTCGGGTAAGGTTCGAGAACCAGCACTAAAGACATGTGCATTGTTGATGGTAATCTTGGTGGCAGTAGATATGATAGGTAGTCGCAAACCCAGAACACTGGATTTATAAGCTGGCGGAATACGGATTTGTAACCGGTAAATGCCTGTACCCTGACTTTTTATTTTTTGTCCTCCTACAGGTTGATTATTCCATGAACCAGGAACCTGTATGAAGGTATGAGTATCCGGATTTTTTTTGGATAATGCATCAAGCCAGATAAAATCCCATTCACCATTTAGTTTTACAGTACCATCGCTGGCAAAATTCCAGGTAAGAAGATCTAATGTTCCATGATGTGATTGTGGTGTGTGGATAGTGCGAGACAAACATCCTGTAAGAAGAATGCAGACAGGTAACACATATGAAAGAAATCGGATCATGGAGGGGCATGGCGATTTGTTATTTCCCTACTAAATATAGATAATTTTCTGATTCCCGGTAACCAACCGACAAGCGTTAATCACTTGCTGATCATATAAGAATAAAAAAATGGTACACTGGTATCAGACTCAACAG